>NZ_JBEPLY010000001.1:0-510818 GCF_040545495.1 Martelella mangrovi
CGCTTCTTAAGTCTCTTTGGTAAGCCCGAAAGCTCACCGACAAAGCCGCTCGCCACGTTTCTCTTTCTTCATTATAAAATTGTCCAAATAACCGACGGAAAATTCCCGTCACAAATCCTCTCTCGGCTAATCTCTTAAAGTTCAGCCTGACCCAGCATTCCAGCCTGTCGGAAGATTTTTTCGAACCGTAGGCACCGCCTCAGCGCCGCCCCGTCGTTCGGTGAGGCGGCTTATAGACCCCATTTCCGCAAACCGTCAACTCCCAACCCCAAAAAAAATGACATTTTTGTTAAGTATCTGGTTTTGTTGACGAAAATTACGAACACACTCAAAGACAAACGTTAATGTCCGTTAAGCATTTCGGGGCGCATAATGATAAGGCAGATACGGCTCTTGCCTGTTTTTTAACCGCCTCTTTCAACCTCCCTTGAATGGCTGTTTTGCCGCCTTGAACCGTGCTGATACCGCCTTTGCTGATAGGTCGCTTTTACTTTAATCAATGCGCAAACGAATTTTTCGGAGTTGAAAACTTTGAAAGACCCCATGCGAGAGCGGACGAAGATGCTTCCGGTGAACGACGTCCTGTCACCACTGGAACAGGCGCTCAATGAAAACGGTCGGGCCGTGCTTGCCGCCCCACCCGGCGCGGGCAAGACCACGCTGGTGCCGCTTCATCTGCTTCAATGCGGCCTCGCGGGCGCGGGCAGGATCATCATGCTGGAGCCGCGCCGCCTTGCCGCACGCGCGGCGGCCTTCCGCATGGCTTCCCTTCTCGGTGAAAAGCCGGGAGAAACCATCGGCTATCGCATGCGGCTTGATACCAGGGTCTCGGCGAAAACCCGCATCGAAGTGGTGACCGAGGGGGTCTTTGCCCGCATGGCGCTGGACGATCCGGAGCTTTCCGGCATCGCGGTGGTCATCTTCGACGAGTTTCACGAACGCTCGCTCGATGCCGATTTCGGCCTGGCGCTGGCGCTCGATATTCGCGACGGCCTGCGCGAAGACCTGAAGCTTCTGGTGATGTCGGCAACGCTGGACACGGCAAAGGTGGCAAGCCTTCTGGACGACGCGCCGGTAATCGAAAGCGCGGGCCGCGCCTATCCCGTCGAGCATCGCTATCAGCCGCGCCCGCCGCGCTCACGCATCGAGGACGATGTCGTCGCCGCGACCCTTGCCATGCTCGACAGCGAAGAGGGCTCGATCCTAGTTTTCCTGCCGGGACAGGCCGAAATCCGCCGCACGGCGGAACGGCTCGCCGCAACGCTTGATGAGACCGTCTCCATTGCGCCGCTTTACGGCAATCTGTCGCGGGCCGAACAGGATGCGGCCATCGCGCCTGCGCCGGAGGGCCGCCGCAAGGTGGTGCTGGCAACGGCGATCGCCGAAACCTCGATCACGATCGACGGCGTACGCATTGTGATCGACAGCGGGCTGCAGCGCCTGCCGGTCTTCGAGCCGGCAACCGGCATCACCCGGCTGGAGACCGTGAAGGTCTCAAGGGCTGCGGCAGACCAGCGTGCGGGCCGTGCCGGGCGAACCGCACCGGGGATTGCGCTGCGTCTCTGGCATGAGGGGCAGACCGCCGCACTTCCGGCCTTCAGCCCGCCGGAAATCCTGTCGTCCGATCTTTCCGGACTTGCGCTTGACCTTGCGCATTGGGGTGTCACCGATCCCGCGCAGCTTTCCTTTGCCGATCAGCCGCCCGGGCCGGCCTATGTTGAAGCGACGAAACTGCTGGGCGCGCTCGGCGCGCTGGATGCGGCGGGGCGGCTGACGGAAACCGGCGAACTGATGCGCGCCATCCCCCTGCCGCCGCGTCTTGCCGCCATGGTCATCAACGCAGCGGAAGCCGGCAACGCCTTTGAGGCGGCCGAACTCGCCGTACTCCTGAGCGAACAGGGGCTTGGCGGCAACAGCCTCGATCTTTCGGAGCGCTTGCGGCGTTTCCGCCATGAGAAAACCCCGCGCGCAGAGGCCGCACGTGGCCTTGCCGGACGGATCGCCAAAACGACCGGCGGCGGCAGAAGCGGCGAACCCTTCGATCCCGGCGCGGCCCTGATCCATGCCTTTCCCGACCGGATTGCCATGGCGCGCGGCGGCCGGGGCCGCTATCTGATGGCAAACGGGCGCGGCGCGGAGCTGGCCGAAGACGATCCCCTGGCGGCCCATGATTTCCTGGTCATCGCCGATCTGACGGGCGCGGCCGCGCGCGGGCGCATCCTTGCTGCCTGCCCTGTCTCACGTGAAACAATCCTTAAAGCGCGTGCCGACGCAATTGTGACCCGCGAGGAATGCCGCTTCGACCGACAGAGCCTTTCGGTGCGGACGCGCAGCGTGACCCGGCTTGACGCGCTGGTGCTGGCCGAACGGCCCGGCAGCAAGCCCGCCGGGGAAAAAGCCGCCGAAGCCCTTGCCGAAGGATTGCGCACGCACGGGCTTGAACTCCTCACCCTCCCGAAGGACGCGGCACATCTTGTCGAGCGCATCGGCTTCCTTCACCGCAAGCTCGGAGCGCCATGGCCGGATGTCTCGCAAGAGGGGCTGCTGCAAAGCCTCGATATCTGGTTCACGCCTTTTCAGGGCAATGTCGCAGCACTTTCGGCGATCAGCCCGAAAAGCCTGACCCAGGGCCTGCAGGCGCTGCTGCCTTATCCGCTTGCCACCGACCTCGACCGGCTGGCGCCGACGCATTTTACCGCCCCCACCGGCGACCGCGTGCCGATCCGCTATGATGGCGACGAGCCGGTGCTTTCCATTCGCGTGCAGATGCTCTACGGGCTGAAGAGCCATCCGAAGATTGCGGGAAGCGTGCCGCTGCTGCTGGAGTTGACGTCACCGGCGGGACGGCCGATCCAGACGACGCGGGACCTTGCCGGTTTCTGGGCGGGATCGTGGAAGGATGTGCGTGCCGACATGCGCGGGTGCTACCCCAAACATGTCTGGCCGGAGGACCCCGCCAATGCGGAAGCGACACGGCGCGCAAAACCGCGTGGAACATGAGACGATGACGCCATCATTCAACGGTTTGCGCCGCTGCCACGGACGAAGGGAGATTTCGCAATGAAAGCACCGGTCCCGGAAATGGTCGGACAGGAACGTCGCGGCAGCCTGCGCCTGCAGACGCTGGTGCGGCTCAGATGGCTGGCGGTCGCCGGACAGGCCGCAACCGCACTGACGGTTGCCTACGGGCTTGATTTTCCGATGCCGCTGTTTCCCGTTCTGGCGCTGATTTTAGCCCTGGCGCTCGGCAATCTGGTCCTGAGCCTGCATTTCCCGGCGACCCAGCGGGTTTCCCCGCGCATCGCCTTTTCGCTGATCGGCTTCGACCTTCTGCAGCTTACCGCGCTGCTTTATCTGACGGGCGGGCTTGCCAATCCGTTTGCGCCGCTGATCTGCGTGCCGGTGATCATCTCCTTTGCCGCATTGCCGCTGCATTATGCCTTTGCGCTTCTGGCCTTTGCGGTTTCCGGCGTTTCGGCGCTGGCGCTCAGCCCGTTTCCCCTGCCCTGGCACGAGGGGATTATTCTGGAGATCGAGCCGATCCTGAAATTCGGCATCTGGATCGCCATTATCTCGATGCTGGGTTTTGCGGCCTTTTATGCCCAGCGCATCACCCTTGAGGCTCAGCAGATTTCCGATGCACTGGCGGCCACCGAACTGGTGCTGCAACGCGAACAGCATCTTTCCCAGCTCGACGGGTTGGCGGCCGCCGCCGCACATGAACTCGGCACCCCGCTTGCCACGATTTCGGTGGTGGCCAAGGAGATGGCGCGCGCGCTTTCCGATGATCCCAACCATGGCGAGGATGTGCAGCTACTGGTCAGCCAGAGCCAGCGCTGCCGTGAAATTCTCGGCCGCCTGACCTCGCTTTCCAATGAGGACGAGGCGCATATGCGCCGCCTGCCGCTGACCTCGCTGATCGAGGAGGTCGCGGCGCCGCACCGGCCGTTCATTGCCGAAATGGAAATCAGGGTTTCAGGCGAAACCAGCGGCGAGCCGGTGGGAACTCGCAATCCCGGCATCATCTACGGGCTTGGCAATATCGTCGAAAACGCCGTCGAGCATGCCCGCCGCAAGGTCACGATCGACGCGCGTTACAGCGAAACACAGGTGACGATCACGGTCACCGATGACGGCGAAGGCTATACGCCGGATATCCTGCCGCGCATCGGCGATCCCTTCGTCTCCGACCGGCCGAAAGACCCGGCCAACAGCCGCGCCGGCGGGCTTGGCCTCGGCCTGTTCATTGCCAAGACCCTGCTGGAGCGCTCCGGCGCGCATCTGACATTCGAAAATGCCGGCGGCGCGCGCATCACCGTCTCGTGGCCGCGCTGGCGGATGGAAACCGAAACAGCCGATCAGAGCTGAGACTTCTGCGCCGGGATCACCTGTGTGAGGAAGATCGCAACCGTGGCAAGGGCCGCAAACAAGGCCAGCAGGAAGCCCGGCGCAACCGTGATGCCGGTCTGCTGGATGATGAAGGTTGCCAGCAACGGCGTCAGCCCGCCGACAATGGCAAAGCCGATATTGTAGACGAAGGCGACACCGGTATAACGCACATCGGTCGGGAAGATCGCCGTCAGCAGCACCGGGCCGACACCCCAGGCAAAGGCGCCGATCAGCGAAATCACGATCATGGCCGGCATCAGCGACGTGACCCCTTCATGTATCCAGACATAGACAGGGATCGCCGCGATCGCCAGCAGCAAGGACGCGACAAAGGCCGGAACCTTGATGCCGACGAAATCGGAAATGGCCCCGGCAACGGGCATGGGCAGCGAAAACACGACGATGCCGATGAGCACGGCGCTGGCCACCTGATCGGGGTCATAGTGCAGGAAATCGGTCAGATAGCTGTTCATGTAGAGGTAAAGCAGAGGCACGGCGGCAGCCCCGAGCCCGGTGATGAACAGGCCCAGCCAGACGGCGCGGGCATTATCGCGGAACAGGGCGGCCAGTGGCACCTTGTGAGCCGAGGCTTCCATTTCGGCAAAGGCCGGGCTTTCGGCAAGGCGCGCGCGCAGCACAAAACCGGCAATGGCCACCAGACCGCCGATGAAAAAGCCGATGCGCCAGCCATAGGACAGAACGGCCGCATCGCTCAACAGGTGCTCGATCGCCCATTGCACGGCCTGGGCGGCCAGCATGCCGACATTGATGATCATGAACAGGAAGCCGCAGGCAAGGCCGCGCCGCTTCGGCATGGTTTCGGTGATCAGCGTCATCGCGCCGGGAATTTCCCCGCCAAGACACAGCCCCTGCACCATGCGCAGCACGACCAGCGCGACAGTTGCCGCAATGCCCCAGGTGGCATAGCCGGGCATGAAGGCGATCAGGAAGGTGGCGCCGGCCATGCCGGCGATCGAGACGCGCAGCATCAGCTTGCGGCCATGCCTGTCGCCGAAATGGGAAAACAGGATGCCGCCAAGCGGGCGCACCAGATAACCGGCGGCAAAGACGGCGAACGCGGCCAGAAGGCGGGTCGCCGCCGCTTCGGAAGGAAAGAAGGTCTTGCCGATCTGCGAGGCGAAGGAGGCGTAGATCACGAAATCATAGAATTCCAGACCGCCGCCCATACTGCCCAGAAACAGCGCCCGATTGCGCTCGCCGGCTGTTACCGCCATATGCCTTCCTCCGAAAATTGCATCGAAAAAGACGTTGGCCGAATGACCGGCGAAAGGCAAGCCTGCAATTATCTCAGGAGAATTGCCGATATCGACGGCACCCTCCTACCCTCTCCTGTCGTGCCTTCACGAATGCCGCGCTGACGTGCAGCGGCGGGACCGGCATGAAGTGTCCGGCCCGCCGACCAGCAACAGAATGTCCCGCCGGGCGAGAGGCCCGGCGAGAAGCAGAAATCCGAAGATACCTAGCGCTGGATCCCCAGCTCGCTGACATCGACCTCAAGCGGGCCGGAAAGGTCCTCGATCGAATCGTAGAGCAGTTCCAGCACATATTGCGGATTATGCGCGAAGGCACCGGGGTCGGCCGTCACGAATTTCCAGTTATAGGCCGCCTTCAGGCTGCGCGGCGTCCAGGCATTATAGTTTACAGAGCGCCCGTCGACCTGATCACCGCGACCGTCCTGATCCGCATCAACGAAGAAATAGGGATAATGCGGCTCAAACACGATCGGCGTGCCGGCGACATTGGCGGCATAATCCTGAAGCATCTCCATCAGCAGCGCCGCATTGTTGGCGACATCGGAGCGGATGCCCTTGGAAAGATCGCCGCTGCCGTCATAGCTCACGCGCGAAATCCGGATTTCGTCGACATTTCCGGTCTCGTGACAGGTCAGACAGGTCTGTTCGGCGACCGTCAGCGTGTGCGGATTGTGACAGGAAACGCAGTCGGCCACCGGACGGGCATGGAAGAACCGGCCCGAATAGGTCTTGTCGGGATATTCGAAGCCGCCCGCACCGACAGCGCCGAGACGCACGGCACCGGCCAGCGCATAATGCGGATTGACGAAACCGATTTCGGGATCCGGCGTATCCTCGGCCTTGTCGCCGACGGCATTCGACACGCTCACCCCGGCCTCACGACCGGAGTGACAGGTGAGACAGGCCGCCTCGACACCGGGTTTGACGGGGTGCTCGACACCGCTGGGCAGGGTGATCGCGGTGATTTCGGCAAGGCCGGGATTGTGGCAGGTCTCGCAGTCGACAACACCGCCGACCGGCACGGCCGCCGCCACACCGGGCTCGCTGCCATCCAGCCCGTGAAAGGCGCGGAAGCCCGCGCCGGAGTGACAGGTGGAACAGCTTGCGGGCACCTCGCCCTCGCCATCCCAGTGCGTAAAGGCTTCAGCCGAGGCATCGGCATGCGCCGAACGCGCCCAGGCCTCGATCATGGTCTGCTGCGGTATCGAAATCTGGTCCGGTCTGAACGGCCCGGACTGCGGCATCACAAAAAGCTCCAGCGCATCAACAGCCGCTTCGCCTTCATCGTTGTCCTGCGCCGAAACAGTATCAGAATTGACAAATGTCAAACTCGCCGCAATAATGGCGACGAAAATTGAAGAAAATCGCTTCACTTCTGAAGACATGGCTTTTCACCCCCGCTGAAAATTCATAGTCTGCGTTTTAAGTATGCTAATCAATTCGGCCCGTTCCGGCAAATCAAATGTCGGATAGACCGTAGGGTTTCATGCGGAAAGTCTCAGGAGTGTTTTGTTGGACCGCCTATTTTCTTCCGGTTTGTCCGTACCGACCGGCCCTTCATTGCCAGACGATCATGTTGCCGACACGCTTCTCACCGAGGAAGCGGCGCTGACGCCTGCTTTCGGGGAAGAACTCCGGGTTGTGCCGCTGGTCGAGGTTGACGCCCTGGTCGCGCAAGGTCAGCCATTGCTTTCGCTGCGCGGTGCGCCGGACGTTAGGCTCGTCGCCCCGATGGCGGCCCGCGTGGCGGCCATCGAGCTCAATCCCGGCCGTCGGCTGATCCAGATGCTGCTGTTTCGCGAGAACGGCGGCGGACGGCATCAATTTGCCACCGAAGGGGCCGGCAATGACGCTGCCGCCCTGCGCGCGCTGATGCAGGACGCCGGTCTCTGGCGCCTCTGTCGCAGCAGGCCTTTCGGGCATATGCCCGGCCTTGCCGAGACCCCGACCGCAATTTTCGTGATGGCCGCCGATTCACGGCCCGCCGCCCCCGACCCGAAAACAGCGCTTGCCGGACGCGAGGAGGCGCTGGCGCGCGGCCTTGCCGCGCTCAACCTTCTGGCCGAAGACGCCGTTTTCCTGTGCGAGACCAAGGGCAAGACGCTCGACCTTGCCGATACCGGCACGGTGCGCCGCATTACCTGCGGCAAGCTGCACCCGCAGGGACTTGCCGGCATCCAGATCCACCATCACGCACCGGCCGAAGTCGAGGCGCGCGTCTGGGATATCCATGCCGAGGATGTCGCCGATCTCGGCGATCTTCTGGCCACCGGCCTTCTGTCCGAAACCCGTCTTGTCACCGTCACCGGTTCGGCCATGCGCGAGCCGCGCCTGTTGCGCTGTCAGCCCGGTGCGGACCTGCGCGGCCTCTGTCACGGCTATGTGCGGCCGGGTCCCTATCAGGTGCTCGCCGGTTCCGTGCTCGACGGCAGGCCCGCGCACTGGCTGGGTCCGCGCGACCGGCAGGCCAGCGTGGTGACCCGCGGGTCCGGCAGGCGGCGCGGCCACTGGTTTTCCGCCGCACTGACACGCGCTTCCCGGCCGTTGCCGATCATTCCGACGGCAGCCCTTTCCCAGTCGTTCGGCGGTGATATTCCCGCCGCGGCACTGATGCGCGCGCTTTCGGCCGGCGATCAGGAAGCCGCGGCCCGCCTTGGCGCCCTGTCGCTGCTGGAGGAGGATCTCGCGCTGGTCGATTACGTCACATCCTCCGAACCATCGCTTGCCGCACAATTGCGCGGGCTGCTGAATGCCATTGAACAAGAGGAGGCGCCGGCATGAATCACGGCTTGTGGGACCGCGAAACTGTCGCCCTGCTTCTTCTGATCTCGGTCATGCCGCTGGCGCTGACCTGGTTGTGGTATGGCGGGCTGGACGCTATTGGCCTTTTGCTGCTGGCGCTGATCATTTCCGGCCTGTGGCATGTCATCTTCATGCTGGCACGCGCCCAGCCGCCATCCTTTGCCGGCGCGCTGACGGCGCTTGCGATCGCCATGCTGGCGCCCGAGGATCTCAGCATCATTCAACTGGTCCTCGGCATCAGCTTCGGTTCGGTCATGGCGGAACTCGTGTTCGGCGGCTGGGGACGCAATGTGCTGAACCCTGCCACTGTAACACTGGCCTTTCTCGGCTTCGGTTTCGTGACCGCGCCCTGGCCGGAACTGCCGCTGCCGCTGGCCTGGGCGGCCATCCCGGCTGCCCTGCTCGGCGCGCTGACCGGGGTGATGCCCGCACGGGTGATTGCCGGCGCGGTGATCGTCATCGGCGGCGCCCGGCTGGCGGGTGTGCCGATTGAACCGATATTGCCGGCCGTCGCCGTGGTTCTCGTCCTGCTGGTTGCCGATCCCGTTGCCAGCGCCTCGACCCGGCTCGGCGGCTGGCTCAACGGCGCCTTTTTCGGCGCATTGATAATCCTGTTCACGCTCGGCTGGCAAAGCGCCGCCCCCTTGCAGATGGCGGTGTCGGCAGCGCTTTTGACCTCGCTTGCCGCCCCGTTGCTGGACGAAGCCGCAATTTCCGTGTGGCTTGCCCAAAGGAGAAGACGTCATGGCTGACATGAACCCCATCTCGGCATGGCGCCGGTTCCTCGCACTGCCGAATGAAAACCGGACCAAGACCGTCATTGTCGCCTTTCTTGTATCAGCCGTCTGTGCGCTTCTGGTGAGCGGGGCGACCGTCGTGCTGCGGCCAATCCAGGCGGCAAACCGCGCGGCGGAAGAACAGGCCCGGCTGGAAGCGCTGGTTGCCGGCATTCCCGGCATGACCGAATTGCTGGAACAGTCCGGCGGTTCGCTTTCGACCGTGGTGATCAACCTGCCCGAGGGCGCGGCCGCACAGGACGTGACGCCCGAAACACTTGCCACCGCGCTGGACGACGCGGCCAACTGGACCACGCTTTCGCCCGGAGAGGACACGGCGGGTCTCGGCCGGCGGCCGGATTATGCCCAGATCTATCTGCTGCGCGGTGAAAACGGTGACATCTCGCTGGCGCTGCTGCCGATCAGCGGTGCGGGCTATCAGGCGCCGATCGACGCCATCCTGGCGCTGCGCGGCGACATGAACACCATCGCCGGCCTTGCCATCACCAACCAGGCGGAAACGCCCGGCCTTGGCGGGCGCATCGAGGAGCCGGCCTGGCTGGCGCAGTTCCCCGGCACCGAACTGGCCGACGCCACGGGCGATGTGCGCTTTGCCGTCGCCAAGGGGGCCGCCGGCAATGAATACGAGGTCGATGGCATCACCGGCGCCACAAACACCGGCAACGCATTCACCAAGATCATGCGGTTCTGGGGCGGGCCGGAAGGTTATGGCCCGCTGATCGACGCCGTCCAGCGCGGGGAGTTCTGATATGGCGGATCGCACCAAACTCTGGTCGACGCTGACGGAGCCGCTCGTCCAGCAAAATCCGGTGACGCTGCAGATCCTCGGCATCTGTTCGGCGCTGGCGGTAACCACCTCGGTGGCGACCGCGCTGACCATGTCCGCCTCGCTGACCACGGTGCTGGTGCTGTCGTCCATGCTTGTCAGCCTGATCCGCCGCCATATTCCCGATTCCATCCGGCTGATCGTGCAGATCGTCATCGTCGCCTCGCTGGTGGTGGTCATCGACCAGATCCTGCAAGCCTATCTCTTCGATATCAGCCGCAAGCTCTCGGTGTTCGTCAGCCTGATCACCACCAACTGCCTGGTGCTGGGGCGGACCGAATCCTATGCGCGCTCCAACCCGCCGCTGCCCTCCATGGTCGACGCGCTCGGCAACGGGCTCGGCTATTCGCTGGTGCTGATCATCATCGGATCGGCGCGCGAACTGTTCGGCGCCGGCAAGCTGATGGGATATCAGGTCTTTCCCGTGGTCGCCGATGGCGGCTGGTTCACGCCGCTCAACCTGATGCTGCTCGCCCCGAGCGCCTTCTTCATGCTCGGCGGGCTGGTCTGGGCTATTCGCTCCGTCCTGCCGGAACAGGCCGAGCCGTCCGAATTCAACCCGCCGGAAACAGAGGAGGCCAGATGATGAGTGACCTCTGGTCCCTGTTTCTCAGCGCAGCCTTCGTTGAAAATGCGCCGCTGACGCTGTTTCTCGGTCTGTGTACGTTTCTGGCGCTGTCGCGGCGCACCGGCTCGGCCATCGGCCTGGGCATCGCCGTGACCGCGGTTCTGGGCGTCACCGTGCCGCTCAACCAGCTGATCTATCACGCCCTTCTGGCGCCGGGTGCATGGGCCTGGGCCGGCATGCCGGATGTCGACCTTTCCTACCTGAAGCTGATCTCGTTCATCGGCGTTATCGCCGCGACGGTGCAGCTTGTGGAAATGGTGCTCGACCGGTTCTTCCCGGCCATCTACTCTTCCTTCGGCGTCTTTCTGCCGCTTTTGACGGTGCATTGCGCCATTCTCGCTGGCAGCCTGTTCATGGTCGACCGCGATTACAGTGTCGGTGAATCGGCGGTCTTCGGCATCGGTCTCGGTTTCGGTTTCGGCGTTGCCGTGGTTCTGCTCGGCGCGATCCGGGCACGCCTTTCCTATGCCGACCTGCCGCAGGGGCTGCGCGGGCTCGGCATTACCTTCACACTGGCCGGAATGATGTCACTCGGCTTTTCGGCATTTGCGCAAATGGTGACGCCATGAACGAGATCGCTGTTGGAGCCATTGTCATTATCGGCCTCGTCCTGGTGCTGACGCTGGCGCTGCTGATCACCCGCGCGCGCCTGATCCCTGCCGAAGCGCTGATGGTCAAGGTCAACGATACGATGGAAATCGAGGCCAATCGCGGCGACCGCCTGCTCGGTGTGCTGCATGGCGCCGGTATCGGCATTCCCGCCGCCTGCGGCGGTTCGGGCACATGCGGACTGTGCCGCGTGCAGGTGGAAGGCGAAGGCGCGGGCGAAGCGCAGGCCACCGAACGCGGCGTGCTTTCGGCCGCCGAACGCAAGGCCCATATGCGCCTTGCCTGCCAGACCGCGCTTCGAGGCCCCTGCTCGGTGACCGTGCCGCAGGATTTCGTCGGGGCGACCGGCTTTACCTGCCGCGTGGTTTCCAACGAGATGAAGGCGCCGCTGATCCGCGAACTGGTGCTGCAACTGCCCGAAGGCCAGCCGTTTGATTTCGTTGCCGGCGGTTTCATGCAGTTGACCGCACCCGCATACGGACTTGATTTCCGCGATATCGACATCGACCCGCCGTTTCGCGAGCCCTGGCGGGTCTCCGGCTGGTCGGACATGACCTCCTACGCCGAAAAATCCGTCACCCGCGCCTATTCGATTGCCTGCCGGCCGGAAGATGCCAGACAGGAACGCGCCGTCTTCAATATCCGCCTCGCCGCGCCGCCGCCCGGGCGCGAACAGGAAATTCCGCCGGGCATCGTCTCCTCCTGGCTGTTCGCCCTGAAACCGGGCGATGAAGTCGAGGCCTCCGGGCCGTTCGGCGAATTCGAGGTGCAGCCGACAGAGCGCGAAATGGTATTCATCGGCGGCGGCGTCGGCATGGCGCCGCTTCGCGCCATGATCCACGACCAGATCGGCAAGAACACCCAACGGCGGATGCGCTATTTCTACGGCGCGCGTTCGGTCGCCGACCTGTTCTATGTCGAGGAATTCGAGAAGATCGCCGCCGAACACGACAATTTCTCCTGGACACCGGCGCTTTCCGATCCCGCACCGGGCGATCGCTGGACGGGGGCAAGCGGCTTCATCCACGATGTGGTGCGCGCGGAACTCTCCCGCCATCCCGCACCGGAAGACTGTGAATATTACATGTGCGGACCGCCGGTGATGATTTCGGCGGTGATCTCCACCCTGCACCGGCTCGGTGTCGAGTCGAAGTCCATCTTCTACGACGATTTCGGAGTCTGACCCATGAACGCACGCCAAACCTTTCTGACCCGCCGCCGCGTTCTCGCACTTTCCGGAACGGCTTTTCTGGCCGCTGCCGGCGCCCGTGCAAAAACCCCGGCGATCGTGCGATCAGCGCCTGCGACGCAACAGATCACCGGTGAGGCCTTTGCCACGACATGGCGGGTGACGGTTCCCGATAGCGGCAGGCCGGAAGCACTGCGGGGCGACATCGAGGCTCTGCTTGCCGGCATCGACCGGATGATGTCGCCCTGGCGGACCGATAGCGAGATCAGCGCGTTCAACGCGGCCGGCGCCGGTGGCCGGCCGGTCTCCGCCGAAACCGCTTTCGTGGCTGACGCGGCACTCGATATCGCAATCCGCAGCGACGGCTGGTTCGACCCGAGCGTCGGCCCGCTGGTGGCGCGTTTCGGCTTCGGGCCAATTACGGGAGAAACCGCCGAAGAGGGCGCACCGCCACTGTGGCATGCGCTCGCCGTTGACGGCAATCGCCTCGAAAAGACCCAGGGCGGCGTGACCATGGACCTCTGCGGCATTGCCAAGGGGCGCGCGCTCGACCTGATGGCCGAACGCCTTCTGGATGCCGGCCATACGGATTTCCTGATCGACCTCGGCGGCGAGCTTGTCGCCCGCGGAAACCATCCCGCCGGCCGGCCATGGCAGGTCGCCGTCGAAGACCCGCGCCTGAAGGCAACCGGCGGCGCCGGCGTGCTGAAACTTGCCGATGGCGCCGTTGCCACCTCGGGTCTTCGCGCGCAAAGCTATACGCTGTCCGGCCACAGCTACAGCCACATCATCGATCCGCGCCATGCCGTTCCGGTCGAGGGCGCCATCGCATCGGTTTCGGTGCTCGCCCCCGACGCGATGACGGCCGATGGCTGGGCAACGGCACTGACGGCTGCCGGCGGCAACGGTCCGGCGCTTGCGCGCAACCGCGCGATTTCCGCCCTTTTCCTGTTTCACGACGGTGAGGGCCTGCGACGTGAAACCACGGGCGGTTTCAGCCGTTTTCTGCTATAGTGTTCCAGAGAGGAGTACTGACATGGAAATCCTGATGGCAATTGCGATCGTGCTTCTGGGCATGGGCGGCCTGGCTGTCGGCCTTCTTGTCGGACGCGGTCCGCTCAAGGGCTCGTGCGGCGGCATGGCCTGCATGAAGGAAGCGGCCTGCGAGGGCTGCCCGAACCGTGGGCAGAGGCCGGCGAAATGACGGACACGATCGCCGAGATCACCAAGACCGAGACGCTGACCGTCACCCCGGAAACGCCGATCCGGCGCGCCGTGGCGTTGCTGGTCGAAAGCAAGGCGGCCGCCGCCCCGGTTGTCGATGACAGCGGCATGCTTTGCGGCATCCTCACCCAGAAGGACTGTTTCAACCCGGCGCTTCAGGCAAGCTATTATCAGGAATGGAAAGGCACGGTGGCCGACTATATGAGCCACAACGCCGTCAGCCTGCCGGCCAGTGCCGATCTGGTCACCGCCGCCGAAGCCTTCATTGCCCATCCGCACCGGGTGTTTCCCGTGGTCGACGGCAACCGGCTGGTCGGCCTGTTGCGCCGCTCCGATGTGCTCTCCGCCCTCGTGCGGCTCAGCGGTTAAAACGCTTCGACCATGTCCCTGAGCGGCAGGCATCCGGCCCTGCCGCAACATTTCCGCCTGCTTTCGAAAACACCGCCGGCGGCCTGCCTGCCTGTCACTCCCCGTGGGTCTTTTAGGGTTTACCCCCCGGCTTTCGGGAGTCATAAGCATCTGATACCATTGGAGCGCGGTCATTTGCCGCGGGAAGATTTCAGGCATGGCAGATATGGACGACACGCAAATACCGGGTATCGGGCGGGATGAAACAGCGGGCGGTTCCAGCGGCGAAATGAGCCTGCTGATCGTTGACGATGACACGCCCTTTCTGCGCCGTATCGCCCGGGCCATGGAAACGCGCGGCTTTTCGATCGACACTGCCGGCACCGTTGCCGAAGGGGTGGAAAGCGCCAGGGCGCGGCCTCCGAAATATGCGGTCGTCGATCTAAGGCTGGAAGACGGCAGCGGCCTTGATGTGATCGCCGCCATTCGCGAGGCCCGAGAAGATACCCGCATCGTGGTACTGACCGGCTATGGCAATATCGCCACGGCCGTGACCGCCGTGAAGCTCGGCGCGCTCGACTATCTGGCAAAACCGGCTGATGCCGACGATATCGTTCACGCGCTGACCCAGGCGCCGGGCGAAAAGGTCGACCCGCCGGAAAATCCGATGTCGGCCGACCGGGTGCGCTGGGAACACATCCAGCGGGTCTACGAGATGTGCGACCGCAATGTTTCGGAAACCGCACGCCGCCTCAACATGCACCGCCGCACCCTGCAGCGGATCCTCGCCAAGCGCGCGCCGCGCTGACAATCCGGTCGTTCAGAACGTAATCCCCTCCGCCTCGAGCCGTTCCAGCACCAGTTCCGCCGCTGTCAGCCGCTCGGCGGCATTACGGGCAAAAGCGAGTGTCAGCAGTTTGCGGCGCGCCGGCGCCAGCTTGTGTTCGGGCGCCGGCCTGATGATTTCCGCACCGTAGCGATCAGCCAGCAACAGCCCGCAATCCTCGGGAAAGATATCCAGCGGCACATCGGCATGGGTGGCGAAGAACAGCCGGTCGCAATAATCGCGATATTGCGGCCATTTGCGGTCGACACGGAAATCCTCGATCGATGACTTGATCTCGATGATCCATATCTCGCCCTTTTCGGTCAGACAGATGAGATCGGCGCGCCGTCCGTTCCTGAGCGTCATCTCGCTGATCGCGGCATTGCGCATGTGCTTCATCAGGTGCTGGACGCCCCGCCGCACCAGCATGGCGCGCTCGGACTGACGCCCGTCGGCCGTCGGGTTTTTCGCGTGAAGGTCGACAATCGCCATGGAACCTCCTTCCGATCGATGCATTTTCACAACAGCGCATGGCCCCTGAAGGGCCATTCACGGGACTTCACATCACTTGCGCTTGTCATGCAATGAAATGTTAACCATAAGCTTCTATCAGCTAACCATTATCATTTTTCGGTTCAATCGTCGTCACGAGTCAGCCTATGCACATCAGAACACTTCTTCTTGCACTCTCCTTAACAGGTCTGCTTGCCGTTGCCGGCTGCACCACGACCGACGGCATGTCTTCGGGCAGAATGGCGCCGGTTTCCGCCTATGCAGCCACCAATGACGAGGGCATCGACCTGCCGCGGGTGCCGATCACGGATGTGGACGAGAAGTACCGCCGCCAGATCGTTGACTACGAAACCGATCAGGCACCGGGCACAATCGTCGTCGATACCAAGGAACGGCTGCTCTACTACGTGCTCGAAGACGGCAAGGCCGTGCGCTACGGCATCGGCGTCGGCCGCGACGGTTTCCGCTGGTCCGGCGAGGCTTATATCGGCCGCCGCGCCGAATGGCCGACCTGGCATCCGCCGTCAGCCATGATCAAGCGTCAGCCCGAGCTGAAGGAATTTGCCGGCGGCATGGAACCCGGCATCATGAACCCGCTCGGCGCCCGCGCACTTTACCTTTACCGCAACGGCAATGACACCATGTACCGCATCCACGGCAACCCCAACTGGACGTCGATCGGCCAGGCTGTGTCTTCCGGCTGCATCCGCATGATCAACCAGGACATTATCGACCTTTACGCCCGCGTCGATCCCGATACCCGCACCAAGGTGGTCGTGCTTCCCGGCTGAGGTCGTGTGAAACGCAATATTCGAAAGGCGGCTTCTGTTCGGGGCCGCCTTTTTCATTTCCGCCGGCGATTTGTCGGGCCTCAAGCTTGATTTTGACGGTTCGTTCGATAGATAAGGCCCAAACCCCGAAGCGGCATGACCTTTCGCCGCAACCCGAAAGGCCCGGCTATGCAGACCCCCTATTATCTGATCGACAGATCCCGCCTGCAGGCGAACCTCGACAAGATCGCCTGGCTGCGGCAAGCCTCCGGCGCAAAGGCGCTGCTGGCGCTCAAATGTTTCGCCACATGGTCGGTCTTCGACCAGATGCGCGACTATATGGACGGCACCACCTCGTCCTCGCTTTACGAGGTCAAGCTCGGCTTCGAGAAATTCGGCGGCGAGACCCATGCCTATTCGGTGGCCTATGCCGAAAACGAAATCGAAGACGTGCTCGCAAACTGCGACAAGATCATCTTCAATTCCATCGGCCAGCTGACCCGTTTCGAAAGCCAGTCAGCAGACAAGATCCGGGGCCTGCGCGTCAATCCGCAAGTCTCGACCTCGGATTTCGACCTCGCCGACCCGGCCCGGCCGTTCTCGCGCCTCGGCGAGCATGATCCGGAAAAGATCGAAGCCGTGCTCGACAGGGTTTCCGGTTTCATGTTTCACAACAATTGTGAAAACGAGGATTTCGACCGTTTCGACGAGATGCTCGGCGTAATCGAGGCACGCTTCGGCCACCTGATTGCGCGCCTCGACTGGGTCAGCCTTGGCGGCGGCATCCATTTCACCGGCGAAAACTATCCGCTGGAAAAGCTGGCCGAACGGCTGAAGGGCTTTGCCGAAAAATACGGCGTTCAGGTCTATCTGGAACCGGGCGAGGCCGCGATTACCGGGGCTGCGACGCTGGAGGTCACCGTGCTCGACACGCTTTACAACGGCAAGGACCTGGCGATTGTCGACAGCTCGATCGAGGCGCATATGCTCGACCTGCTGATCTATCGCGAACCGGCAAAACTTTCGCCAGACGAAGGCCCGCACAAGGTGATGATCTGTGGCAAGTCCTGCCTGGCAGGTGACATTTTCGGCGAGTTTTCCTTTGCCGAACCGCTGAAACCCGGCGACCGTCTGTCCATTGAAAATGCCGCCGGCTACACCATGGTCAAGAAGAACTGGTTCAACGGCGTGAAAATGCCGGCCATTGCCATTCGCGAGAAAGACGGCACAATCCGCACCGTGCGCGAATTCGGCTATGCGGATTATGTATCGAGCCTTTCATGAAGGCGTCACACGCGCGCGCAAGGATTTGCGCCGCACCTGATTTCACTGGCCCCTCGGCCGGACACAACGGATTTGAAAAACCGGAGGCGTTGTCCTGATGAAGAAGAATGTCCTGATCATAGGCGCCGGCGGCGTCGCCCAGGTGGTGGCGCATAAATGCGCCCAGAACAACGACGTGCTCGGCGACATCCACATCGCCTCGCGCACCAAGGCGAAATGCGATGCGATCATCGAGAGCGTTCTTGAAAAGCAGGCGATGAAGCAGGACGGCGTTCTGCTCGCCCACCAGCTCGACGCCCTCGACATCCCGTCAACCGTGGCGCTGATCAACCAGACCGGCGTCGAGATCGTCATCAATGTCGGCACCGCCTTCCTCAACATGTCGGTGCTGGAAGCCTGCCTTGAAACGGGCGCGGCCTATATCGACACCGCCATCCACGAAGAGCCCGACAAGATCTGCGAAACCCCGCCGTGGTATGCAAACTACGAATGGAAGCGCAAGGAACGCTGCGCTGAAAAGGGCGTGACCGCCATTCTCGGCGCGGGCTTCGATCCGGGCGTCGTCAATGCCTATGCCCGCCTTGCCAAGGACGATTATGTCGACGACATCACCGATATCGACATCGTCGACATCAATGCCGGCAGCCACGGCAAGTATTTCGCCACCAATTTCGACCCGGAAATCAATTTCCGCGAGTTCACCGGCACGGTCTACGCCTGGCAGAACAATGAGTGGACGACCAACAAGATGTTCGAGGTCGGCCACGAATTCGACCTGCCGGTTGTCGGCAAGCAGAAGGCCTATATGTCCGGCCATGACGAGGTCCACTCGCTGTCGAAGAACATGGGCTCGCCCAATGTCCGCTTCTGGATGGGGTTCGGCGACCACTACATCAACGTCTTCACCGTGCTCAAAAGCCTCGGCCTTCTCTCCGAACAGCCGGTGATGACGGCGGAAGGTCAGGAAGTGGTGCCGCTGAAGGTGGTCAAGGCCGTGCTGCCCGACCCCTCCTCGCTTGCGCCCAACTACACCGGCAAGACCTGCATCGGTGATTTCGTCAAGGGCACGAAGGACGGCAAGCCGGCCGAAGTGTTCATCTACAATGTCTCCGACCACAAGGAGGCCTATAACGAAGTCGGCTCGCAGGGCATTTCCTTTACCGCCGGCGTGCCCCCGGTCGCCGCCGCCATCCTGGTCGCCTCCGGCGAGTGGGATGTGAAGACCATGGCCAATGTCGAGGAACTGCCGCCCAAGCCCTTCCTCCACATCCTCAACCACATCGGCCTGCCGACGCGCGTGAAGGATGAAAACGGCGACCGCGCGCTCGATTTTTCGAAGTAACGCCGACCGCCACAAGCCCCCAAACGACGAAAACCCCGCTGGCGCACGCTGCGGGGTTTTTCTGTGCCTGCAGAAATGTCATTGACTTCTGCCCGGATCAGCACCACCATTCCCAGAACGGGAACTTTGACATGCGGATAATCAAGACCCTGCATTTGCATGATTATGCACGGGAACATCCCGACGCTGCCGCCGCAATTGAAAACTGGATCATGACGGTCCGGCGCGCTGAATGGCGCAGATTACAGGACGTCAGCGATGCTTTCAGCAAGGTCAAGCTGCTCGGGGCAGACCGCGCACGCTTCGAGATTGCAGGAGGAGACTACCGCCTGATCGCTGCTTTTGATTTCCATCGTCAGGCCGTATTCATCAAGTTCATTGGCACGCATGCCGAATATGACAGGATTGATGCTCACAGGATCGCGCAATTTCGACGAGGATGATATGGAACCGAAAATCATCAAAACCGAAGACCAGTATGAAGCCGCGCTTGTGGAGATCGAACGCCTTTGGGGTGCGGATGACGATACGCCTGAAGGAGACAGGCTCGATCTGCTGATATTGCTGGTAGGAGATTATGAAGCCCGCAACACGGTTCCTCTCAATGTCGATCCGATCGATCTGCTGAAAGCAAATATGGAAGCCGCCGGTCGCACACAGGCCGATCTGGCAGAACTGATCGGATCGAAATCACGGGCCTCGGAAATTCTCAACCGGAAACGTTCACTGACCAAGGAACAGATCCACACGATCAGTACGCACTGGAACATTCCCGCCGACCTGCTGATCAAACCCTACGCGCTTGCCGCCGCCTGACGGACAAGGACGGCTCTCTCTCCAGCGTCACCCTCGGGCTTGACCCGAGGGTCTAACCACGTCTCGGCGCGACAGGAAAATCTGGATGGATATCAAATAAAACAATCCTTTATAATATATCAGCCCCGCGCGCTTGGCTGCGTGATTGGATCCTCGGGTCAAGCCCGAGAATGACGCCCGTAAAGTGGATAGCATTGTCGGTCGCCCGATCCCGCAGTCGCACACTGCGGGGTTTTTCTTTGTCCGCATCGTGCTAAAACCGTTGCAACGAAACGGGCGGGCTTATCATGTCGCTGAAAGACAAACGCATTCTTCTGATCATCGCCGGCGGTATCGCGGCCTATAAGAGCCTCGATCTGATCCGGCGGCTGAAGGAGCGCGGCGCGCGGGTGACGCCGGTGATGACGGTGGCGGCGACCGAATTCGTCACCCCGCTGGCCGTCGGCGCGCTGTCCGGCGGGCATGTGTTTACCGATCTGTTTTCCCGCACCGAGGAACAGGATGTCGGCCATATCCGCCTTGCGCGCGAAAACGACCTGATCGTCGTTGCGCCGGCGACCGCCAATCTGATCGCGAAAGCGGCCAATGGCCTTGCAGACGATCTCGCAAGCGCCGTGCTTCTGGCGCGCGACTGCCCGCTGCTGCTGGCGCCCGCGATGAACCCGAAAATGTGGGGCGCGGCGCCGACGCGGCGCAATCTTGCGACCCTTGTCGCCGACGGCGTCATGACCATTGGCCCGATGGCCGGCGAAATGGCCGAAAGCGGCGAGGCCGGCACCGGCCGTATGGCAGAACCGATGGAAATTGTCGCCGCCATCGAAGCGGTGTTCGATGAAAGGCCGAAGCCGCTTGCCGGAAAGCGCGCCGTCATCACCTCCGGCCCGACCCATGAGGCCATCGATCCGGTGCGCTATATTGCCAACCGTTCCTCCGGCCGCCAGGGCCACGCCATTGCCGCAGCCCTCGCGAAACTGGGAGCCGATGTGACGCTGGTTTCCGGCCCGGTGGCGATTGCCGATCCTGAAGGCGTCAGCACCGTGCATGTGGAAAGCGCGCGCGACATGCTGGCCGCCGTCGAGGCCGCCCTTCCCGCCGATATCGCCGTCATGGTCGCTGCCGTTTCCGACTGGCGGGCAACGGATTCCACCGTGCAGAAGATGAAGAAAAAGCCCGGCGAGGCACCGCTCCCGCTTCAACTGACGGAAAACCCCGACATTCTGAAAACCATCGGCCATCATGCGCAGCGCCCGCATCTCGTTATCGGCTTTGCCGCCGAAACGCAGGATGTCGCGACCTATGCCGCCGACAAGCTGACCCGCAAGGGCGCCGACCTGATCGTCGCAAATGATGTTTCGAAAGACGGCGTCATGGGCGGCAGCCGCAATCAGGTCATGCTGGTAACACAGGAAACAACCGAAGTCTGGCCCGACATGGACAAGACGCATGTGGCCGACAAACTGGCAAACTGGATTGCCGGGCGGCTCTGATCAGGCCCCTGCCCGATCCCGCAAGCGCGCAATCACCGCCTCGCGGACATCCTCACCTTCGGCATTGAGCGCTTCATCAAGGGCGCGCATGCGCCGGCGCAGCGTGCTGAGCTCATCCATAAGCCCCAGAATGACCGGAACCGCGTCGTCATTGACCTCCAGATCCTCGGTCAGTTCGACAATGAATTGCAGCCGGGCCAGATCGGTTTCGTCAAAGGCCGGGCCGCGTTCGCCCTCACGCGGCTTGACCCATGCGCGGGTGACGCAGATTTCCAGCCGCTCGGCGCTCAACCGGCCGATCCGTTCCAGCACTTGCGTTTTCGTCATGATGATCATCGCCGGCCTCCTTTCCAGCCCGCGCGTGGATCGTAGCCATGCTCGCTTCGCCATGCCCTGAGCGCTTCCTCAAGGGCGGGATCGGGCTCCGGCGGCAATACGATCTTCAGGGTGACCAGCATGTCGCCGGCCCCGCCGCCCGGTTTCGGTGCGCCCTTGCCCTTCAGCCGCATCACCCGGCCGGAACTGGAATTGGCCGGGACCTTCAGATTGACCCGACCGCCGATCGTCGGCACCGAGACGGTGGCGCCAATCACGGCCTCGTCCACGCCGACCGGCAATTCGAGCGCGATATCGTCGCCATCGCGGGTAAAGACGGCATCGGGCAGCACCTCGACGCGCACATAGGCGTCACCCGCCGGACCGCCATTGACGCCCGGCTCGCCCTTTCCGGCAAGTCTCAACGTCTTGCCGTCCTCGATGCCGGCGGGAATCGTCAGCGCGATACGCCCGCCTTCGGGAAGACCAACGGTCTTCTTGGCGCCGGAAAGCGCCTCGATGAGGCTGACCTGAAGATGAAAGTGCCGATCCTGACCGCGCATCCGCATCGAACTCCGTCTTTGCCCTGCGCCGTCCCCGGCCCGGCCGCCGAAGGCGCGGGCGAAGAATTCGCCGAGATCGTCAAACCCGCCTTCGAATTCGTAGCGCGCGCTCGGATCGGCCTCGGCATGGGCGCGATAATATTGTCGCTCCGGCCGCTCCTGCTGGTTGATGTCGATCTCGCCGGCGTCGAACCGACGGCGTTTTTCCGGGTCGCTCAAAAGGTCGTAGGCCGCCGTCACCTGGCTGAACTGTTCCGCCTTGGCGGCGTCACCAGGGTTGAGGTCGGGATGAAGTTTCTTGGCAAGTTGCCGATAGGCCTTCTTGATCTCGTCCTGAGAGGCCGTTTTGGCAACGCCGAGCAATTGATAGGGGTCTTGTTGTTGCTGCACCATGATTGTGACCTTGATCAATCGGCGGATCGGCCGCCTTGCCTTATGATATGGGAATGTCCGTTTCCGCTTTCCAGACGTCGGCCGCGCCCGACGGAAAGCAGAACGGCTCTTGCAAATTCGATATAATAACGTATATACGAAAGTACGTATCTTTTAGCGAGGAGTTTGCAATGTCTCTCGATCGTGCCGTTCTGGCCTTTGCCGGTTTCATGGTTCTTCTGTCGGTGGTTCTGACGGTCTTCGTCAGCATTTACTGGCTGTGGCTCACCGCCTTTGTCGGCCTCAACCTGCTGCAGTCGGCCTTTACCGGCTTCTGCCCGGCCGCCATCATCTTCAAAAAGCTTGGCATCAAGTCCGGCACCGCATTTTGAAAGTGAGATGATGATGCCAAAAGCGCTTGCATGGCGCGGAGCGGCCGCGCTTCTTGCCGCCGTTCTCACGGCCTTTCCGGTATCCGCCGCAATGATAAAGGTCGAGCCGATGACCGTGCCGGAATGGAAGGCGGTCTATGGCGAGGTCAAGGCCCGCGACACCGTGCCGGCGCGCGCGCGCATCGGCGGCACGCTGGAATCGCTGACGCTGACGGAGGGCGATACGGTCAGCGAAGGCGATGTGATCGGCACCGTCAGGGACGACAAGCTGGATTACCAGATCGCTGCCTATGAAGCGCAGTTGAAGGGGCTCAACGCCTCGCTCGAAAACGCCCGTTCGGAACTGGAACGCGGCGAAAACCTCAACAAGCGCGGGGTGATGAGCAACCAGCAGCTCGACACGCTGAGAACCCAGGTCGACGTCGTGGTCAACAATATCGCGTCGGTCAACGCCAATATGGAAGTGGTGCGCCAGCAATTGCGCGAGGGCGACATTGTTGCTCCGGCTTCCGGCCGGGTGCTGCAGGTGCCGGTGGTCGAAGGCTCGGTGATCCTGCCCGGCGAGACCGTGGCAACGATCGGCTCCGGCGGCTTTTTCCTGAGGCTTGCCATTCCCGCCCGCCACGCAAACCTGCTTGAGGAAGGCGCGAGCATCGAGATCACCCGCCCCGATGCGGACGGCGCGGCCACAGGCAAACTGGTCAAACTCTACCCCGAGCTCGACAACAACCGCGTGATTGCCGATGTCGAGGTCGATGGGCTGAAGACCAGCTATGTCAACCAGCGCTTTCTGGTGCGTGTGCCGATCGGCGAGCGCGAAGCGTTTTTCGTGCCGGCTGCGGCTGTGACCACCCGTCACGGGCTGGATTTCATCACGGTTTCGCTCGGCGGCGGCCAGACGCGGGAAAAGACCGTGATCACCGGCGGGAACGCCGAAATCGACGGCCATACCATGACGGAAGTGCTGACCGGGCTTGTCGCCGGCGATGAGGTGATTGTCCCATGAAACCGCATAAGCTTGGCATAGCGGGCGGGCTGACGAAGTCCTTCATCGCTTCGCCGCTGACACCGCTGTTTCTGCTGGCGGCCCTTGCGCTCGGTATCGTGGCGCTGTTCACCCTGCCGCGCGAGGAAGAGCCGCAGATTTCCGTGCCGATGGTCGATATCATCGTCCAGGCCCCGGGCCTGAAGGCGGAGGATGCCGTCAAGCTTGTCTCCGAACCACTGGAGACGATCATCAAGGGCATCAATGATGTCGAGCATGTCTATTCGCAGATCTCCGACAACCAGGTCATGGTCACCGCCCGCTTCAAGGTCGGCACGCCGTCCGACAGTGCCGTTCTGCGGGTTCATGACAAGGTCATGGCCAATATGTCCGATATCCCCGTCGGCATTCCCGAGCCGCTGATCGTCGGCCGCACCATCGATGACGTCGCCATTGTGGCGCTGACGCTGACGCCGGCTGCAGGTCAGGATGCCGGCATCACCGCCAATGATCTGACCCGGGTGGCCCGCGAATTACAGACCGAACTGACCAAGATCGACGAGGTCGGGCTTACCTATCTGGTCGGCGAGACCGGCGAGGCCATCCGCATTGCGCCCGATCCCGAGCGGCTTGCCCTTTACGGCGTGACGCTGAAGGCGCTGACCGGCAAGGTGACGGCGGCAAACCGCGCCTTTTCCACCGGTACGGTGCGCGACAACGGCATGCAGATCAATGTGATGGCGGGCCAGACCCTGTCATCGCCCGGCGAAATCGGCAATCTTCTGCTGACCAGCGCCGATGGCCGCCCGGTCTATGTGCGCGATGTTGCCGATATCACCTATATCACCAATGATGCCGACGCCATCACCTCCTCGGTCACGTTGGCCGAGGACGGCACGATGGACCGCGTGCCCGCCGTTACCCTGGCAAACGCCAAACGCGCCGGCGCCAATGCCGTCAATGTCGCCCACGACATTCTCCACCGCGTCGACGAGCTCGAAGGAACCCTCATTCCCGACACGATGACGGTCGCCGTCACGCGGGATTACGGCGAGACCGCCAATGAAAAGGCCAACGAGCTGCTGTTTCACCTGGCGCTTGCCACGGTGTCGATCATCATTCTGGTCTGGGTCGCCATCGGGCTTCGGGAAGCCCTCGTCGTCGCCATCGTCATTCCGGTGACGATCCTGCTAACCCTGTTTGCCGCCAATATCATGGGCTATACGCTCAATCGCGTGTCGCTGTTCGCGCTGATCTTTTCGATTGGTATTCTGGTGGATGATGCGATCGTGGTGATCGAGAATATTGCCCGCCACTGGGCCATGCCCGACGAGCGGACCCGTGTTCAAGCGGCCATCGAGGCGGTGGCGGAGGTCGGCAATCCGACGATCGTCGCGACGCTGACGGTTGTTGCCGCCCTCCTGCCGATGATGTTCGTCTCCGGCATGATGGGCCCCTATATGAGCCCGATCCCGGCGGTTGCGTCCGCAGCGATGATCTTCTCCTTCTTCGTCGCCGTGATGATCACGCCCTGGCTGATGGTGAGGATTGCCGGCAAGGCCAAGCTCCATGCCGAAGACGGCCATGGCGGCGGTGCGCTCGGCCGGGCCTATGCGATGGTTGCCCGTCCGATCCTGAAGACGAAGCTGCGCTCCTGGACCTTTATCGGGCTCGTGCTGGTCGCCACTTTCGGTTCGCTCAGCCTGTTTTACACCAAGCATGTCACCGTCAAACTGCTGCCCTTCGACAACAAGTCGGAGCTGCAGGTGACAATCGACCTGCCGGAAGGCGCTTCGGTCGAGGAAACCGATGCGATTGCCCAGGCTGTTGCCGATGTGGTGCTGCAGACGCCGGAGGTGATGTCGGTGCAGACCCATGCGGGCACCGCCTCCCCGTTCAATTTCAACGGTCTGGTTCGCCACTATTATATGCGCAACCGGCCGGAGATGGGCGACGTCCAGATCAATCTGACGCCGAAGGGCGACCGTGACCGCTCAAGCCACGAGATTGCACTCGATCTCAGGCAGAAGATCCTGGCCGCGGTTCCCGTGCCGGCCGGAAGCTCGCTCAAGGTCGTCGAGCCGCCGCCCGGCCCGCCGGTCATGGCCACGCTGCTTGCCGAGATCTACGGCCCGGATGCCGAAACCCGGCGCGCGGTTGCCGAAAAGGTCAAGGAGGCCTTCCGCTCCGTGCCCTTCATCGTCGATGTCGATGACAGCTGCGGCCAGCAGGCAAAACGCCTTCGGGTGACGATTTCCGGCGACGATCTGGAATCCTACGGCGTTGCCGAACAGGATGTCTTCGATGCGCTTGCTGCACTCAACGGCACGACCACGGTCGGCTATTCCCATCGCGGCGGCGGCCGGCCCCCGATCCCGATCGAGATCGGCCGGACGAAGGACCAGAAGGTGCTCGACGAGACCTTCCTGTCGACACCGGTCGCCTCGACCACCGGCGGAACGGCCTCCGTGGTCGAACTCGGCGATGTCGTCACCGTGAGCGAAGAACCCACCTCCTATGCCATCTTCCGCCATAACGGCCATTATGCCGACATGGTGACCGGCGAGCTGGCGGGGGATTTCGAGGCGCCGCTTTACGGCATGCTGGCGGTTCAGGATGCCATCGACGCGATGGACTGGGGCGATCTGTCCAAACCCGCGATCAAGCTGCACGGCCAGCCGGAAGACGAAACCACACCGGTGCTGTTGTGGGACGGCGAATGGGAGGTGACCTGGGTCACCTTCCGCGATATGGGAGCGGCCTTCATGGTCGCGCTTCTGGGGATCTATATCCTGGTCGTTGCCCAGTTCGGCTCGTTCAAGGTGCCGCTGGTGATCCTGACGCCGGTGCCGCTGACCTTCATCGGCATCATGCTCGGCCACTGGATGTTCAATGCGCCGTTCACGGCCACCTCGATGATCGGCTTCATCGCGCTTGCCGGCATCATCGTCAGGAACTCGATCCTGCTGGTCGACTTCATCCGGCATACCAAATCGGATGACGTGCCGATGATCGACACGCTGATTGCGGCCGGTTCGATTCGCTTCAAGCCGATCCTGCTGACCGCGCTTGCGGCGATCATCGGCGCGGCAGTTATCCTGGCCGACCCGATCTTCCAGGGCCTGGCGATTTCGCTGCTGTTCGGCCTGATATCGTCGACGCTTCTAACGGTGCTGATCATTCCGGCGATCTATCGCGCATTGCGAAGCTGACAGGAATACCGGCCGCGATCTGGCAAAATCGCGGCCGCATTCCCGTATAGATTGCTCTCGACAGAGCGTCCGAAATTAAGCGTGCAAAAACGTTGCGCGCCACTAATCTTATGGTTGATAACGCTCCCAATACGTGTAAATTTGAACACTATATCTTTAAGGCTGTTCGCATCTCGATGCCTGAACGGCCAAGCCTTGCAATATGAATCGTCCAGGCCGGTGCAAAGACTTTGTTGCCGCTAGCCCGAAAGAAACCGCTCCTTGAAAAAGTTTCACGACGTGTTGGAATATCTCGTGCTGATGCATGAGATAGATACCCTCATCAACCTTTACAATGCAGTCGAGAAGGTCGCTCTCCGTTACAATTTTGATCGCCTTGGCCTTTTCCAGCGAACCGTCACCCCCGCAGGCAACAATGTCGCGTGGCAGAACCTTTTCGAACACATTGTAAGCACGGATGTCTCGGTGCTTTTCGATAGCGAGGCCGATGGCATACTGCTGTCGTTCGGCACATTGGGCGACCCGTATTACTGGGACAGAGCGACAGTCGAGACTAAAGAATTCAACCCCGCTATCTACCGCAGGCTGCGCACGCGCTGCGTGCGGGCTGCGGAAACCGGCCTGAATTACGGCGTCACCTTTCCCGTCTATCAGCGCGAAGGGCTTGCAGGCGCAATGGTGTTTGCCTGCGAGAACCGGATCGAGCTTTCCACGCTTGAGGTCAGCCTGTTCGCCACCCTTGCCAGGGAAACACTAAAGCGCAGTCTCTTTATTCTGCAATGCGGGAAGCCGACGCGACGCCGCTCGGGTATCGTTCCGGAACTGTCTGCCCGCGAGGTCACAATCCTCAGAAATCTCGCCGATGGCATGACATCGGTGGAAACCGGCAAGGCGATCGGCCTTACCAATCATACCGTCAACTGGTATGTGAGCGGGCTGCAGCAAAAACTGCATGCCCGCAACCGGCAAAACCTTGTGGCGCTTGCATTCCGGCTTGGCCTCATCTCCTGATTGGTTCAAAATAAGTCAGGCCGGAAAGCAGGTTTGCGCTCGGACCCGAGTTTGGCTATGACTTTTAAATTGCGATTTTCACGCTTTTTTCCTGAGGAGGACTTCCTTGCCGATTTCAAAGATTCTTGTCGCCAACCGTTCCGAGATTGCCATCCGCGTTTTTCGCGCTGCAAACGAACTCGATATAAAAACGGTGGCGATCTGGGCGGAAGAAGACAAACTGGCGCTCCATCGGTTCAAGGCGGATGAAAGCTATCAGGTCGGGCGCGGCCCGCATCTTGATCACGACATGGGGCCGATCGAGAGCTATCTCTCCATCGAGGAAGTGATCCGCGTCGCCAAGCTTTCCGGCGCCGATGCCATCCACCCCGGCTACGGCCTGCTTTCGGAAAGCCCGGAATTCGTCGATGCCTGCGCGGAAGCCGGCATCACTTTCATCGGGCCGAAGGCCGAAACCATGCGCCGGCTCGGCAACAAGGTCGCCGCGCGCAATCTCGCCATCGAGGTCGGCGTGCCGGTCGTGCCCGCCACCGATCCACTGCCCGACGACATGGCGGAAGTGGAGCGCATGGCCGACGAGATCGGCTATCCGGTGATGCTGAAGGCCTCCTGGGGCGGCGGCGGTCGCGGCATGCGCGCAATCCGCTCGAAGGACGATCTTGCCCGCGAGGTGACGGAAGCGAAGCGCGAGGCCAAGGCCGCCTTCGGCAAGGACGAGGTCTATCTCGAAAAGCTCGTCGAGCGCGCGCGCCATGTGGAAAGCCAGATCCTCGGTGATACCCACGGCAATGTCGTGCACCTGTTCGAGCGCGACTGTTCAATCCAGCGCCGCAACCAGAAGGTCGTCGAGCGTGCGCCAGCCCCCTATCTGAACGACGAACAGCGCGCCGAGCTTGCCGAATATTCCCTGAAGATCGGCCGGGCCACCAACTACATCGGCGCCGGCACCGTCGAATATCTGATGGATGCCGATACCGGGAAATTCTATTTCATCGAGGTCAATCCGCGCATCCAGGTCGAGCACACGGTGACCGAAACCGTGACCGGCATCGACATCGTCAAGGCGCAGATCCACATTCTCGACGGCGCCGTGATCGGCACCGAGGAATCCGGCGTTCCCCCGCAGGAGGAAATCTATCTGCGCGGCCATGCGCTTCAGTGCCGCATCACCACCGAAGACCCGGAACAGAACTTCATCCCCGATTACGGCCGGATCACCGCCTATCGCGGGGCCACCGGCTTCGGCATCCGTCTGGATGGCGGCACCGCCTATTCGGGCGCGGTCATCACCCGGTTCTACGATCCGCTGCTGGAAAAGGTCACCGCCTGGGCACCGTCGCCGCAGGAGGCCGCCCGCCGCATGGACCGGGCGCTGAGGGAATTCCGCATTCGCGGCGTGGCCACCAACCTGACCTTCCTTGAAGCGATCATCACCCACCCGCAATTCATGGACTACAGCTACACCACGCGTTTCATCGACGAGACGCCGGAGCTGTTCTCCCAGGTCAAGCGGCAGGACCGTGCGACCAGGCTGTTGAACTATCTGGCCGACGTCACCGTCAACGGTCACCCCGAGACCAAGGGCCGCCCGAAACCATCCGACGAGATCGCAGCACCGGTTATTCCCTTCATCGAAGGCGACCCGAAGCCAGGCACCAAGCAGCTTTTCGACCAGATGGGGCCGGAGAGATTCGCCAAATGGATGCGTAACGAAAAGCGCGTCCTGATGACCGACACCACCATGCGCGACGGCCATCAGTCGCTGCTGGCAACCCGCATGCGCACTCACGACATCGCCTCCATTGCCGGGACCTATGCCCGGGCACTGCCGGAGCTTCTGTCGCTGGAATGCTGGGGCGGCGCGACCTTCGACGTATCCATGCGCTTCCTGACGGAAGACCCGTGGGAACGGCTTGAGAAGGTGCGTGAAAACGCCCCGAACCTGCTGTTGCAGATGCTGCTTCGCGGTGCAAACGGCGTCGGCTACAAGAACTATCCCGACAATGTCGTGAAATATTTTGTCCGCCAGGCGGCTGCAGGCGGGATCGATCTGTTCCGCGTGTTCGACTGCCTGAACTGGGTGGAAAACATGCGCGTCTCGATGGACGCCGTGGCCGAGGAAGGCAAGCTGTGCGAGGCGGCGATCTGCTATACCGGCGACATCATGAATGCGCGCCGGCCGCAGTATGACCTGAAATACTACACCAACCTTGCCAAGGAACTGGAGGCCGCCGGCGCCCATATCATCGCGGTCAAGGACATGGCCGGGCTGCTGAAGCCGGCCGCCGCCAAGATGCTGTTCACCGCACTGCGGGACGCCACCGAACTGCCGATCCATTTTCACACGCACGATACCTCCGGCATTGCCGCAGCCACCGTGCTGTCGGCGATCGACGCCGGCGTCGATGCCGTGGATGCGGCTATGGATGCGTTTTCCGGCAATACCTCGCAGCCTTGCCTCGGCTCGATCGTCGAGGCGCTCAAGGGGCACGAGCGCGACCCGGGCCTCGATACCGGCTACATCCGCCGTATCTCGTTTTACTGGGAGGCCGTGCGCCACCAGTATGCCGCGTTTGAAAGCGATCTGAAGGGTCCGGCCTCGGAAGTCTATCTGCATGAAATGCCGGGCGGCCAGTTCACCAATCTGAAGGAACAGGCCCGTTCGCTGGGCCTTGAAACCCGCTGGCATGAAGTGGCGCAGGCCTATGCCGACGCCAACCAGATGTTCGGCGATATCGTCAAGGTTACGCCGTCCTCGAAGGTGGTTGGCGACATGGCGCTGATGATGGTGAGCCAGGACCTGTCCGTCGCCGATGTCGAAGACCCGGCCAAGGACATGTCGTTCCCCGATTCGGTGATCTCGATGCTGAAGGGCGACCTCGGCCAGCCGCCGGCCGGATGGCCGGAGGGCCTGCAGAACAAGGCGCTGAAGGGAGACGAGCCCTATACCGTGCGCCCCGGCTCGCTGCTTGAAGATGCCGATCTCGAGGCCGAACGGAAAGAAGCTGAAGAAAAGGTCGGACGCGAAATCAATGATTTCGAGCTGGCCTCCTATCTGATGTATCCGAAGGTCTTCGTCGACTACGTGATGGCAAACGAGACTTACGGTCCCGTCTCGGTGCTGCCGACGCCGGCCTATTTCTACGGTCTTGACGAAGGCGGCGAGCTTTTTGCCGATATCGAACGCGGCAAGACGCTCGTTGTTCTCAACCAGGCGATCACCAGCCCCGACGAAAAGGGCATGGTCACGGTGTTCTTCGAGCTGAATGGCGCACCGCGCTCCATCAAGGTGCCCGACCGGGCGCATGGCGCGGCCGGCGGCGCCAACCAGAAGGTGGACCCCGCCAACCAGAACCAGATCGGCGCGCCGATGCCGGGCGTGATTTCAACGGTTGCCGTTTCCGCCGGACAGCAGGTCTCTTCCGGCGATGTCCTCGTTTCCATCGAGGCAATGAAGATGGAAACCGCGCTTCACGCCGACCGCGACGGTGTGATCAAGGAAGTCCACGTCAAGGCCGGCGACCAGATCGACGCCAAGGACCTTCTGGTGGTGTTCGAGGACTGAGCCCCCGGCACTTGGCGCAATATTTGCAGAACCCCGGTCATTCGGCCGGGGTTTTTGCGTTTTCAGGCGCAACAAAGGCCGGCTGCGCGTTTGCAGCGTTGCGACCCGCAGAGCGGCCAAGCCAGAGGCTTGCGAGAACAAGCACGGCACCGGCGATCTGCAGCGGCGACAAAGCCTGTCCTAGAAGGACCCAGCCGAGGAGCACGGCACTCAGCGGGCTCAGGAAGCCCAGAATGGCCGCCCTTGACGGACCGATCTTCGCGATGCCGCGAAACCAGAAGAAATAGGTGAGCGCGCCGCCGACAACACCGAGCCAGACAAGACCCGCAATGTTCTGCAACGAGGGAACCGGAAAGGCCGGTTCGAAGGCGAGCGCCAGCGGCAGAAGCAGCAGGCCGCCGGTGGTCAGCTGCCAGGCGGTCAGGGTCAGCGGCGGGACGGGAAACTGCCATTTGCGGGTCAGGACCGTGCCGGCCGCCATCGACAGCGCACCGCCGAAGGCTGCGGCAATGCCCAGCGGATCAAGCACGGCCTCCGGCGACAGCACGAGGAAACCGACGCCGACCAGTCCGCCGAGTGCGGCAACCAGTCCCATTACTCTGATTTCCGTTCCAAGGGCCAGCCGCGCCAGGAACAGTACGATCAACGGCTGTGTGGCGCCAAGCGTTGCGGCAACGCCACCCGGCAGGCGATAGGCAGCCACAAACAGCAGGCTCCAGAACAACGTAAAATTCAGGAAACCCAGAACAAACAGCCGCGGCAGCATGGCGAATGACGGCCACTGCCGGACCACGACAAGCAGGATGAGGCCCGCCGGCAGCGCTCTGAGCAAACCGAGCGTCAGCGGCAGACCGGGCGGCAGCAGTTCGGTGGTGACGATATAGGTACTGCCCCAGATGGCCGGCGCCAGTGCGGTGAGCAGAAAATCGGATGTCTTCGGCATTTCAGCCTCCATTTATCTTGATTTCAAGATATCCTGTTTTAACTTGACGTCAAGGTAAAATTTCTTCAGGTTCCATTCATGGATCATGTCGACAGTATTCTCGCCGAATGGCAGGCCGAGCGCCCGGACCTTGACGCCATGCCCATGGGCGTCATGGGCCGTCTGAAACGGCTGCAAGTGCACCTTGCGCGCAATCTGGAAACGGTTTTCGCCCGCTACGGGCTGAATGCCGCCAGTTTCGATGTCCTGGCCACGCTGCGCCGTTCCGGTCCGCCCTATGCGCTCTCGCCATCGACGCTGATGGAACGGACGATGGTATCCTCCGGAACGATGACCAACCGGATCGACCGGCTCGAAGCCGCAGGCTTCATCTCACGCCGGCGCAATCCGGAGGACGGCCGCGGGTTCGCCATCGCGCTCACGGACGCAGGCTTTGCCCTGATCGACGAAGCGGTAACCGCCCATGTCGAAAACCAGCACAGGCTGATCGAAACGCTCGGCACCGATGACCGCGAAGCGCTCGACCGCCTGCTGGCCAAGTGGCTGGCGGCCTTCGAATAGAACCGTCCGTCACGGGCAATGCCGGGCCTGTTTCTGCAGCCGACATTCTATCTTTGTGAGCGGAACCACCGAAACATTCCACAATACCCTTGCATGCACATTTAAACCGGATTATGCACGTTTGTGCACGATTTGGACAAAACCATGCATCTGATCCGCGAACGACAAGACATTATCCTTCAACGCCTCAGGGCTTCAGGCCGGGTTCTGGCAGCCGAACTGGCTGCGGAATTTGCCGTGTCTGAGGATACGATCAGACGCGACCTGCGCGACATGGCCGCGCGCGGGCTGTGCGAACGGGTCTATGGTGGCGCGCTGCCCGTCGCGCCGGCCGCCGGACCGCTGAACACCCGCGACAAAAAGGGGGACGCAGAAAAACAGCAGCTCGGCCGCCTGCTTGCCGGCGAGATTGACGACGGCATGACCGTTTTCCTCGATGCCGCAAGCACCAATATTGCCGCGGCCCGTGCCTTGCCGGCCGACCGGCGGGCCACAATCGTCACCAATGCGCCGGCCATTGCCGCCGCCCTCGACGGGCATCAGACCCTCGATGTGATCATGATTGGCGGGCAAATCCACCGCGACGTCGGCGGCGCCGTCGGCACCCGCCCGATCGAAGATATTCAGGCCTTCCATTTCGACCTGTGCCTGCTCGGCACGTGCGGCCTCGATATCGAGGCCGGCCTCACCTGCTTTCATTACGAAGATGCCCTGTTCAAGCGCGAGGCCGCCGCCTGCGCGCACCGGGTGATAACCGCCATGACCGCGGCGAAATTCGCCACCCGCGCGCCCTGCAGCGTGATTGCGCTTGATGCGCTCGATGCCCTTGCCATCCCGCACACGCTCGATGCCGGGGCAGTTGAGGCGCTTCAGGCCACCGGGCTTTCGCTTATCGGACGAGGAGACAGCCGATGAATGCCTGTCGCATTGCCCATGTCGCACTCTGGACCGCCGATCTGGAACGCCTGGCCGTCTTCTACCGCGATGTCTTCGGCGCTACCGTCGGGGAGCGCTGTGAAAGCCGCCGCAGGCCCGGTTTTGTCTCCCGCTTCGTGTCGCTGACAGACGGTTCTGCTATCGAACTGATGCAGGCGCCCTGGATTTTTCCGGCAGACGACCGGTCGGCCGAAAGGCCCGGATGGGACCATATCGCCATCAGCCTCGGCAGCACCGGCGCCGTCGACCGGCTGGCGGCGGAGGCGAAAACCACCGGGTTTCTTCTCAGTCCGCCCCGAACCACAGATGACGGTTTCTACGAGGCCGTCCTTGCCGATCCCGACGGCAACCGCATCGAAATCACTGCCTGACGAGAACAACAATGACCGATACCCCGCTTGCCGAAACCAGCCGTCCGCGCCGCTACATGTCGCCGCATCGTCTCGGTGTTTCGCTGCTGTTTCTGATGAACGGCTTCTATATGGGCTCCTGGGCGCCGAAAATTCCGATCTTTGCCGAAAAGCTGGGCCTTTCGGAGGGCGAACTCGGCCTGATGATTCTGGTCTTCGGGGTAGGTTCAATTCTCGCCATGCCGATGACCGGCATCTTCAATGCCCGCTTCGGCTCCACCAGCGTCGTCAGGGCAGCGGCGCTGATGTTTCTGCCGTCGCTGATCCTGATCACCGTGGTCAACAGCATCTGGCTCGCCGTTATCGTGATCTTTTTTTTCGGCGGCCTGATGGCGGCCATGGATGTCTCGATGAATGCCAACACGGTGGCTGTGGAAAAGGTGGAACACCGGGCGATCATGTCATCCTGCCATGCCTTCTGGAGCCTTGGCGGGCTTCTGGGCGCCGGTCTCGGCGGCTTTCTGATTTCGACGATCGGCCCGCTTGGCCATGCGATTGCCGCAACCGTGCTCGCCGGCGCGTTTCTGGCCGCGTCGTTTCCCCGGCTGGTGGCGGATACCCCCGACGGAGAAGAAAAACACCAGAAGATCCGCCTGCCGATGACACCGCTTCCCTGGCTGATCGGGGTCGTGGCGCTGTTTTCGATGATCCCGGAAGGGGCGGTCACCGACTGGAGCGCGCTTTATCTGCATGACGAACTGGGCGTCGATATCGCCTGGGCCGGATTCGGTTATGCTGCCTTCCAGCTCTCCATGACGACGATGCGCTTTGCCGGCGATCTCGTGCGCGATCGTCTCGGCGGGGTAACCACCATGCGGATCTGCGCGGTGCTCTCGGTCATCGGACTGCTGCTTGCGGGCCTCGCCCCCACGACGCCGATCATCATCATCGGTTTCGCGATTGCCGGTCTCGGCATTTCCAACATGGTGCCGATTGCGTTTTCCGCCGCCGGCAATCTGCCGGGCATGGCGCCGGGTATCGGCCTGTCAGTCACGACCACGCTCGGCTATTCCGGCATTCTGGTCGCCCCTTCGGCGATCGGCTTTCTGGCCGAGCATACCGGCTTTGCACCGATTTTTGTCGGCTTGTCGCTGCTGCATGTTATCGTCTTCCTGCTGGCGCCGCTGATGCGTTATGCCGACCGCGACAAGGTGGGCTGACAGTTGACAAGATGGCGGCATTGTACCACCTGAAAGGCAGTTTCCGTTTCGGAGAAAATGATGACCTTTGCCGCCCCCCGCAATTTCGATCCCCTGCCCCGTCGCGCATCCGTTGCCGTCAATGTCGGTGGCGTGCTTGTCGGCGGCGGCGCGCCGGTGGTCGTGCAGTCCATGACCAATACCGACACGGCCGATATCGACGCCACTGTGGCGCAAGTTGCCGCCCTGTCGAAAGCCGGCTCCGAACTGGTGCGCATCACCGTTGACCGCGACGAGGCGGCCGCCGCCGTGCCGCGCATTCGCGAACGGCTGGAACATCTCGGCCTCGATGTGCCGCTGGTCGGCGATTTTCACTATATCGGCCACAAGCTTCTCGCCGATCATCCGGCCTGCGCGGAGGCGCTTGCCAAATACCGCATCAATCCCGGTAATGTCGGCTTTCGCGACAAGCGCGACAAGCAGTTTGCCGATATCATCGAAATGGCGATCCGTTACGACAAGCCGGTGCGCATCGGCGTCAACTGGGGTTCGCTCGACCAGGAATTGCTGACACGGCTGATGGACGAAAATTCCGAAGCCGGTTCACCGCTTTCCGCCCGCGATGTCACCCGCGAGGCGATCGTCCAGTCGGCGTTGATTTCGGCGGATCTGGCTGAAGAGATCGGCCTGCCAAGAAACCGCATCATCCTGTCGGCCAAGGTTTCCCAGGTTCAGGACCTGATCGCGGTCTATTCGATGATCGCTGAACGTTCCGACCACGCGCTGCATCTTGGCCTCACGGAAGCCGGCATGGGCACCAAGGGCATCGTCGCATCGTCTGCGGCCATGGGCTATGTATTGCAGCACGGCATCGGCGACACGATCCGCGTTTCGCTGACGCCGGAACCCGGCGGCGACCGCACCCGTGAGGTGCAGGTGGCGCAGGAACTGCTGCAGGTCATGGGCTTTCGCCAGTTCGTGCCGGTGGTGGCCGCCTGTCCCGGCTGCGGGCGTACGACCTCGACGGTGTTTCAGGAGCTGGCCTCGAAGATCCAGTCCGATATCCGCAAGAACATGCCGATCTGGCGTGAGAAATATCCGGGCGTAGAGGCCCTCAACGTTGCCGTCATGGGTTGCATCGTCAACGGCCCGGGTGAGAGCAAGCACGCCGATATCGGCATTTCGCTGCCCGGCACCGGCGAAACCCCGGCAGCCCCGGTCTTCATCGACGGCAAGAAAGCCAAGACCCTGCGCGGTCCCAACATCGCTGCTGATTTCGAGGCCATGGTCGATGACTATATCGAAAACCGTTTCGGCACCGGCAGCCAGGCCGCCGAGTGAAACAGGGCGCTATCCCTTCTTCAGGTAGATCCGGCCGCCGCCCTTCTTGCGGCCGGTGTCTTCCACATCGGGAAAGCGCCCTTTGCGCACGGCATTGAGGAATTCGCGGCCGATTTTCACCTTGTCGCCGATATAGAGCCGGTTCCAGCCCTCGCCATAAAGCGTCGGGAAATGAAACTCGCCCGGCTCCAATGCGAGCAGCCGGTTCGCTATGTCGTCTTCATCAAGCATATCAGATCCGTGTTGTGAGGAGCTTGAAGCCTGCGAGTGTAAAGAGAACCGCCATGGTCCCCTCGATGGCGCGGCGGGCCTTGTGGTAGCCACGCACGACCACGCCGGACGAAAACAGCAGCGCCAGCGTGTTGAAGGTGAGAAAGCCGATAAACTCGGCAACGACGATGAACAGGATGATTGTCCCATAGCCCGCATTCTGCGGCAGGCCAATGGACACAAGCGAGACCCAGGTGAAGATCGCCTTCGGATTGGTGAGGTGGATGTAAAGGCCGCGCCGGTAAAACGCGCCGAAGCCTGAACGCCCGGCAATCTTCGGCACCATGGCATGCGCATCCGACCGCGTGGCCGCACGAAAACTCTTGAAGGCGAGGTAAAGCAGGTAGCACCCGCCGACAATTTTCAGCACCATCAGACCATAGGCAAGTTTTGTTACGATGGCCGCCATGCCGGTGCCCGCCAGCACTGCCCAGAAAAACGAACCGGTCAAAGCGCCGTTTGCAAGTGCAATGGCCTGGCGCCGGCCGTGGCCCATGGCCGTGCCGGCAATGGCAAGCGTTGCCGGGCCGGGGCTGACCACGGCGATGAAATAAGCGGTCCAGGCAAGGACCAACGGCCCGAAAAGCGCGGCGGAGTTCATTGGCATATCCTGTCAGTCGGAAGTGGGTTTCGCATTCTCGAACCGGTCCCAGATCCCGTCAAGCGCTTTTGAAAATTCCGTATAGACCTGGTTTTCCTTCAGATGGGTCAGCACCTGCTCATTGGTGCCGCCACGGGTGGCCGATTCATGGGTCAGTTCGGAAAACGACATATCCGGTGCATTGCGGGCCGTTGCCGCCAACGCATAGAACACGGCACCGGAAAAGGCCCGTGCCTTGTCGGCCGGCACATCCTTGCCCTGCAACCAGTCTGCAATGGTCTCGTAATAGGCATAAGCCCCGGCAAGCGAAGCGGTAGCGACACATAGTGCCTGATATTCGGCCTCGGTTTCGACCGCAACGACCGTGCCGAGCGGTTCGAACATTTCAATCGCGTCCTCATCCGGCGGGAAAACCGGTGTCGGCCCGCCATGGAAGGCAACCGCCGGCAGCGGCGTGACGAGCGTGATCCGCGTCGCCGGCGCCACGATCCTTGAAAGCCGCGCCTGGCTGTAGGTCGGCATGAAACTGATGACGTGGTGCTCCGTTCCGAATTTCAGATCCGCGGTGATCGCCTCGCCATCCTGCGGCCTGAGCGCCAAGCAAACGGTTTCAGAACCATCGACCACGTCCTGATTGCTGCCGGCGATTTCGACATTTTCGAAGCGGTCGGCCAGTTCCGCCGCAATCTGCTCGTTGCGCGGCGACAGAAGAATGGTCGGCTTTTCGCCCTCGACCGTGCTCATGCCGATCACCACCGCCCGCGTGATCTCGCCCGTTCCGATAAATCCGATTGTCATGACATTCCTTCCTGCATTGCTGCGTCAGCATAAAAGGACATGGATGGCTTGAAAACGGGGGAAGGAAGAAAGCGTGGTGGTCTTCGTCTCTTCGCTGTTCGTACTAATTGCCCGTGCCCGGACAGTTTGCCTGCACGATATCAAAGGCTTTCTTCGCCCCGATACTGCTGAGAAGGCCATTTTTCTTTTCCGTGCGGAAAGCCAGATCAGCACTGTCGGCATTGCTGAACAGGGTCATGATTTTCCGGGATTGATCGGCATCAATGGCAAGAAGGCTGCCGAAAGCAGGAATCTTTTCCGAAACGAAACTATATTCCGTAACATCATCGCCTGACCGAAGCGCCAGTTTTGCGGCTGTTTCGAACATCATGATGCGTTCCGGCTGGAAGAAGATGACGACATTGCCGTCTTTTGAACAGACGGCACCCAGCGAAGCCTTATCGAAATCGTCGCCTGTCTCAGAGACCATCGCAAGCGGTATGATCGTCCTGTCAAAAATGTCCTGATGGAATTGCACGCTCCATCCGGCCTTCAGATCATCCGCCCGGGCTACCGTTGCACAGATAATCAACGCGACGATGGCGACGATCCGAAACATCCTATACTGCCCTCCGCCTTTGAATGGAAAGACAGGGAAGCGCCTGATATGGCCGCTTCCCTGTCTCAAACATACCTATGCCGCCTTGGATTTGTTCTGACGGTTTTCGATCAGATCGTCGACGACATCGGGATCGGCAAGCGTCGAAGTATCGCCGAGCGCGCCGAAATCATCCTCGGCGATCTTGCGCAGGATGCGGCGCATGATCTTGCCGGAGCGTGTCTTTGGCAGGCCCGGCGCAAACTGGATCTTGTCCGGCGTAGCGATCGGTCCGATTTCGGCGCGCACCCATTTGACCAGTTCCTGCCGCAGCGCCTCGTCGGGATCGTGCTCGCTCATCAGCGTGACATAGCAGTAAATGCCCTGCCCCTTGACCGGATGCGGATAACCGACCACGGCCGCTTCGGACACGAAATGGTGCGAAACCAGCGCGCTTTCGATTTCCGCCGTTCCGAGCCGGTGGCCGGAAACATTGAGCACATCATCGACGCGGCCGGTGATCCAGTAATAGCCGTCCTCGTCGCGCCGGCAGCCGTCACCGGTGAAATATTTCCCCTTATAGGTCGAGAAATAGGTCTGGACGAAACGGTGATGGTCGCCATAGACCGAGCGCGCCTGGCCGGGCCAGCTGTCGGTGATGCACAGATTGCCGTCGGCAGCCCCTTCCAGCACATTGCCCTCATTGTCGACCAGTTGCGGCTGGACACCGAAGAACGGCCGCGTGGCCGAACCGGGCTTGAGATCGGTGACCCCCGGCATCGGCGTGATCATCATGCCGCCGGTTTCCGTCTGCCACCAGGTATCGACAATCGGGCAGCGCTCCTCACCGACAACGCGGTAGTACCATTCCCAGGCTTCCGGATTGATCGGCTCGCCGACCGAGCCCAGGAGACGCAGGCTCTCGCGCGAAGATTTCTTCACCAGATCGTCGCCGGCCCCCATCAGCGCGCGGATCGCCGTCGGCGCGGTGTAGAGAATGTTGACCTTGTGCTTGTCGATCACTTCCCAGAACCGGCCGGAATCCGGGAAGGTGGGCACGCCCTCGAACATCACCGTCGTGGCGCAATTGGCCAGCGGCCCGTAGACGATATAGGAATGGCCGGTAACCCAGCCGACATCGGCCGCGCACCAGTAGATATCGCCCTCCTTGTAGTCGAACACATATTCATGGGTCATCGAGGCCCAGACGAGATAGCCGCCGGTGGTGTGCAGAACACCCTTCGGCTTGCCGGTGGAACCGGATGTATAGAGGATAAACAACGGGTCTTCCGCCTTCATCTTCACCGGCGGGCAATCGCCCTTCACGGTCTTGATTTCCTCGTGATACCACATGTCGCGACCGCGGGCCCAGCCGACATGGCCGCCGGTGCGGCGCACGCACAGTACGTGGTTGACGAGGACATACTGTTTTGCCGCGATATCGATGGCGAGGTCGACATTTTCCTTCAGCTGGATCGGCTTGCCGCCGCGCACGCCCTGATCGCAGGTGACCACGAAGGTCGATTCACAATCGACGATACGGCCGGCCAGCGCTTCCGGCGAAAAGCCTGCAAACACCACCGAATGGATTGCGCCGATGCGCGCGCAGGCCAGCATCGCATAAACCGCTTCCGGCACCATCGGCATGTAGATCGTCACCCGGTCGCCCTTCTTGACGCCGTACTTCTTCATCACGTTCGCCATCCGGCAAACCTGATCGTAAAGCTGGTTATAGGTGATCTTCTTGTCGATATAAGGGTTGTCGCCTTCCCAGATGATGGCGGTCTGTTCCCCGTGGGTCTTCAGGTGGCGGTCGATACAGTTGTAGGAGACATTGGTCTGGCCATCCTCGAACCACTTGATCGAGACCCGGCCCTTGAACGACGTATTCTTGATCTTGGTATAGGGCTTGAACCAGTCGATCCGGCGGCCGTGCCGGTCCCAGAAGATTTCAGGCTCCTCGACGCTTTCCTGATACCATTTCTCGTATTTGTTGGCGTCGATCAGAGCACGCGTCTTCGCCTGCTTCAAAACCGGATAGGTCTTGCCTGACATGCTTTCCTCCTCATGATTTCCTCCGTTGTCCCCATTCATACAGTCTCAGACGATGTCTTCAATAAGACATTCGTCAATTGTTTCGACGTGATTGCATTCGAAGCGCATAGGGATTATATGAACGCCCATGTATTCCCGGAAATTGTGGCAAACACCCACGGACCGCGACACCGGCGCGGACGACAGAAGGACTATATCCAATGGCACAAAAGCTGCTTATGCCCAAGGCGACAGCCGTATGGCTCGTGGACAACACGGCCTTGTCGTTCGATCAGATTGCCGATCTCTGCAAACTCCACCCGCTGGAAGTCAAGGCGATCGCGGACGGCGAATCCGCACAAGGCATCAAGGGCCTCGACCCGATCTCGACCGGACAGCTTTCGCGTGAAGAGATTGCACGTGCGGAAGGCAACCCGAACCACAAGCTGAAGCTTTCCGAACCGAAGGTGCGCGTGCCGGAATCCAAGCGCAAGGGCCCGCGTTACACGCCGGTTTCCAAGCGTCAGGACCGCCCGAACGCCATCCTGTGGCTGGTGCGCAACCATCCGGAACTGAAGGACGCGCAGGTTTCGCGCCTTGTCGGCACCACCAAGTCGACCATCGAGCAGATCCGCGACCGCACCCACTGGAACTCGGCCAATCTGACGCCGATGGATCCGGTCACGCTCGGCCTCTGCAGCCAGATCGATCTGGACCTTGAAGTCGAAAAATCCGCCAAGGACCGTCCGCTGCCGTCTGCGGAAGAACTCGACAACGCGCGGCTTGCCTCTGCCAGCGAGATGGAAAGCCTTGGCGACAGCGTCAGCTCTTCGTCGCAGGAAGACAAGGAAATGTCCGCCGACGAGGTGTTCTCGCGCTTTGCATCGCTCAACAACAATGACGATGAAGACAAGGACGAGGATGACCGCTGATCAGCAGCGGTACGCTTCATTCATGGCAAGGGAGGGGCCCAGTTGCCCCTTCCGATAGCTGAAAACGGCGATATTTCAGTTTTTCCTGACCGCGTTGTTTTCAGCCCATCTTCCGGTCAAAATCCTTGCGGGCCTCGGCGATCTCTGCGCCGTTCTCCACAACCCAGTCATAGAGACCGCAATAGAGCGCTTTCACCGACGCGCCGAGCGCGGTCAGTTCGTATTCGACACCGACCGGTGAGGTCGCCAGCACATGGCGCCGGACGAGACCGTTGCGTTCAAGCCTGCGCAATGTGTCGGTCAGCGCCTTCTGACTGACCCCTTCCAGACGTTTCCTGATGGCATTGAAGCGATGCGGCCCGTAGGAAAGCACTGTCAAGGTCATGATCGACCACTTGCCGGAGATCTGGTCGAGAATCTCCCGGCTCATGCAGCCGGCATTGAATTGCGGACATTGTTCGACGCGCTGATCCATGGGTTTCCTCTCCTATACCTAGGCAAAGCATAGTGCCTTATTGACACTAGGTCTATATTTTATACCTATAGCGGCGTCATTTCCCAGGACAGATCCGACCGGAAGGAAAATTCATGCCCCAAAGCACAACAGACGCCCTGTTCAGGCCGTTCAAATTCAAGAAACTCGAGCTGAAAAACCGCATCGTCATGGCGCCGATGACGCGCAGCTTCTCGCCGGAAGGTATTCCCGGCGACAATGTGGCCGCCTATTACAGGCGTCGCGCGCAAAACGATGTCGGCCTGATCCTCTCCGAAGGCACCGTCATCGACCGGCCGACCTCGAAAAACGACCCGGCTATCCCTGATTTTCACGGCGAAAAGGCGCTTGCCGGCTGGAAGAATGTCATCGATACGGTTCATGCTGCCGGCGGCAGGATGGGCCCGCAGATCTGGCATGTCGCCAATACGGTTGCCAGCCCGGACTATCCGGACCCGGATGAAACCGAAAGCCCGTCCGGCTTTGTCAAACCGGGCGAGAAGCGCGGCCGGGCCATGAGCGAGGAAGACATCGCCGACACGATCGCTGCCTATGCCAAAGCCGCAGCCGATGCCGAGCGCCTCGGTTTCGACGTGGTCGAGCTGCATGGCGCGCACGGTTACCTGATCGACCAGTTCTTCTGGCCGGAGCTCAATCTGCGCACCGACCGCTGGGGCGGCCCTTCCATTTCCGAGCGCGTGCGGTTTGCCGTCGAGACCCTGAAAGCCGTGCGGGAAGCCGTCTCCGACGACATGCCCGTCATCATCCGCCTCAGCCAGTGGAAACAGCAGGATTACGGCGCCAGGATCGCCACCTCGCCCGACGAGATGGCCGAATGGCTGGAACCGCTGGTGGATGCGGGTGCGGATATTCTCCACTGCTCGCAACGCCGCTTCTGGGAGCCGGAATTTCCCGAAATCGACGGCGAAAACGGCCTCAACTTCGCCGGCTGGGCCAAGAAGATTACCGGCGTTCCGACGATCTCCGTCGGTTCCGTCGGCCTTGACGGCGCCGACTTCCTCGGTTCCTTCGGCGGCCAGCAGACGTCGGTTTCCGCAGCAGGCATTACCCGGCTGGTCGACCGTATGGAAAAGAACGAATTCGACCTCATCGCGGTTGGTCGCGCCCTTCTGCGGGACCCTGAATGGGTGAAAAAGATAAAGGCCGACGAGACCGACAGGCTCGAAGCGTTTTCACGTGAAACACTGGCCGAACTTTACTGACAAAAGCGGGCGGCTTCGGCCGCCCCCTCACCCGATTTACGCCGCGTAATCACGCGCGCCGAAGATCGCGGAGCCAACACGCACGCTGGTCGCGCCGAAGGCAACCGCGATTTCATAGTCGCCGGACATGCCCATGGACAGTTTCGGCACGCTGTTTTCTTTCGCCAGATCGGCAAGCAGCGCGAAATGCGGACCGGGATTTTCGCCGGCCGGCGGAATACACATCAGACCTTCGATCTCAAGACCCAGCTCATCACGGCACAGTGTCAGAAATGCCCCCGTCTCACGCGGGTCGATTCCGGCCTTTTGCGGCTCATTGCCGGTATTCACCTGAACATAAAGCCGGGGTGCCCTGCCCTGCTTGGCCATTTCCTTGGCAAGCGCGCGGGCAATCTTCTCGCGGTCAACGCTTTCGATCACATCGAACAGCTTTACCGCATCCTCTGCCTTGTTGGATTGCAGCGGCCCGATAAGGCGCAGTTCAAGATCCGGCGTTTCCTGCTTCAGTTCCGGAAACTTCCGCTGCGCTTCCTGCACCCGGTTTTCGCCGAACACCCGCTGGCCTGCCGCAATGGCCTCGCGGATCATATCGGCCTCGTGGGTCTTGGAAACGGCCACCAGCGTCACCGCGTCTTTTGCCCGCTCGGCCTCATGTTCGGCTGCAGCGATTTTCGTGCGCACATCTTCGAGGTTTTCGCGAACACCCATCGGCCTGAACTCCCTTCAATTCATGTCGGCGCACCTTATGGCAAAGGTGCGGTGCGCCGCAACGGGTCCGCAGCGGTTTCCCGCACCGCCAAATCGCCCCGTTTAACTTGACGCTGAGGCGCTTTCATGATGAAGCTCACCGCCAAAATCCAAAAGAAAATGACCGAGTAGCTGCACTATGGCCTCTGAACGATATAACCCGCGCAAAGTCGAACCCGAATGGCAGAAGAAGTGGAACGAGGACAATGTCTTCGTCACCGATAATGCCGACCCGCGCGATACCTATTATGTGCTTGAAATGTTTCCCTATCCGTCGGGACGCATTCACATTGGCCATGTCCGCAACTACGCCATGGGCGATGTCGTGGCGCGCTATAAACGGGCACGCGGCTTCAATGTTCTGCACCCGATGGGCTGGGACGCCTTCGGCATGCCGGCGGAAAACGCTGCGATGCAGAACAAGGTCCACCCCAAGGACTGGACCTATGACAACATCGCGACCATGCGCAATCAGCTCAAGTCCATGGGCCTGTCGCTGGACTGGACCCGTGAATTCGCCACCTGCGATGTCGAATATTATCAGCGCCAGCAGCATCTGTTCCTCGACATGCTGGAAAAGGGCCTGGTCTATCGCAAGCAGTCGAAGGTGAACTGGGACCCGGTCGACATGACCGTGCTGGCCAATGAGCAGGTGATCGAGGGCCGCGGCTGGCGCTCCGGCGCGCTGGTTGAAAGCCGCGAGCTGACACAGTGGTTCTTCAGGATCACCGATTACGCTCAGGACCTGCTGGACGCGCTCGACACGCTCGACCACTGGCCGGAAAAGGTCCGGTTGATGCAGAAAAACTGGATCGGCCGCTCCGAAGGCATGATGGTGCGCTGGGACATTGCCGACGGTGCGGGCAAGGCCGGCGATCACGAGGAGATCACCGTCTACACCACCCGCCCCGATACGCTGTTCGGCGCATCCTTCATGGCGATTTCCGCCGACCACCCGCTGGCCAAGGAAGCCGCGAAGCACGACGACAAGGTTGCCGCCTTCTGCGAGGAGACGCGGCGCGCCGGAACGTCGCTGGCAGCCCTCGAGACGGCTGAAAAGAAGGGCGTCGACACCGGTATTCGCGTGCGTCATCCCTTTGACGACAGCTGGGAACTGCCGGTCTACGTCGCCAATTTCGTGCTGATGGATTACGGCACGGGCGCGATCTTCGGTTGCCCCTCCGGTGACCAGCGCGACCTGGATTTCGCCCGTAAGTTCGGCCTGCCGGTGACGGCCGTGGTAATGCCGAAGGATGGCGATGCGGCAAGCTTTACCATCGGCGACGAGGCCTATACCGATGATGGCGTGATGATCAATTCGCGCTTCCTCGACGGTATGAGCACCACGGATGCCTTTGAAACCGTTGCGCAAAAGCTCGAAGGCGATGTCGTGCGCGGTGCGCCGCGCGGCGAACGCAAGGTCAATTTCCGCCTGCGCGACTGGGGCATTTCCCGTCAACGCTACTGGGGCTGCCCGATCCCGGTCATCCACTGCGATGACTGCGGCGTGGTGCCGGTTCCCAAGGCTGATCTTCCGGTTCAGCTGCCCGACGACATCGATTTCGAAAAGCCCGGCAATCCACTCGACCGTCACGCCACATGGCGTCACGTCGCCTGCCCGCAATGCGGCAAGGATGCACGGCGCGAAACCGACACGATGGACACATTCGTGGATTCCAGCTGGTATTACACCCGCTTTACCGCGCCGCACGAGGACGCGCCGACGGACCCGGCCGTGGCCGACCGCTGGCTGCCGGTCGATCAGTATATCGGCGGCATCGAGCACGCCATTCTGCACCTGCTCTATTCGCGCTTCTTCACCCGCGCGATGAAGGCAACCGGCCACGTGAACCACGAAGAGCCGTTCAAGGGCCTGTTCACACAGGGCATGGTGGTGCATGAAACCTATCGTATCGGCGGCAGCGGGCCGAAAGGCCGTTGGGTCCCTCCGACAGACGTCACGGTGGACGAGACAGATGGCGTTCGCAAGGCCGTCCTCACCGAAACCGGTGAAGAGGTTGCCATCGGCGCCATCGAGAAAATGTCGAAGTCGAAGAAGAACGTTATCGACCCGGATGATATTCTGGCGACCTATGGCGCCGACACGGCCCGTTTCTTCGTGCTGTCGGATTCCCCGCCGGACCGCGACGTGGTCTGGACCGAAGCCGGCGTTCAGGGCACGTTCCGCTTCGTGCAGCGCATCTGGCGGCTGGTATCCGAAGCTGCCCCGACGCTCGCCGGTGTCGAACCTGCAGCAGGCAAGGACGGAAAGGCACTCGAAATCTCCCGTGCTGCCCACAAGACGCTGAAGGCCGTGGCAGCCGACCTCGACGGCCTCGGGTTCAACAAGGCGATTGCGCGGATCTACGAACTGGTGAACGTGCTGGCGCAGCCGCTTTCGGAAATCGAGACGGCGGATGACGAACTGCGCGGCGCTGTGAAACAGGCAAGCCTGTTCCTGACCCATTGTTTTGCACCGATGATGCCGCATCTGGCCGAAGAATGCTGGCAGGCGCTCGGCGCTGAGGGTATGATCGCCATGGCGGCCTGGCCGGACTATGATGAAGCCCTGACAGCCGACAATGAAATCACGCTGCCGGTCCAGATCAACGGCAAGAAGCGCGCTGAACTGACGGTGGCGCGCGATGCCGATCAGGACAGTATCAAATCGGCGGTGCTGGAGCTTGAAGCGGTCGTTCGGGCGCTGGATGGCAAGGCCCCGCGCAAGATCATCGTTGTGCCGCAAAGGATCGTGAATGTTGTTGTCTAAACCACGTCTGAGAGCGATTGCCTTTTCACTTGGCGCCCTTGCCGCCGTTGCCACGCTGGCATCCTGCCAGGTGCGGCCGCTTTATGGCGGCGCGGAAGGCACGGCGCTGAACGCGAAAATGCATGAACTTGCCTTTTCCGTGCCGACAACGCAGGTCGCACAATATGTCCGCAATGAGCTGATCTTCCTGACCGGCGGCGGCGCGGGCGAAAGCATCAACGCAAAATATGATGTCAACCTTTCCGCCTTTTCCGTGACCTCGGAACTGCTGCAGGACGACTCATCGGATACCGCGCGTGCCGGACGCACGATCGTGACAGCGGATTTTGCGCTGCGCCGGCGGGAAGACAACAAGCTTCTTGCAAGCGGCCGCCGTCAGGCAACAGCGCTTCTCGACTTTCCTTCACAGGAATTTGCCAAGTTGAGGGCAATTAGCGATGGCGAACAGCGCGCCTCCAAGGAAGTTGCCGAGATCATCAATGCCGATCTGGCAATAGCGCTCAGCAAGGAACCACCGCTCGAGCTGCCCAAACAGCCGGTAAATTAGGCTGTCCGGCGACAATGCGCGCATGACCGCCCGGGCCTGATCGATATCCGCAGGCCCGGGTTAAAAAAACAGGCCTGAACGTCCGCAGTAACGATCGGAACCGGTTGAGCGATGACGGAAATCAAATCCTACAAGTTCGATGAGTTCCTCCGGCAGGACGCCGCGCGCTACCGGTTGTTCCTGATCTATGGTCCCGATCGCGGTCTTGTCAGCGAGCGCGCGGGCCTGATTGCCAAAAGCACCGGCGTTCCGCTCGACGATCCGTTTTCCGTCATGAAGCTCGATATCGGCGATATCGAAGGGGATGCTGGCCGGGTCGTTGATGAAGTCAACGCAATCGGGCTTTTCGGCGGGTCCCGCCTTGTCTGGGTGCGTGCCGGCGGCAATGACAAGGCGCTGACAAGCGCGCTGAACACGCTTTCCGAACGCCCGCCTGAAAGCGCCTGTCTTATCATCGAGGCAGGAGAGCTGCGCAAGGGCACGGCCATGCGCAAGGCCGCGGAGACATCGCGCCAGATCGCTGCAATCCCCTGCTACGCCGACGATGCGCGGGCGCTCAACGCGCTTATTGACCAGACGCTCGGCGAAGCCAATCTGCGAATAACACCGCAGGCGCGCCAGCTTCTTGTCTCCATGATCGGCGGCGACAGGCTGGCCACGCGCAATGAAATCGAAAAGCTTGCGCTTTATGGCCGCGGGTTCGAGGTCATCAATGAAGATGACATTACCGCCGTTATAGGTGACGCCAGCGCGATTTCCGCCGATGATGCCGTCGACGCCGTGCTTTCCGGTGACGTGGCCGCTCTCCGCCACTCCATGGCGAAGATTTCACAGTCCAAAACGCCGATTTTCCTGATCTTCAACGGCTGTATCCGACAGTTTCACCTTCTTGACCGCATGCGCGCCGACATGGAAAGCAAGCGTCAGCCGGCAAGCCAGGTGATGCAGACCCATGGAAAGCAGATATTCTTCCGCCGCAAACCGGTGTTTGAAAAGGCACTGTCGGCCTGGGACGGCAATGCCACCGAGCGCGCGCTGCGCATGCTGTCGGAAGCCGTCCTCAACACGCGCCGCTATCCCGCCCTAGAGGAGAGCATCGCCATGCAGACCTTGCTGGCCCTCACGCTGAGATCAAACCGCCGCAAATAGAACGCAGCGTCGCCCTTCCCCTACGCAGCTTCAGACAGCCTGACTGCGATTTCCAAATCGATATTGAGACATAATAATAATCGGTGCGCTTACCGGTTCTCTCACTACAGATCGGCCGCAGGCACGATGTACAATCGTTCAGCGCCAGCAATCCGAATCAGAGTGAAAAACAAAGCACACAGCATTAAGAGGCTGATGATAAATGATAAAATTGTATCACTTCAATTTGACATGATACAATTTTATGGATTTCGCTCCAACCGCCTGCAGATATCATCCAGCTGATCCAGAGATGTATACGAAATACGAACCTGGCCACCGCTGCTCTTGTGATCGATCGTGATGGCAAGACCAAGCCGATCTGACAGCGAACGTTCGAGCGCCAGTGTATCGGCATCTTTCTGCTTCTGCGGCCTGGAGGCGCGGGTGCCGCCGCCTTCTATCGCTCTTTGCGCAAGCTTCTCGGCCTCGCGCACGGAAAGACCCTTTTCAACAACGGTCCGCGCCAGAGCATCCGGATCCGGCGCTGAAATCAGGGCGCGGGCATGGCCGGCAGACAACACCCCTTCCCCGAGCATGTCGCGCACGCTTTCCGGCAGTTTCAACAGCCGCAGACTGTTTGCAACATGGCTGCGGCTTTTGCCGATAATCTCGCCGAGATCATTCTGGGTATAGCCGTGTTCGGCCATCAGAAGCTCGTAACCATTCGCTTCTTCAAGCGGGTTGAGATCAGCGCGCTGCACATTCTCGACAATGGCGATTTCCAGTGCCGTTCTGTCATCGACATCCCGGATCAGCACCGGCACTTCGGAAAGACCGGCCAGCTGCGAAGCACGCCAGCGGCGCTCACCAGCGATGATCTCGAAGCGGTTCTCGCCAATCGTACGCACCACAACCGGCTGAACAATACCGTGCTGGCGAACCGATGCAGCCAGATCGCGAAGATCATCCTCTTCAAAATGACGGCGGGGATTTCGCGGGTTTCGCGAAATGAACTCGACAGGGATACGCCTGTCTGCCGTCACCGGCGTTACGGACGCCTCCTCGGACGGCTCAGTTTTTTCAATATCACCGATCAGGGCTGCAAGGCCGCGCCCGAGCCGCCGTTTTGAAGTGTCTTCGCTCATATCATCACCTTACCGACAAATACGCATTACGGCCTGTCAGGCCGCTGCCAGCGCCCGTTCACGCTGGATGATTTCCGAAGCCAGCTGGATATAGGCCTGACTGCCCTGGCACTTCAGATCGTAAAGAATGACAGGCTTGCCGAAAGACGGCGCCTCGGAAACCCGAACATTACGCGGAATCAGCGTCTTGTAGACCTTGTCCCCCATATATTCGCGCACATCCGAAACCACTTGCTGGGCCAGATTATTGCGCGAATCATACATGGTCAGAACCACGCCCTGAATTTCCAGCCCCGGATTGATTGTGCTGCGCACCTCCGAAACCGTGTCCAGAAGCTGGCTCAATCCTTCAAGCGCAAAAAATTCACACTGCAACGGAACGAGAACGGCCTGAGCAGCCCCCATGGCATTCATCGTCAGCAAATTGAAAGACGGCGGGCAATCGCAGAAGACATAGCGATACCGGCCAACATCGGACTGGCTCAAGGCATCACGCAGTTTGAAGACACGGCGCGGATCTGATGCGATCTCAAGTTCGAATCCCAGAAGATCAAGTGTCGAGGGGACAAGATCGAGATTGGGAACCGCCGTGGGTATCGCGGCCTCGGAAATTGTCTTGTCGCCGACCAGAACATCATAGGCTGACACGTCTCGCTGATCACGTTCGATGCCCAGACCGGTGCTGGCATTGCCCTGCGGATCGAGATCGAGCACCAGAACCTTCTCGCCGATGGCAGCAAGTGCGGTGGCCAGATTGATAGCAGTGGTAGTTTTTCCGACGCCGCCCTTCTGGTTGGCAACCGTGATAACACGCGTTTTACGATTCATTAACCATTCCGCCATTGTCTAGAAGGCTGATGATGACGCAAGGCGCGAAATTTCCAGAACTACGGAGCCGGGTTCAACCTTGCTTTCATATTTTACCAGATCGAAGTCCCACTGGTCACGCGCTTTGTCGATTTCGCGCTGATAATCCCGACCTTTGTGGAAAAACGCCCGAAATTCGGGATCAGCTTCAAACCACGGCTGCGCATAGCCCAGCAAAAGAGACAGATCGGCCAGCGCCCGTGCCGACATGGCTTTAGCACTTTCTATTTCTGCAGATGCCGTTTCGGCGCGAATAGCGTGGACGCTGGCGCGGGCCTCGGTCTGCCGGATCGCGGTGCGCAGAAACGAGGCTTTCTTATTGTTGCTTTCGACAAGATGAACCCAGCCCTCGCCCTGTTCGGCAAGGAAAATAGCCGTAATCATCCCCGGAAAACCGCCACCGCTTCCAATATCGATCCATGTTTTTGGCGTTGGTGAGAGCTGATGTATCTGGGCACTGTCGGCAACATGGCGATCCCAGAACTGCTGGCGCGTTGATGGCGCAACAAGGTTGATCGACTTTGCCCATTTTTCAAAATGGGCCGCAAAACGCTCCAGCCGTTCCTGTGTTTCACGTGAAACAGTTTGTCCGTTCAACTTCATTCTGTGCTCATGCCGCCGCTGAACGCGCGGTTTTCAAACGCACCAACAGCAGCGACAGCGCCGCCGGCGTCATGCCATCGATACGGCTGGCCTGGGCAATTGTTGCGGGACGCGCCCGTTCCAGCTTGCCTTTCAGTTCGTTGGAAAGACCGGGGAGCACCGCATAGTCGAAATCTTCCGGTATCGCCCTGCCCTCATCCTTGCGGACCTGGGCAATATCGGCCGCCTGACGATCCAGATAAACGGCATAGGCCGCCTCGATCTCAATCGCATTGCGCACCACATTGCGGGTTTCGCCAAGCTCCGGCCAAATGCCAACAAGCGACTCGAAGTCCTGATCCGGATAGGCCAGAAGATCATAGGCAGTGCGGCGCTGTCCGTCCTGATTCAGTTTCAGCCCATAGGTCGCCGCCTCATTCGGTGTCAACGAGCGCGCCTTCAATGCTTCCCGCGCCTCGCTTAACTCAGTGGTATAACGCTCGAAGCGCGTACGGCGATCTGAAGAGGCGATGCCAAGCGATAGCGCCAATGGCGTCAGCCGTTCGTCGGCGTTGTCGGCCCTCAGCGTCAGACGATATTCCGCACGCGATGTGAACATTCGATAAGGTTCGGCAACACCGCGCGACGTCAAATCATCGATCATCACGCCGATATAGGAATCCGTCCGCGACAGAATGACGGCTTCGGCATCGCCCGCAAGACGTGCGGCATTCAAGCCCGCAACAAGGCCCTGCGCACCGGCCTCTTCATAACCCGTGGTGCCGTTGATCTGTCCGGCAAGAAACAATCCCGGCATCTTCTTCAGTTCAAGCGACGGCATCAGCTCCCGCGGGTCGACGTGGTCATACTCAATTGCGTAACCGGGCTGCAAAATTTCGACCTTTTCCAGCCCGGGAATAGCGCGAATAAACGCCTGCTGGACATCCTCCGGCAACGAGGTGGAAATCCCGTTGGGATAGACGGTGTCGTCATCGAGCCCCTCTGGTTCCAGAAAGATCTGGTGTCCGTCACGGTCGCCGAAGCGCATGATCTTGTCCTCGATCGAAGGACAATAGCGTGGCCCGACACCTTCGATCTGCCCCGAATACATCGCCGATAGCCCGATATTATCACGGATAATTGCATGGACCTCAGGTGTTGTCCGGGTAATTCCGCATTCAATTTGAGGGTTCTGCACACCATCGGTCATGAAGGAAAATGGTACAGCGTCGTCGTCGGCCTTCTGCCGATCAAGTGACGTCCAGTCAATGGTGCGTCCATCCAGCCGCGCCGGTGTGCCTGTCTTCAAACGGCCGAGCGACAGGCCGAGCCGTGCAAGTGTATCGGAGAGGCCGACAGACGGCGCCTCCCCCACCCGGCCAGCCGGGATCTGGCGAGTGCCGAGATGGATCAGGCCACGCAGAAAGGTGCCGGTTGTCAGCACAGCAGCCCCACAGGCATAACGGTGACCGTCCTTCGTGGTTACCGCGACAACCCGACCGTTCTGGGTTTCAATATCAAAGACATCGCCTTCCAGAACATCGAGCCCGGCAATTTCGGCAAGTGCCTGCTGCATGGTCTGACGATAGAGCTTGCGATCCGCCTGGCTGCGCGGCCCGCGCACGGCCGGTCCCTTGCGTCGGTTCAGCATGCGATACTGGATGGCAGCCGCATCGGCCACCCGACCCATCAGCCCGTCGAGTCCATCGATCTCGCGAACCAGATGCCCCTTGCCCAGACCACCGATCGCAGGATTACAGGACATGACGCCGATGGTATCGCGTTTATGTGTGATCAATGCGGTTTTTGCGCCGCTGCGCGCTGCCGCGGATACGGCTTCGCAGCCTGCGTGGCCACCGCCAATGACGATGACATCAAAATGATCGGTCATGAAACTGCTCCATTCGCGGCCGGACGATAATCGCCCCTACCCCGATAATCTGGCGTCGGTTTTGCCGTCTCGTCCGCGGCAAGTCAAGATTGTTTCACGTGAAACACTTTTGCGGATCGTTACTTGCCGACACAGAACGATGAAAAGATCACGTCAAGAAGATCCTCGACATCCACCCGTCCGGTGATCCGTCCAAGAGACTCGGCAGCCCGTCTGAGCGACTCCGACGGCAGCTCCGGCGAAAGCGCTCGTGCGGATGATGCTTCTTCAAGTGCGCCCAATGCCTGGCGCAAATAATCCGTCTGCCGCTGTCGCACCGGTAGACTGAGCGACGCCCCGGCAACACGCTCGGCCAATCGGTCCGAAATAGCCGCGATCAACCGATCCATCCCCTCCCCGCTTTGCGAGGACAACACCAGATCGAAAGCATCAGCCTTTTGCTGCCCGGAAAACAGATCAGCCTTGGTGCCGATTTTCAAACAGTCTCTGTCGGGAAATATTTCGGCATCCTCCTCCCCGCTCATATCGGCCAGAGACAACACCAGATCCGCCGTTTCCAGCAGCGCACGTGCCCTGCGCACCCCTTCAAGCTCGACCGTATCGTCGGTCTCTCGCAATCCGGCTGTATCATAAAGCCGGACGGCATAGCCGCCAATGTCCAGATGAACCTCGAGCACATCGCGGGTTGTGCCGGCCACATCGGTGACAATGGCAATATCCCGCTTGGCCAGAGCATTGAGAAGACTTGATTTTCCCGCATTTGGCGGTCCGGCGATAACCACCTGGTAACCATCACGAATGATTTCTCCGGTTCTGCTACCGGCCAGATGACGGCGAATAGATTCGGTAATCTCTTCAACGCTTTGCCAGATGGTTTCCGATACGGAGCCGGGAATATCCTCTTCATCCGAAAAGTCGAGTTCGGCTTCTATCATCGCCCGGGCATGGGTCAGCGCCTTCGCCCATCCCTCATAGAGTTTAGAAAGATGACCGCTTGCCTGTTCCATGGCAAGGCGCCGCTGCATCTCCGTTTCGGCAACGATTACGTCGGAAAGGCCTTCAGCCTCGACGAGATCCAGTTTTCCGTTTTCAAAGGCCCGCCGAGTGAACTCCCCCGCCTCCGCATGCCGCGTATCGGCAAAGGACGACAACAGATCAAGCATGGCACGGATAACCGCGCGGCCGCCATGAAGATGAAATTCGACGCAGTCCTCGCCGGTAAAAGAGGCCGGTCCTCGAAACGTCAGGACCAGCGCCTGATCGATGGCCGTGTTATCCCGGCCGCGCAATGTCAAAAGCTGCGCGCGCCGCGGTTCAGGCACATGACCGGCCACCGAGGCGCAGATATCGAAAGCGCCCGGCCCCGAAATGCGGATAACCGCAACGCCGGACGGCAAGGCGCCGCTTGAAAGTGCAAAGATGGTATCGGAAGCTCGCATCATCTACGCCTATGACGGCCTGACGGACAGAATGCTATTTTGATTCAAAGCGTTAAGAGATTAGACCACATCTCTTGCTTGTGCAGGGCCATTTGAGCAGTCTGCGCAAAACAAAACAGGTATTTTGCGCCGTTTCCCCGGACAAAGGCCCGGGGACAAACATTATGGGACAGGACAACACGCCTGCCCCGTCATGCTGCCTAGGCTTCCCCGGCGTGACAGACACACCGGACCGGCCTGTTTTCATCTCGCAGCTGTCAGGTATTCATCGACTCGAAGAACTCGGCATTGCTCTTCGTCTGCTTCAGCTTGTCGATCAGGAATTCGATACCATCGGTCGTTCCCATCGGGGCCAGGATCCGGCGCAGAACGAAGATCTTCTGCAGGTCCTGACGCGGCACCAGCAGGTCTTCCTTGCGGGTGCCCGACTTGAGAATATCCATTGCCGGGAAAATCCGCTTGTCGGCGACCTTGCGATCGAGAACGATTTCGGAGTTACCGGTTCCCTTGAATTCCTCGAAGATGACTTCATCCATGCGGCTACCGGTATCGATCAGCGCGGTAGCGATGATCGTCAGCGAACCGCCCTCTTCGATATTCCGCGCAGCGCCGAAGAAGCGCTTCGGGCGCTGCAGGGCATTGGCATCGACACCACCGGTCAAAACCTTGCCCGAAGACGGCACGACGGTGTTGTAGGCGCGCCCGAGACGGGTGATCGAGTCGAGCAGGATAACCACGTCGCGGCCATGTTCGACCAAGCGTTTTGCCTTTTCGATGACCATTTCAGCCACCTGAACGTGACGCACGGCCGGTTCATCGAAGGTCGAGGAGACAACCTCGCCCTTTACCGAGCGCTGCATGTCCGTCACTTCCTCGGGGCGTTCATCGATCAGAAGAACGATCAGGAAACATTCGGGATGATTGGCGGTGATGGAATGCGCGATATTCTGCAGCAGAACCGTCTTACCGGTACGCGGCGGCGCAACGATCAGTCCGCGCTGGCCCTTGCCAAGCGGCGCGACGAGATCGATCACGCGCGGCGACAAATCCTTCGACGTCGGATTATCCAGCTCCATGTTGAAGCGCTCATTCGGATAAAGCGGCGTCAGATTGTCGAAATGAACCTTGTGGCGGATCTTTTCCGGATCATCGGAATTGATCGTGTTGACCTTCAGAAGGGCAAAATAGCGTTCGCCGTCTTTCGGTCCGCGGATCGGCCCCTCGACCGTGTCGCCAGTCTTCAGCGCGAAGCGGCGGATCTGCGACGGCGAGATGTAGATATCATCCGGTCCCGGCAGATAATTTGCATTGGCCGAGCGCAGAAAACCGAAGCCGTCCTGGAGAACCTCGACCACGCCCTCACCGATGATTTCGACATCCTGTGTGGCCAGCACTTTCAGAATGGCAAACATCAGTTCCTGCTTGCGCATCGTGCTGGCGCCTTCGACCTCGAGCGATTCCGCAAAGGCCAGGAGATCGGTAGGTGTCTTGCTCTTCAGTTCCTGAAGCTTCATTTGTGACATGAAGAAAACCGTGAATTGTTGTGGTGATAAAGAAGGCTGGTTGCACTGGTACAGCAGTGCCAATTCGGATTGGCGCAGGAGATGAGTTTCGCACAGCCTTTAGGATGGGTTGGCTGGAAGATACTGATTTGCCGCGTGCGTTACAAGAGAAAAAGCGCGTTTTTAAGCCGGAAAACGCGGCAATCTATTCATCAAACGATTAAAACGGCTTCAGAATCACCATGATCACGGCAATAATCATCAACACTGTCGGTGCTTCATTGACGATCCGCCAGTGCCGCGCGCTCGTTTTGCGCTTGTCGGCGGCAAAATCCTTCATCGCCTTGCTGAAATAGCCGTGAACGCCGGACATCAGAAAAACGGCGAAAATCTTCACATGAAGCCAGCCATCGACGAGCCAGCCGCCGTCCCATGCCAGATAAAGACCGAAAATCCAGGTCAGGATCATCGCCGGGTTCATGATCACCCTCATCAATCGGGATTCCATGACCTTGAAGGTTTCGGATTTTTCCGATCCCGGCGTGCTGTCGGCATGATAAACGAAAAGACGCGGCATATAGAACATACCGGCCATCCAGGAAATCACCGCCATCACATGAATGGCAGTCGCCCATAGATAGAAATTGTCGTGGTCGAATTTGAACAAGCCAAGACAGATGAACAGAAACAAGAGAAGCGCCGTTGTCGCCCGGCTTGCCGATTTCTTTCCCGCGGTTTTTCCGGTTTCACCCTGATCCGCCATAGTATCCTCCACATCTATCTGTTTTCTTTATATTATTTTTCGCCCCGAACGCGTTTTACCAGCGCGGCCACATTTTCAGGGTCCACATCCGGTGTAATTCCGTGTCCGAGATTGAAGATCATCGGTCCATCGGACAACGCTTCAACTATGGCTGTCGCCCGAGCTTCCATCATTTTTCCGCCTACAACCATGGCGAGCGGATCGAGATTGCCCTGTACTGGTCCTTCTTTTTGCAGGGTTTTGGCCACGCTTAACGGAACGGTCCAGTCGAGACCGATGGCATTGGCGCCGGTCAGCTGCCGGTAGGTTGACAGATTTGCGCCCGCGCCCTTGGCAAAGGCGATGATCTTGGCGCCGGGAACCGCCATTCGCACTTTCTCGACAATCCGTGCCACCGGTTTGGCGGCAAAATCGGCAAAATCGTCTTCTGTCAGAACACCGGCCCAGCTGTCGAAAATCTGCACCGCATCGGCGCCGGCTTCAAGCTGCCGGATCAGATAATCGGCGGAAAGATCGGCAATCAGATCGAGAAGCTGCAGGAATTCTTTCCTGTGCCGATAGGCAAACAGTCGCGCCGGGGCCTGATCGCTCGTGCCCTTCCCGGCAATCATATAGGTCGCCACCGTCCAGGGCGCGCCGCAGAACCCCAGAAGCGACGTTTCCTCCGGCAGACTGGCCCGTATACGGCGAACAGCTTCGATCACGGGATCGAGTGTATTGGCCGCATAGCGGGCTTCCAGCCTTGCTATATCGTCGGCATTGATCGGATCCAGTCGCGGACCTTCACCCTTTTCAAAGCGAACACCGCATTTCAGTGCATCCGGAATGACCAGAATGTCCGAAAACAGAATGGCTGCATCAAAACCATAACGTCTGATCGGCTGCAGCGTCACTTCCGTAGCAAAATCAGGATTGTAGCAAAGATTGAGAAAGCCACCGGCCTTTTCTCTCAAGGCCCGGTATTCCGGAAGGTAGCGACCGGCCTGACGCATCAGCCAGATCGGAGGCGGGTTGACGGTTTCGCCTTCAAGCACGCGTTCCAGCGTCCGTTTCACCATATCCCCAGCCCTTTTAAATAATGAATCTTTCTATCTTTGGATTCCTTTTATTTCTTAGAGTCTGTGAGGATCAAGGATTAAAGGTTTTTCGTGAAGTTTGAGTCTTTTCCACCGTTTCACATCACCGATGCGCCGGCGAAATCACGGCTGAATGAAAACTGTGGGGAAGACGGACGATTGATTTTTGGATTCAGATGGTTGGCCAATCGCGTCGTCAATATCCAGGCTGTGCAAAACTGCTGGATTTTTGAAGGAAAAGTGCAGTTTTTCCCCGTTTTCAACAGCGGCGTTTGAACCTTTTCGACAAAAGGGGATATGTGGATAATTCGCGACATCACCCACAGGCCAAAAAACGCGCTCGGCAGATGTCCCGGTTTGTCCAGCGTTATAAACAGGAGGCGAAGGACATCGTGGAAAACCGCAAAAACTTCTTTCACCTCCATCTGATCTCTGATTCGACCGGCGAAACCCTGATTTCGGCGGGACGGGCGGTTTCCGCCCAGTTCGGCGGTTATGAGCCGATCGAACACGTCTATCCGCTGGTGCGCAGCCGCAAACAGGTGCTTGCTGTGTTGCGCGCAATCGATGAAGCACCGGGGATCGTGCTTTACACGGTGGTAAACGAGGAACTCGGCGCGCTTCTGGACGAGATGTGCCGGGACATGAATGTGCCATGCGTCAATGTTCTGGAACCGGTCGCCGGCGTGTTTCAGTCCTATCTCGGCACGACGTCGCGCCGGCGTTCCGGCGCCCAGCACAGTCTGGACGAGGATTATTTTGCCCGGATCGAGGCGTTGAATTTCGCCATGGACCATGATGACGGGCAGATGCCGGAAACCTATGACGAGGCCGACGTGGTTATTCTCGGGATTTCCCGCACATCGAAAACCCCGACCTGCATGTATCTTGCCAATCGCGGTGTGAAGGCCGCCAATATTCCGATTGTGCCGGGGGCGCAGCTGCCGGAAAGCCTTTACCGGGCGACCAAAACGCTGATTGTTTGCCTGATCGCCTCGCCCGGCCGGATTTCGCAGGTGCGTGAATTTCGCGAATTCGGCAGCGGCGCCGACGAGGGCAAGAGCGAATATACCGACCGCGCGGTGATTGCCGAGGAACTGAAACACGCAAGAAGTCTTGCCGCCCAGAACAACTGGCCGGTCATCGATGTTACCCGCCGTTCGATCGAGGAAACGGCAGCCGCCATTCTTGCCCTGAAATATGAGATGAAATAGCAACGACGCCGGAACCTGGCGCAGGAGGGAAAGCGGGCAATGAAAAAAGCGATGAATATTCCGATCATTCTGGCTTCGACCAGCCCGTCCCGGCGCGCGCTTTTGACCAATGCGCGGCTTTCCTTTTCCAGCATGCGCCCGCATGTAGACGAGCGCGCCGTGGAGGCGCCTTTCATCAAGACAGGCGCAACGCCTGGTTTTCTGGCCGGGCTTTTATCCCGGGCAAAGGCGCTTGATGTTTCAAAGCGTGCGCCGGGCGCTTTCGTCATCGGCGGCGACCAGGTGATGGCGTTTGAGGGACAGCCCTATTCGAAACCGGAAAACCGGCAGGAGGCGCATGCGCATCTCAGACGTCTTTCCGGCAAGACCCATTATCTGATGAGTGCCTTCGCGATTGCCCGCGACGGTGAAATCCTGTTCGAGGCCTGCGAAACGGCCGCCTTGCACATGCGTGTGCTCGATGATGCGGAAATCGAGGCCTATCTGGCGTGTATTTCCGATGAGACGCTCTGTTCCTCCGGCGTTTACCAGCTGGAAGGGCCGGGCGTGCGACTTTTCGACAGGATCGACGGCGATTTTTTCACGATCCTGGGCATGCCGATGCTTCAGCTTCTGGCGGCCTTGCGCAAACTCGGAGCACTGCATGATTGATTCACGTGAAACCTTGCCGCGACGGGCCTGTGTCATCGGCCATCCCGTTTCCCAGTCCCGTTCGCCGCTGGTTCACGGCTACTGGCTGAAGAAATACGGCATTGCCGGCGAATATCTGCGTCAGGATGTGGCGCCGGGCGAAATCGCGGCCTTCATGGACAAGCTGCGCTCCGGCGAAACGGGTTTTGTGGGCTGCAATGTCACCATTCCGCACAAGATGGCCGCCTTTGAACTTGCCGATCATGCCGATGAAAACGCCACGCTTTTAGGCGCGGCCAACACGCTGTGGGTGGAAGATGGCCGCATTCATGCCACCAACACCGACGGTCTCGGCTTTGCCGGCAATCTCGATGCCGCCTGTCCCGGCTGGGACTATGTGGAAAAAGCCGTTGTTCTGGGGGCCGGCGGCGGTGCGCGCTCGGTGGCCATGGCGCTCAAGCAGCGCGGTATTTCCCACATTCATATCGTCAACCGCACGCTGGCGCGCGCCTCCGAACTGGCCGCACGGCTGGGCGATCGCGTCGACGCCCATGATATGGACCGGCTTTCGGATGTGATGGCCGGTGCGGGGCTGTTCGTCAACACCACGTCGCTCGGCATGAAGGGCGGTTCGGTGCCCGATATCGATTTCTCTCTTCTGTCTGCAAATGCGGTCGTGACCGACATCGTCTATGTGCCGCTGGAAACGCCGATCCTGAAACAGGCCAAGGCGCACGGCCTGAAAACCGTCGACGGTCTCGGCATGCTCCTGCATCAGGCCGCACCGGGTTTTGAGAAATGGTTCGGAAAACGACCCGAAGTGGATGCGGGGCTTCGCGACGAAATCATTGCCGATCTTGAGGCGAACGGATGATCATTCTCGGCCTCACCGGATCGATCGGCATGGGAAAGTCCACAACAGCGGGCTTTTTCACCAAGGCCGGCATTCCGGTGCAAAATGCCGATGAGGTTGTCCATGCGCTTTACCGCGGAAGGGCGGTGACGCCCGTGGAAGCGGCCTTTCCCGGCGTTGCCGTCGATGGCGCGATTGATCGCGCCCGTCTGAGCAAGGCGCTTGACGGAAAGTCGGAGAATTTCGAAAGACTGGAGGCAATCGTTCATCCTCTGGTGCGTGAAGAACGCGACCGGTTCCTTGAAAAGGCGCGGGCCGACGGGGCGGCGATTGCGGTGCTGGACATTCCGCTTCTCTATGAAACCGGCGCCGACCGATCGGTCGATTGTGTGCTGGTCGTTACCTGTGATCCGCAAATCCAGCGCGAACGCGTGCTGGCGCGACCGGATATGACAGTGGAAAAGTTCGAAACAGTGCTGAAACGTCAGCTTTCCGATGGCGAAAAACGCGCGCGGGCCGATTATATTGTCGATACCGGACACGGCATCGACCAGGCGCGAGCAGCCGTCAGCGACATTATTGCCGAGCTTGAAGGCAAGGCAGCGGATAAAGACAGGGAGGGATGATGAAGGTCACGCGCGATATCATCTTCGATACCGAAACCACGGGTATGGACAAGAATGACGACCGGCTGATCGAAATCGGCGGCGTCGAGCTGATCGACCATTTTCCGACCGGCAAGACCTTTCATGTCTATATCAATCCGGATGGCAAGACCGTGCATCCCGAAGCCCTGCAGGTGCACGGCATTTCGGACGATTTCCTGAAGGACAAGCCGGTATTTGCCGATGTCGTCGACGATCTTCTGGCGTTTTTCGATGGCGCCCGCTGGATTGCCCATAACGCTGCCTTCGACATGGGCTTCATCAATGTCGAACTCGGCCGTCTCGGCAAACCGCCGATCGATCAGGAAATGGTGGTCGATACCCTGGCGCTGGCGCGGCGCAAACATCCGATGGGCCCCAACAGTCTCGATGCGCTCTGCAAGCGCTATTCCATCGACAATGCCCACCGGACCAAGCACGGCGCGTTGCTCGATGCCGAGCTGCTGGCGGAAGTCTATATCGAGATGTCGGGCGGCCGGCAGGCCGCCTTCCGTCTCGTCAATGCCGGTTCAGCCGATGAATATGACAGCGACGGAAACCTGCGCAAGCTTCCGCCCCTGGTCCGCCCTCGCCCGCTGGCCTCGCGCGTTCATGCGGATGAGGTCGAAGCGCATGCGAAAATGCTCGCCGAGATCGGCGACAAGGCATTGTGGCACAGCGTTTCGGACAAGTAAGGATTTTGTCGGTCAACGGTCCATACGGTTTGCTGGACCGGAGCCGACCTATCCCACATATTCCCGCCAGTCGTGTTGTTCCCTGAACCCTAGAACCTCGCGGATCTTGCGGTTGGAAAGCGGCGCTTCATAGTCGCCCATTTCCCGGGTGATCGGCGTGTTCGGCGCGTATTTCTTCAGGAAATCGACCGTCTTTTCGTTGGCCGTGATTGTGTCGTTGGTGGCGTTGAAGACCTCGAAGCCGAGCCCGTCCTTTTGCAGGCAAAGATCGACGATCTGGCCGAGATCGCGGGCATCGATATAGCTCCAGGCATTGCGCTTGCGCGATGGCGGATCGGCGAGGAAGCCGGGGAAATTGCTGTAATCCTCCGGTGAAATGACATTGCCGATGCGAAGCGCGTAGATATCCGCGCCGTAACGCAGGGCAAAGGCGCGCGCGGTCTTCTCGTTGCAGACCTTGGAAAGCCCGTAACTGTCCATCGGGTCGACATCGTAATCTTCTTCCAGCGGAAAGGCGTGAAAATCCTTGTCGCCCTCGGCAAAGCAGACGCCATAGGTGGTTTCGCTGGAGGCGATGATGACCTTGCGCACCCCAAGCTTCATCGCCGCTTCGATGACATTGTAGGTCGACATAACATTGGTCTGATAGGTGACGTTGTCGGGCGTGATCATCACCCGCGGAATGGCGGCGAAATGCACCACGGCGTCGGGCGCGACGGGTGGTTTTCCGTCTTCATAACGCTCCATGCCGAAATGCATGGACATGGCATTGAACACCTGTCCGCTGTCGGTGAGGTCGGTGATGAAGGTGTTGACGTCCGGATGGTCGAGCGCGACCAGATCGAGATTGAGAATATCGTGGCTCTTGTCCAGAAGGTAGGGGATCACGTCACGGCCGGCCTTGCCGCTACCGCCGGTGAAAACGATGCGCTTGCTCATTTCTTCCTCGCTTTTGGGATGCTCCTCGAATGGCCGGATCGTGCATCCATCCGCGCGAGGCGTCAAACCGATTTGCCGGCTTTTTTCACAGTGGCTTGGCAGAGCGGCGGTGACATGGCTATTCTGGCCCGCATTATTGACGATGGCTCAATTGAGCGGGGTAGCGGAAAACATGGCGAGAAAATCCGGCAGCGCATCGCGCCTTGACGACGCCGCACGGGCCGGCTGGCTCTATTATGTCGCCGGCCGCACGCAGGATGAAATTGCCGCTGCCATGGGCATTTCCCGCCAGAGCGCCCAGCGTCTGGTGTCGCTTGCCATGTCCGAACGGCTGATCAAGGTGCGCCTCGATCACCCGATCGCCGAATGCATGGCGCTTTCGGCAGCGCTTCAGGAACGTTACGGTCTGAAACAGGTGCAGGTCGTGCCGAGCGATCCGAATTCCGATACCGCACCGACGGGAATCGCGGAGGAAGGCGCTGCCGAAATCGAGCGCTGGCTGAAGCGAGCCGAACCGACCGTGCTGGCCATGGGCACGGGGCGCACGCTGCGCTCGGCGGTCGAGCAATTGCCGCCGATGGCCTGTCCGCAACACCGCATTGTCTCGCTTACCGGCAATATCAGCCCCGATGGTTCGGCGGCCTATTACAACGTCATCTTCCTGATGGCCGACGCCATTCAGGCGCGGCATTTTCCCATGCCGCTGCCGGTTCTGGTGTCCACACCGGAAGAACGCGCCCTGTTCCATGCCCAGCCGCTGGTGAAACCGACGCTGGAACTCGGCGGCAAGGCCGATGTCACCTTCGTCGGCATCGGTGAACTCGGCGCGAAAGGCCCGCTGCTGCTCGATGGCTTCCTGACCGCAGACGAGATGAGCGAGCTGGTCGCCGCCGGTGCGGCCGGCGAGATCTGCGGCTGGCTTTACAATGATGACGGCAAGCTGCTCGACCACCCGATCAACCAGCGTGTGGCCAGCATTCCCCTGCCCTTTGCCGATGACGCCATCATTTTCGGCATGGCCCGCGGCAAGCCCAAGCACCGCGCCATCCGCGGCGCGCTGAGGGGTGGTTTGATCAACGCGCTGATCACCGATGAGGATGCGGCGCGGTTCCTGCTGGAGGAATAGCGTTTTTCGGGGAGCATGGCGGCACGTTTTCCCGACCAGAGAGACCTGTTGCGCACAAGCCCCTCCCCTTCCTCGGCGTCATTCTCGGGCTTGACCCGAGAATCCATTCACCCATCCGCAAAACCGGCGCTGATTATGGTCTTCACCCTTTGTGATGCCGGAGGCAAAACCGCTGACGCTTTTTGCGACAGACGTGATTGGACCCTCGGGTCAAGCCCGATGGTGACGAAAGTGGTGAGGGCGATCGGGCTGTCGCAACGCGAGAGAAGCATACAGCAGTGACATCAGTTTTTTGCTCAAGGCACGCAGGCCTGTCGAAACGAAAATCCGACCTTCGCGATGGCTTCAAAATTTCTCCTTTAAAAACATCGGATTAAAATATTCGCCCAAAGTATGAGCATTCGCCCACTTGACAGTTTACAGTGAATAGTGGGTAATTGCCCACACAGTAAGCTATTGCTCAATCTGAGGGAGGAACGAGTATGAGACTGCACACGATACTTCTGGGCGCGTGCTCGCTTGTGGCGCTGACCGGCGTCGCTTCGGCCGAAACGCTGACGATTGCCACCGTCAATAACGGTGACATGATCCGCATGCAGAAGCTCACTGACGATTTCACCGCGCAGCATCCCGATATCGACCTCGACTGGGTCACGCTGGAAGAAAATGTGCTGCGCCAGCGGGTGACCACCGACATCGCCACGAACAGCGGCCAGTACGACGTGCTGACCATCGGCAATTACGAAGTGCCGATCTGGGCCAAGCAGGACTGGCTGCTGGCGCTGGACGGGATGCCGGATGATTACGATGCCGGCGATCTTCTGCCCGCCATTGCCGGCGGCCTGTCGGTTGACGACACGCTCTATGCCGCTCCTTTTTATGGCGAAAGCGCCATGGTGATGTACCGCACCGATCTGGCTGAAAAGGCCGGTGTGACCATTCCGGCCGAACCCAAATGGGACGACATCAAGAAGGCCGCGGCCGCCATGACCGACAAGGACAACGGCATTTACGGCATCTGCCTGCGCGGCAAGGCCGGCTGGGGCGAGAACATGGCCTTTATCACCGCCATGTCCAATTCCTATGGCGCGCGCTGGTTCGACATGGACTGGAAACCGCAGTTCGAGAGCGATGAGTGGAAGGCAACGCTCACCGATTATCTCGACCTGATGAACAATTACGGTCCGCCCGGCGCCTCCTCCAACGGCTTCAACGAAAACCTCGCTTTGTTCCAGCAGGGCAAGTGCGGCATGTGGATCGATGCCACGGTGGCCGCTTCCTTCGTGACCGACCCGGATGAATCCAAGGTCGCTGACTCGGTCGGCTTCGCGCTGTTCCCGGAAAAGGGCGATATCGGCAATCGCGGCAACTGGCTGTGGTCGTGGAACCTCGCCATTCCGGCGTCGACGCAGAAGGCGGATGGGGCCAAGGCGTTCGTCGCCTGGGCAACCTCCAAGCACTACACCGATCTTGTTGCAGAACAGGATGGCTGGCGCGCGGCCCCTCCCGGCACCCGCACCTCGCTTTACGAGAATGCGGATTACCAGAAGGCAGCCCCCTTCGCGGAAATGACGCTGGAATCGATCAACGCCGTCGACACCAAGAAGCCGTCGGTTCAGGACATTCCCTATACCGGGGCGCAGTTCGTCTCGATCCCGGAATTCCAGGGCATCGGCACGGCGGTCGGCCAGCAGTTTTCCGCAGCCCTTGCGGGCAATGTGACGGCCGATCAGGCGCTGTCCAATGCCCAGCAGCTCACCGCGCGTGAGATGATGAAGGCCGGTTATCCGAAATAGGCATTCCTCCGGCAGGTGGCCGGGCCCCGTGCCCGGATGCCCGTTTCCGATTTTTCCTTTGAAGGCGTTTGTCGAGAACCGCCGTGCGTCCTGCCGACGGCGGTTCCCGTGATTTCCGCAAACCCGGGCACACCGGTGCGGAACCATTGAGACGTGATGCGGCCTTGAGGCCGGCTTCACCGAGCGGGGATAACCGAAATGGCGACGACCCATACAAAACATGCGGCGCGGCTGATGATGGCGCCCTCGGTCATTCTGCTATTGCTGTGGATGATCATTCCGCTGTCGATGACCGTCTATTTCTCGTTTCTGCGGTATAATCTCCTGATGCCGGGAACCGAGAGTTTCGCCGGCTTCATGAATTACCGTTTCTTCCTGACCGACCCCGCCTTTTTTCAGGCGATCGGCAATACGCTGATCCTGGTTGGCGGTGTGCTGTTTGCCACCGTTGTCGGCGGTATTGCGCTGGCGCTGCTGCTGGATCAGCCGATCTTCGGTCAGGGCATTGTCCGCATTCTGGTCATCGCGCCGTTCTTCGTCATGCCGACGGTCTCGGCACTGGTGTGGAAGAACATGCTGATGAACCCGGTCAACGGGCTGTTCGCCTCGCTGGCACGCTTCATCGGCATACAGCCGATCGATTTTTTATCCTCGATCCCGCTGACGTCAATCAGCCTCATTGTCGCCTGGCAATGGCTGCCGTTCGCGACGCTCATTCTGCTGACCGCGCTGCAATCACTGTCCGAAGAGCAGAAGGAAGCCGCCGAGATGGACGGCGCCAATGCCTTCAACCGGCTGATCTACATCATCCTGCCGCATATGGCCCGCGCCATCACCGTGGTGGTGCTGATCGAGACCATCTTCCTGCTTTCGGTGTTCGCCGAAATTCTGGTGACCACCAATGGTGGACCGGGAACGGAAAGCACCAATCTGACCTACCTCGTCTACATGCAGGCATTGCTGCAGTTCGACGTGGGCGGCGCTTCGGCCGGCGGCATCATCGCTGTCATTCTCGCCAATATCGTTGCGATCTTCCTGGTTCGCATGATCGGCAAAAATCTGGAGGACTGACGATGGCACGCCGGGTTACAACACAGAAAAAGCTGGCCTTCACGCTTCTGGCATGGGTCGTGGCGCTTCTGATCTTCTTCCCGATCCTGTGGACGGTTCTGACCAGTTTCAAGACCGAGGGCGAGGCCGTTTCCTCGCCGCCGTCCTTCCTGTTCTTCCAGTGGACGCTGGAAAACTATGTGGAGGTGCAGGCCCGCTCCAGCTATTTCCATCACTTCTGGAATTCGGTGGCGATCTCGCTCGGCTCCACGGTGATCGGGCTGCTGATCTCCGTGCCCGCCGCCTGGGCGATGGCATTCTCGCCGACGAAACGCACCAAGGACATCCTGCTGTGGATGCTGTCCACCAAGATGCTGCCCGCCGTCGGCGTGCTGGTGCCGATCTACATCATCTTCCGCGATCTCGGCCTGCTCGACACCCGTATCGGCCTGATCATCGTGATGATGCTGATCAACCTGCCGATCATGGTGTGGATGCTCTACACCTACTTCAAGGAAATTCCCGGCGAGATCCTCGAAGCCGCCCGCATGGACGGGGCGACGCTCGGCAAGGAGCTGATCTATGTGCTCACCCCGATGGCGGTGCCGGGCATTGCCTCCACCCTTCTTCTCAACATCATCCTTGCCTGGAACGAAGCCTTCTGGACCCTGAATCTGACGGCTTCAAAGGCGGCGCCGCTGACGGCCTTCATCGCCTCCTATTCGAGCCCGGAAGGCCTGTTTTACGCCAAGCTTTCCGCCGCCTCGACCATGGCGATCGCTCCGATCGTCATCCTCGGCTGGTTTTCGCAGAAGCAGCTCGTGCGCGGGCTCACCTTCGGCGCGGTTAAATAAGGACAGGACCAATGGGCAGCATCAGACTCGAAAACGTCTCCAAGCATTTTGGCGAACATGCGGTCATTCCGTCGATCGACCTTGAAATCAATGACGGTGAATTCGTCGTCTTTGTCGGCCCGTCGGGCTGCGGCAAGTCCACCCTTCTGCGCCTGATTGCAGGCCTTGAGGATGTTACCGGCGGCCGCATTCTGATCGATGGCGAGGATGCCACGGCCAAGCCGCCGGCAAAGCGCGGCCTTGCCATGGTGTTCCAGTCCTATGCGCTTTATCCGCATATGAGCGTGCGCGCCAATATCGGCTTTCCGCTGAAAATGGCCAATTTCGACAAGGCCGAAATCGACCGCAAGGTCGAGGAGGCGGCAAAGATCCTGAATCTCACCGATTATCTGGAGCGCAAGCCGCGTGCGCTTTCCGGCGGTCAGCGTCAGCGCGTCGCCATTGGCCGGGCGATCGTGCGTTCGCCGGAATGTTTCCTGTTCGACGAGCCGCTCTCGAACCTCGATGCCGCACTTCGGGTCAATATGCGGCTCGAAATCTCCGAACTGCACCAGCAGCTCGGCGCAACCTCGATCTATGTGACCCACGACCAGGTGGAAGCCATGACCATGGCCGACAAGATCGTGGTCCTGCGCGCCGGCAATATCGAACAGGTCGGCTCGCCGCTCGAGCTTTACCGCAGCCCCGCCAATCTCTTCGTCGCCGGTTTCATCGGTTCGCCGAAGATGAATTTCATCGACGGCGAGGCGGCTGCGGAATTCGGCGCCCACACGATCGGCATCAGGCCCGAACATGTCGCCCTTTCCACCGAAAACGGCAAATGGAAGGGCAAGGTCGTCGTCTCCGAACATCTCGGTTCCGACACCTTCCTGCATGTCGATGTTCCCGGGCTCGGCCATATCACCACCCGTACGGATGGCGAGTTTCCGGTGCGCCACGGCGACATGGTGTTTATCTCGCCGGACCCCGAACGGCTTTACCGCTTCAACGCGGATGGCCTTGCCGCCTGACCGGCGCCGTCGACCAAACAGCGAAATGCGAAGACTGGACCTTGAGACCATGACCGAGCCCCTCAACCTTAAAAATCTTGATCAGCATGCGGACAAGGCGGCCGTGCCGGCCTATCAGCGCAGCGCCCTTTCCGCCGGGATCGTTCATTTCGGCGTCGGCAATTTCCACCGGGCGCATCAGGCGGTCTACCTGCACCAGCTTTTCAACAAGGGCCGCGATCTCGACTGGGCAATCATCGGCGCCGGCGTCATGCCCTCCGACACGAAGATGCGCGAAGTCCTTGCCGGCCAGGATTTTCTGACCACCGTGGTGGACCAGGAGGCGGATGCCAGCGAAGCCACGATCACCGGCGCGATGATCGACATGATCGCCCCGCCCGACTACGCGGCGATGATCGAAAAACTCGCCGATCCGGCAATCCGCATTGTGTCCCTGACGGTGACGGAAGGCGGCTATTTCATCGATCCGGCGACCGGGAAATTCGATCCGACCCATCCGGCCATCGTCGCCGACGGTGAAAATCCGGATACCCCGAAAACGGCCTTCGGCCTGATCATCGCTGGTCTGAAGAAACGCCGCCGCGAAAACATACCGCCCTTCACCGTGATGTGTTGCGACAACATCCCCCATAACGGCGCGGTGACCAAAGCCACCGTCTCGGGTCTCGCCGAACTCTCCGATCCGGCCCTTGCCGGCTGGATCCGCGACAATGTCGCCTTTCCCAATGCCATGGTCGACCGGATCACGCCGGCCACCGGCAAGCGCGAACGCGATATCACGCGCCAGGAATATGGCATCGCGGACAACTGGCCGGTGTTCTGCGAGGGCTTCAAACAGTGGGTGCTGGAGGATGATTTCCCGCTTGGTCGCCCGGCGCTGGAAGAGGTCGGCGTCACCTTTGTCGAAGATGTCAGCCCCTATGAGGTGATGAAGCTCAGGATCCTCAACGGCGGTCATGCGGCCATCGCCTATCCCGGCGAATTGCTCGATATCCATTTCGTGCATGAGGCGATGGAGAACGAACTGATCGCCGCCTTTCTCGAAAAACTCGAGAAGGAGGAAATCATTCCCATCGTGCCGCCGGTGCCCGATACCGATCTGACCGGCTATTACGAGCTGATTGCCCGGCGTTTTGCCAATCCCAAGATCGGCGACACGATCGAGCGGCTGGCGCTCGACGGTTCCAACCGGCAGCCGAAATTCATCCTGCCGTCCACGGCGGCGCGGCTGGACAAGGGCCTCGATGTCGTCGGCCTCGCGCTGGTCTCGGCGCTGTGGTGCCGCTATTTCGAGGGAAGATCCGACAGTGGCCGCGCCATCCGCTTCAACGATGAGGCCGCCGACCGTCTTCACAAGGCCGCGCTTGCAAGCCGCGAAGACCCGATGATTTTCCTTGAGGAACGCGCCATCTTCGGCTCGATCTCCGACAATGAAACCTTCCGCAAGCGCTTCTCGGCAGCGCTGGAGAGCCTCAGAACCGCCGGAACCGCCGAAACACTGAAACGCTATATCGCCGGTGATCTGGCATAGTGCATCCGGCTACCGATGATTGACCCGACCCCGCGGCCGGGAAAGCCCGGCGCGGACAGGATGTTTGACGAAATCTGCATTCTCGTCCACCTTGTGCGCAAAGACTGACAGGGTGGGGAGCGTGCAGGATGCGCGATCACGTGATTGCGGTCGATGTCGGCACGGCAAGCGTCAGGGCTGGCATTTTCGATAAAACCGGCACCATGCTGTCCCGCAGGGTCGAGCCCTTGCGGCTGCGCCGTCCGGGCGCGCGGCGCGGCGAATATGTGTCCGACGACATCTGGCAGACGACGGCGACGGCGGTGCGGAGTGCGCGCCTTGCAAGCGGTCTCGGCCCAGAGCGGATTGCGGGCCTTGCCTTCGGCGCCACATGCTCGCTGGTTCTGCTCGACCGGGCGGGCGATCCGCTGCCGCTTTTTACGGATGACAGCGGCTCCTATGACACCATCGCCTGGTTCGATCACCGCGCCAGAGCCGAGGCCGCGGAGCTGAGTGCCACGGGTGATGCCGCGGTCAGGCATTCCGGCGGATCGATTTCGCCGGAAATGCAGGTGCCGAAGCTTTTGTGGCTGAAGCGGAACCGGCCGGAGCTTTGGCAAAAGGCCGGCGATTTCTTCGATCTCGCCGATTTTCTGAGCTTTCGGGCGACGGGCAGCCGGCAGCGTTCGCTTTCCACACTTGCCACCAAATGGTTCCATATGGCTGAGAATGCCGATCCATGGCCGCGTGCGCTTTTCGACCGGTTTAGCCTTGGCGATCTGCCGGAAAGGGCCGGTGCCGACATGCCGCCCTGCCCACCCGGCAAAGCCATCGGCAAGCTGACCGAAGCTGCGGCAGATGCACTCGGGCTTGATTGCACCGTGACGGTTGCCGCCGGCATGGTGGATGCCTATGCCGGCGCGCTCGGCGCGTTGCCGCACCCCGGAATGAAGGCACCCGGCGAATTCGCGCTGATCGGCGGAACCTCCAGCTGCCTTATCGGCTATGGGCCCGAACCCGTCTTTGCCGGAAGCGTATGGGGCCCCTATTTTGCCGCTATCTATCCGCACCAATGGCCGTTCGAGGCCGGACAGTCGGCAACCGGCGGCCTGCTCAACCACCTGCTTGAAATCCATGCCGAGGGCGGCCCGGCAACGGAAGCCCGTCACGAGCAGGTCAATGCCCGGATTGCCTCCATGATTGCGGCAGACGGCCCCGGCTTTGCCGATGGGCTCGATATCCTGCCCGATTTTCACGGCTCCCGCTCGCCCTTTGCCGACCCGGCCATGACCGGCATGGTCGCGGGCCTCACCCTCGACAAGTCCTTCGACGGGCTTTGCCGGCTTTACTGGCGCGCCTGCATAGCCATTGCGCTGTCGCTGCGGCAGATCCTCGAGCATCTTGCCGAAAACGGCATTCCCGCAACCGCGCTCCACCTTGCCGGCGGCCATCGGCGCAATCCGCTTCTCTCAAGGCTTTACGCCGATGTCACCGGCCGGCCGGTGCATGTTTCCCCGACGGAAGACGTGGTGCTGCTGGGCTCTGCGGTAAACGCCGCCGCGGCATCGGGCCTTCATGCGGGCCTTGAGCAGGCCGCCACCGCGATGCAGACCACCGGACACACCCATAATCCCGATCCGGCGCTTTCGGATTATTACGAAAGCCAATATGTCCGTCTTGAAATCCTGCAGGCCTGCCGTGATGCGTTGCGCAGCGCCGATCCCGACGCTCAACGGGAGTAGAGAAAGACATAAAGATTTCTTTATGTCTTTCTTGTCAGCGACGGCCAAGGCTGTTACTAACGAAGCAAACCGAATGCAGCGTGTTGCCCGCCTGAGAGTGCCGGCCGCGATCTGCCGCACCCATTTTTTGCCTCGGGAGTTTTTCAATGAGCGCCACAGAAGATTTCATCGTCGCCGATATCGCGCTGGCCGATTACGGCCGCAAGGAACTGGAGATTGCCGAAACCGAAATGCCGGGCCTGATGGCCGCGCGCGAGGAATTCGGTGAAAGCCAGCCGCTGAAGGGCGCGCGCATTTCCGGCTCGCTGCACATGACGATCCAGACCGGTGTTCTGATCGAAACCCTTAAAGTCCTGGGCGCGGACGTCCGCTGGGCGTCCTGCAACATCTTCTCCACCCAGGACCACGCCGCAGCCGCCATTGCCGCCACCGGCACACCGGTCTTCGCGGTCAAGGGCGAGAGCCTTGCCGAATACTGGTCCTATACCGACCGGATCTTCCAGTGGAACGATGGCGGACAGTCGAACCTGATCCTCGATGATGGCGGCGACGCCACCATGTATATCCTGATCGGCGCGCGCGCCGAGGCCGGCGAGGATGTGCTGTCCAAGCCGGGCTCGGAAGAAGAGGAAGTGCTGTTCGCGCAGATCAAGAAGCGCATGACCGAAACGCCCGGCTTCTTCACCAAGCAGCGCGATGCGCTTCTGGGCGTGACGGAAGAAACCACCACCGGCGTCAACCGGCTCTACCAGCTTGCCCGTGCCGGCCAGCTCCCCTTCCCGGCCATCAATGTCAACGACTCGGTCACCAAGTCGAAATTCGACAACAAATATGGTTGCAAGGAATCCCTCGTCGACGGTATCCGCCGCGCCACCGATGTGATGATGGCCGGCAAGGTTGCCGTCGTCTGCGGTTACGGCGATGTCGGCAAGGGCTCGGCCGCCTCGCTTTCCGGCGCGGGTGCGCGCGTCAAGGTGACCGAAGCCGATCCGATCTGCGCCCTGCAGGCCGCCATGGACGGCTTCGAGGTCGTGCAGCTGGAAGACGTCGTCTCGACCGCCGATATCTTCGTCACCACCACCGGCAACAAGGATATCATCCGCCTGGAACACATGCGCGAGATGAAGGACATGGCGATTGTCGGCAATATCGGCCATTTCGATAACGAAATTCAGGTCAATTCGCTGCGCAATTACAAGTGGACCAACATCAAGCCGCAGGTCGACATGATCGCGTTTCCCGACGGCAAGCGGCTGATCCTGCTGTCGGAAGGCCGCCTTCTGAACCTTGGCAATGCCACCGGCCACCCTTCCTTCGTGATGTCGGCGTCGTTCACCAACCAGGTGCTGGCGCAGATGGAAATCTTCCAGCACCGCGACAAATACGAAAATGCCGTTCACGTTCTGCCCAAGCATCTCGACGAAAAGGTCGCCCGCCTGCATCTCGACAAGCTCGGCGCCAAGCTGACCGTGCTGTCGGAAGAACAGGCCGCCTATATCGGCGTGACGCCGGAAGGCCCGTTCAAGCCGGAACACTACCGCTACTGATAATACCAAGAGCCAATGATCAGGCCCCATATGATGCGCGCTGGCATGGCCATCCGGGTAGGAAAAGACCGCGGAGCGATGCCAGAGCATCGCGCGAGGATTTTGACGCCCCTGGTGGCCATGCCAGCCGCATGTTTTTAAGGGCCAGGCGCTTTTGCAAGCCTGCGTCGTTGAGAATTTTCATCGTAGCGGGGGCCTTTGGAGCCTCGGACGAGACCAATCATTGCCCGAGGTTCCGGTACCACCTCACCCCAGGACCGCCGGAAAGAGGCGGCCCTATCTCACCTCATTGAAGTGCTTTCCCTTGAAGACCCTGGCCGGGTTGCCCCGCTCCAATTGCCTGTGAAGCTGGTTTTGTGCGGATCGGTTGCGGCTTTGCGCTTCCTGCTGGCGCAGGATGAGTTTCGCCACAAGGCGCTCATATGCAGCTTGCCTGTTGCGGTGCTGGGAGCGCTCGTCCGTAGACAGGGCGGAAACACCCGTTGGCAGATGCGTTATCCTCACACCGCTGTCCGTCGTGTTCTGGTGCTGCCCGCCAGGCCCGCCGGAGCGGAAGGTCTCGACCTTGAGGTCCTCAGTTTTCGGCTCTGCATCTTGCGCATCCGTCACCTCGACGGCAAAGACACCGACAAACCAGTTGCGCCGCTTGTGCTGCGGGCGAAACGGGCTCTGGCACGTCCATTGAACGGTTCCAAGCCAGCGGCGCGCAAGCTCAGCCCCGCCTTTTCCCGCCAGGGTGACGAGGCAGGACGAGGGATCTTTCCCGGTATTCGCAGCATCGGGGATCTCGGCGTCGAACCGGATTGCGCGGTCGGCAGCTTCCTGTTCCAGCCGGTTCAACACCAGCGATACGGCACGGCGGCACTCCTGTGGACCATCGCCACTGGTCACCAGCAGGCGGACGGTTTCCGGCACGCTCATCGCTCCGCCCTCCTCGTACCCAAGCTGTTCCACTTTTTCCGTGCTGATGCCTGATGGCCTTCCGGCGTGGCTTTCTTGAAGGTAAGCAAGGGCTTCAGCGCGGCAACGGGCTCTGCCAGTCTGGCGGCCTGCAACTGCCCGACCACATGGGCCGGGTCCTTGTAGGCCTGGGGCGCCTCTTCGATCAGAAGCTGTCGATCCTCGCAGATGACAAGCCCTCCGAAGGAGGTTCGGCTCAGGTTTTCCCTGTCCGATCGCGTTACACCCGCGCGCCCCGTCATCGAGCGCCGGTCATATTTTCGGCCGGCGCCGTGCGCAAGCGAGGCGAGCGCCTCAGGCTTGTGGCGGTTGGGCTTGAGAAGATAGCTCAGCGCGTCCCTTGACCCGGCAAGCGGCACGATAGGCATGTCCGCTTTTGCGGCACCCTTTCGATGCAGCAACCCGCGCGGGCCAGGCTCGATCAGATTGTGCGGTGCGTTGCAAACCGGTCGGAAGTCACAATGCAGAGCCCTTGCCGCGCGTTCGACGATGATTGCGCGGTTGAGGCTTGCCCACAGCACAGCCTGGCGATGGGCTTCCATATAGGCCTGCCCCGTTTCGCTGTCTGGGTCGAAGCCACCGGAATGGTCTATCACGGAGCTGAAGACTTCAGTCCCGAAAGAGCGGGAGCCGGAGTGGACGAGCAACATGAGTTGCCCCCTTTCCAGACCAATATCGTCGAGAACGGTATCGACAACCTGCAATTCGCAGAAGTGATTGCCGCCTCCGATCGTGCCGAGTGCATTTGGATGGAGATCCGGCGGCAGTCCGTCGGACGCAAGACGTGCACCGGCATCGCCGTCCCACACGCCTTCGAGCAGGCGCAGCTTCCGGGCAGCCTTGTCCAGCCTGAACTTGCGTGCCGGCAGGTCCAGAGCGTAGAGCGACATCCCACAGCCAATGTCATTGCCGATCAGTTGCGGATAGATCCGATCCGACAGGATAGCACTGCCGACCGGACCATATTTGCCGGGGTGAAGGTCAGGAAAGGCAGCAATGGCGATGATGCCCTCCATTGCAGCGACAGCGTCAAGCTGTTCTTCTGCTTTACCTTCAATCCAGGCGTTTTCAGAATAAAAACGATGAATAGAGGCCGCGCCTGATATGCGCGCAGCCTTGTTTGGCGAAGTGCCCATTTGGGTAACTCATTTGAAAACAGGAAAGCTTCAGGCGCAAGAATACTTGCCCTGATCGGCCTTCGACGCACCGTATCTACGGCTTAGCGAAGGTTTGCTGCGTTTTTGGGCAGGCGGTACATGGTCGTCATGTCCTGGCTCCCGAATTCAAAAGATCATTGACCCCGCCTATGGCGGGCCGCAGGTGCATAAGCCTTTCCGCGCCGTTTTGCAAGTCCTCAACGAAAACTCAAAGCGGCGGCGTGCCGTTTTCAAAAAGCGCATTGCCGGCGAAATAGAGCGAACCGCCGATCAGGATGCGCGGCGGTGGCTGGTCGACGCGGGCGCGCAGGCAGATCGCGGCCAGCGCCTCGCCGATCGAGGAAACCGGCTCGGCCGAAAGACCGGCATCGGCGGCTGAAGAGGCCAGCGCCACGGGGTCGATGAAGGCTTCAGTGCCCTTGATCGGCGCGCAATAGACATAATTGGCAAGCCCGGCGAAATGCTCGAAAAAGCCGAACGGGTCCTTGGTGTTGATCATCCCGATGATCAGGAACAGCGGGCGCGGATCGTGTTCCTCGAAACCGGCCAGCGCTTCGGCAATCACCTCGCCAGCGCCGGGATTGTGCCCGCCATCCAACCAGATTTCGCTGCCTTCGGGGGCTGCCGTTACCAGATCGCCTTCCGTCAGCTGCTGCAGGCGGGCGGGCCAGAACACATTGCGCATTGCCGTTTCGACGGCGTTCTCGTCAATTGCAAAACCGGCGGCCTTGACGGCCGAAATGGCAGCGGCCGCATTGGCATATTGGTGGCGGCCGGGCAGTGCGGGCAGCGGCAGGTCCATCAGCCCGTCGCCGTCCTGATAGACGAGACGGCCGTGCTCCTCATGGGCGCTGTAATCCTGGCCGTAGAGGTGGAGCGGACAGCCAAGCCTGTCGGCGGTGGCGATCAGCACCTCTTCTGCAGCCTCATATTCCTGCTGGCCGATCACGACCGGCACGCCCGGTTTCATGATCCCGGCCTTTTCGGCCGCAATCAGCTCGACACGGTCGCCGAGATAGGCCTGATGGTCGAGCGAGATCGGCATGATCACGCTGACGGCGGGCTTGTCGATGATGTTGGTGGCGTCGAAACGGCCGCCAAGGCCGACTTCCAGAATAACGACGTCGGCGGGAATTTCCGCAAACAGCACAAAGGTCGTTGCCGTCAGCAGTTCGAACACCGTGGCCGTCGCGCCGGCATTGGCCGCTTCCACGCGCTTCAGCGTCTCGGCCAGCAGCGTATCGTCGACATAGCCGCTGGCGCCGCCGGGACCGCCGATGCGGAAGCGCTCGTGCCAGCGCACCAGATGCGGCGAGGAATGGACATGGACCGAAAGCCCGGCAGCTTCCAGCAATGCGCGACTGAAGGCGCTTGCCGACCCCTTGCCGTTTGTCCCGGCAATATGGATCACCGGCGGCAGCGCCAGATGCGGATTGCCGAGTTTTTCAAGAAGGTTCCGGATCCGGTCGAGCGACAGATCGAACCCCTTGGGATGCAATTGCATCAGGTGATCGATCACGCGCTCGGCCGCGCCGAGGGAATGGTTGTCCATGATGGGTCCGATTTCCGGAGCGCCGGGCCTCTATCGACCGCGCCCTGCTTCATCTTTTTTGTTTCCGGGCAGCCTGTCGCCACCCGGAAATTGCTGTCGGGACCGGTGCTGCCCGGGGCCTGAACGGCCTCAGTTCTGCGGGGCCGGCGCCTGATCGCTTTCGATCTTTTCGTGCGGTGTCTCGTCGGCGATGGCATCGTGAGGTTTCGGCGGCTCCAGCATGGCATTTGCCGTCGGCGGTGCACCGGTCATGATCTTCAGCACGCGCGCCAGCGTTTCGGGAATGTCGTGGCGCCTGACGACCATATCGATCATGCCGTGATCCAGCAGGTATTCCGCGGTCTGGAAGCCGTCGGGCAGCTGTTCGCGAATGGTCTGCTCGATCACGCGGCGGCCGGCAAAGCCGATCTCGGCGCCCGGCTCGGAGATGTGCAGATCGCCCAGCATTGCATAGGAGGCCGAAACCCCGCCGGTCGTCGGGTTGGTCAGAACGACGATATAGGGCAGGCCCGCCTCGCGCATCATCTCGACCATCACGGTCACGCGCGGCATCTGCATCAGCGACAACACGCCTTCCTGCATGCGCGCGCCGCCGGAAGCCGGGAAGATTACCAGCGGGCAGTTTTCCTTGAGCGCCCGCTCGAAAGCCTGAATGATCGCCTCGCCCGCGGCCATGCCCAGCGAGCCGCCGAGAAACTTGAACTCATGAACCACGGCCACCAGCTTGAGGCCTTCAAGCGTGCCGACACCGGCGACGATCGTGTCGTCCTGTCCGGTCTTGGTGCGGTTTTCCTTCAGACGGTCGGCATATTTCTTGGAGTCGCGGAACTTCAGCGGGTCCTGCGCCACCTTCGGCTGCGGCAGGTCCTCGAACTGGCCGTTGTCGAACAGGTCAATCAGCCGCGCGCGGGCCGGCATCTTCATGTGATAGCCGGACGAGGGAATGACCCATTTGTTTTCTTCCAGATCGGTGTGAAACACCATCGCGCCTGTTTCGGGGCACTTGATCCACAAATTCTCGGGCACTTCGCGCCGGCCGAACATGGAATTGATCCGCGGCCGCACATAATTGGTTATCCAGTTCACCAAATGAACCTCCTGAATAGCATTGCCTGCGGTTTGCCAGATTTACTCCGCCGCCGCAAGGCGGGCGTCCCGTACGCCGCTTGAAAGCCCGCGCACGAAGGTCGAAACCGCGTCAACCGTGTCCTTGCCGCCCTTGCCGTTCCCATCGAGACTGCCGGCGATCTGGTTGACCACCGCCGTGCCGACCACGACGCCATCGGCCGCCGCGCCGATCAGGCGGGCATGTTCGGCCGTCTTCACGCCGAAACCGACGCAGACGGGAAGGTCGGTATGCGCCTTGATGCGCGAAACGGCTTCACCCACCTTCGACGGGTCCGGCAGCGCCGAGCCGGTAATCCCGTTCATCGACACGTAATAGACGAAACCCGATGTGTTCTGCAAAACCGCCGGCAGGCGCTTCTCGTCCGTCGTCGGCGTGGCCAGACGGATGAAGTTGAGGCCCTTTGCGAGTGCGGGAATGCACAGCTCGTTGTCCATTTCCGGCGGCAGGTCGACGATGATCAGGCCGTCGATCCCGGCCTCAAGGGCGGTGTCCACAAAGCGCTCGACGCCGTAGATGTAGATCGGATTGTAATAGCCCATCATCACGATCGGCGTATCGGCATCTTCTTTGCGAAAACGACGGGCCAGTTCCAGCGTCTTTTCCAGCGTCTGGCCGCCTTTCAGCGCGCGAAGGCCCGCCATCTGGATGGCCGGTCCGTCGGCCATCGGGTCGGAAAACGGCATGCCGAGTTCGATCACGTCGGCGCCTGCTTTCGGCAGCGCCTTCATGATCTCAAGCGAGGTGTCGAAATCGGGATCGCCACCCATGAAATAGGTGATCAGCGCCGGCCGGCCCTCGGCCTTCAGGGCTGCAAAGCGTTTTTCCATGCGTTCGGTCATACTGTACTCCGTGGCATCCTCGATGCGAGATAGTCGGCAAGCGGCGCGCCGGACAGGGCTGTATCCATAAACGCCCGCCGCTCGAAATCAATAACGCCCAGCTCCCAGACGCAGGCCAGAACCCCTGCCGGAACCGGTGAAAACTCTGGCCGCGCCGTCCCGAGACCGGCCCGCCACATGGCATGCGAGGCAATGCCGCCGTCAAGCCACCAGTGAAGCAGCAGCCACAAGGCCTCCTCGCCGCGATGCAGAACGGCAAAGCCGACCTTCAGATGCGGCTTGCCAAGTTGCGATTGCTCGAGAACCGCTGCTGCTGCGTCCGTCTCGGCATCGGTAAAGTCGAGGTCCGGTGACGTCGAAATGCCGTTCAGCTTGATCACGCCGCCATCTGCGGAAACCGCCCGGAGAAACCCGGCCGCTCTCGGCGCGTAACGTTCTGAAAGCCTTTCCGATGTCATGGCCTCCCTTTCATGATTTGCGGCCGGATGAAAAGTGGCGCCTATTCCGCTTCGTTCCAGGCCGAAATCGCCTTCACCAGAGATTTGTGAACGGCCTTCATGTTCAAAACGAGACTGTCCAGCTCGGCCTCGGGTCGCCGCCCCTCCGAAAGCGCCGAAAGGGCCGCCGCCATCTCGATATTGTAGAGGTTCTGGTGCGCCAGTGCTTCCACCACGGCGTGGCGGATATCCGGCACGTCCGCATTCTCCTCCTCGATGATGTCGAAAAGGGCCTCCGCCAGTTCCGACATCTCCTCAATGGTCTCCGCGCGCGAACCCGTCGTCATGGACCTTACATCTCCATGCCGAGAATCTTGCCGACCGTGTGCACATCCTTGTCGCCGCGGCCGGAAAGATTGGCGAGGATGATCTCGTCCTTGCCCATTTTCGGCGCGCGCTTGATGATTTCGGCAATCGCATGGCTGGCTTCAAGGGCTGGAATGATGCCCTCGAGCCGGGTCATCAGCTGGAAGGCTTCCAGCGCCTCGGTGTCGAGGATCGGCACATAGTCGACACGGCCGATGTCATTGAGCCATGAGTGCTCCGGCCCGATGCCCGGATAATCGAGCCCGGCGGAGACCGAATGGCCTTCCTTGATCTGGCCGTCATCATCCTGCAGCAGATAGGTGCGGTTGCCGTGCAGCACGCCCGGCGCGCCCGCCGTCAGCGAGGCGCAATGCTCCTCGCCGTCAAGCCCGCGCCCGCCTGCTTCCACGCCGACGATCTTCACATCCTGATCGTCGAGGAAGGGATGGAAAATGCCGATGGCATTCGAACCGCCGCCGACGGCCGCAATCACCAGATCGGGCAGCAGCCCTTCGGCTTCCATGATCTGCTCTTTCGCTTCAGTGCCGATCACGGCCTGAAAATCGCGCACCATTTCCGGATAGGGATGCGGGCCTGCGGCCGTGCCGATCAGGTAATAGGTGTCGTCGACATTGGTGACCCAGTCGCGCAGCGCTTCGTTCATGGCATCCTTCAGCGTGCCGTGGCCGGCCGTCACCGGCTTCACCTCGGCGCCAAGGAGCTTCATGCGGAACACGTTGGGCGCCTGCCGCTCGACATCGGTCGCGCCCATATAGACCACGCAGGGCAGGCCGAAGCGGGCGGCCACGGTGGCCGATGCCACGCCGTGCTGGCCGGCGCCGGTTTCGGCGATGATGCGGGTCTTGCCCATGCGCTTGGCCAGCAGGATCTGGCCGAGGCAATTGTTGATCTTGTGCGAGCCGGTGTGGTTCAGCTCCTCGCGCTTGAAATAGATCTTCGCGCCGCCGAGATGCTCGCTGAGCCGTTCGGCATAATAAAGCGGGCTCGGGCGGCCGGTATAGTGCTTGCCCAGCGACGTCAGCTCCGCCTTGAAGGCCGGATCGGTCTTGGCCCTGTCCCATTCCGCCTGCAGGTCGAGGATCAGTGGCATCAGCGTTTCGGCCACGAAGCGTCCGCCGAAAATGCCGAACAGGCCGCTTTCGTCGGGGCCGGATTTGAAGGAGTTTGGTTTTGGCGTCTCGTTCACGTCAGTCTCCATCAGGCCGTCTGGCGCATCCGCGCCTTGTCGACGGCATCAAAAAAGGCATCGATCCGGGCCGGATCCTTTATGCCCGGCGCGCTTTCCACACCGGATGATACGTCAAGGCCCGGCGCGTGGATGTCATTGAGCGCGGTCCCCGCATTATCCGCGTTCAGGCCCCCGGACAGAAACCAAGGGATAGTCGCCTGATAGCCGGCAAGCAAGCGCCAATCGAAGGCAACGCCGTTTCCGCCGGGCAGTTCGGCATTTTCCGGTGGCTTTGCATCGAACAGAATGCGGTCGGCAACATCTTCATATTCGCGGGCAAAGGAAAGGTCTTCCGGCGTGCGGATCGAAAATGCCTTGATCACCGGCAGTCCGTAAAGCGCCTTGACGGTCACCACCCGGTCGGGGCTTTCCTTGCCGTGCAGCTGCAGCATGTCGGGCTTGGCGCCATAGACGATTTCCTCGAGCAACTCGTTATCGGCATTGACGCTCACGGCCACGGTCTTCGCCCGGCCGCGCACATGATCGATCAGCTCGGCGGCAACATCGACGTCCACATGACGCGGGCTCTTCTCGAAGAAGATGAAGCCGACATGGCTGGCGCCCCGGGCAATCACGTGGTCGAGCGTTTGTCTGGTACTGATACCGCAGATCTTGATTTCGGGTCTTTTCATGACGCTTTTCTATCACAAACAGGGGCGGACTGCGAAGGCTTGATCAGCCAAGAGGCGCCTCGAAACGCACCGCATGCAGGAAGGAGCCTTCGTTTTTCAGCCATTGCCGCGCTTGCGGCGTCTGCGGGCAGAGCTTTTCGCACAATGCCCAGAAGCGCGGCCCGTGGTTCATTTCGGAAAGATGGGCAACCTCGTGGGCCGCCAGATAATCGACCACGAACAGGGGCGCCATGGCGATCCGCCAGGAAAAGTTGAGATTGCCGGCCGACGAGCACGAACCCCAGCGCGAACGGGTATCCTTGAACGAAATCGCCGCATAGGACCTTCCGCTGGCCGCCGCATGCACCTTCACCCGTTCGGTGATTTCGCGCCGGGCTTCCTTTTTCAGGAAATCGGCAACCCGGCGGCCAATGCTTTCGGCTGGGCCGGAGACGCGCAAAACCTTGCCGTCACCCTCATCGCGGATCGTGGTCAGCCCGCGCAGATTGCCGCTGTGGCGGATGGTGTGGGCAATGCCGAAGATTGAAACCGAGCCGCCGTCGCAGACATGGGTATCGCGCCCCTCGAACCGCGCCATGCGCTCCAGCAGCCAGTCATGATGGCGGCGCAGAAACCCGTCGACTTCGTGGCGGGCGAGGCCGGGAGGAACGGTGAGGCTGACGGCGTGGCCGCCGGGTTCGATCTTCAGCGTCATCCGCCGCGCGCGCGCATTGGTCTTCAGGTTGAGCGGCAGCACTTTGCCGCCCAGATCGATGGTCGTGGGTCTTGCGCGTTTTTCCACGGATCAGCTCATTTTCTCTAGGGTTCCGGCAAGGGGTAGCGCTTTTCTTCTCCGCGCACCAGAAGCGGGCACAAAAAAACGGCACCGCCCTGGGGGAAAGGGCAATGCCGGAAAGTCAGAAGGTCATTCAGTGTTATGCTTCGGGCGCAGGGTTCTGCCCGGAAGCATTGAAATTGCTGCCGCGCTCGCGCATGAACCGCTCGAATTCCTCGCGGTCGCGCGCCTTGCGCAGTTCATCGGTATAGCGGTCGAATTCGGCGCGCATCTCATCGAGCTTGCGGCGCTCTGCCTCGATCCGCTCCATTTCGCTGCGGCGCCATTCATCGAAAGCGGCATTGCCGGTCGAATGCATGGTGGAATCCGCATTGCGCATGTTGCGCTTGCAGGAGCCGAAGGCCCGTTTGGCCGAATGCTTCCATTCGTCCTTCGTCATATTCAGCCGGTCGCCCCAGATGATGTATGCAAGCATGACAAGGCCGAGCGGCCAGAAGACGACAAAGCCGATCACCATCAGGGCGATCGTAAGTGGCGTCCACGCCGGACGCAGCAATGCGGTCTCGTTCATCTCAAGTTTTCCTCGCTTTGTTACGGCAGTAAGGCCTGCCGACAGAGACTATATGGAAATGAACTGTTTCGGCTTCAAGTTCTTCCGCCTGTTTTCGAGTATTGTGTCAGAACAAGGCGAAAATGGGTCCGGGACCGGCTTTTGCTGCCGATGGCCTGCCGGTTCAGCCGTCGGCCAGCGCGTTTTTATGTTCCTTCAGCGCCTTGTCCATCCGGGTCATGTCGACGCCGGTGGTGCGGAAGGTCTGGATCTTGTGGCCGGAAATACCATAGCCGGCGAGTTCCGTGCGGAGCGCTTCAAGATCCGCATCGTCCATCAGCCCCTTATGCACGGTGGTGCGGATCTGGTAGTCGACACCGCTTTCAAGCACATGGCGGAGGCTTTCAAACGCACGGGCAGCGCTTTTCGGCGTTCCCGTCATCCGGTCATAGGCATAGGACGGCGCCTTGACGTCGAAGCCGATCCAGTCGGTCAGGGGCAGCACTTCGCGCAGGCGTTCGGGATAGGCGCCGCCGGAATGCAGGCCTATCCTGAAGCCCATGGCGCGCACCGCCTTCATCGCCGGCAGCAATGCTTTTTGCAGGGTGGGTTCGCCACCGGAAAAGACGACGCCATCGAGAAGTCCGCGTCGGCTTTCCAGAAATTCGAGAATGCCGTCGAAAGTGAAACCGGTCTTCGCCGCGGCATCCAGCAGGCCGGGATTATGGCAATAGGGGCAGCGCCACGGGCAGCCCTGCAGGAAAAGCGTGGTAACAATCCTGTCCGGCCAGTCGCAGAGCGAAAACGGCTCGAAACCGCCGACGCGCAGATCGATCTTGCTTTCCCTTTCGGCGTCATCGTCGGGATTGCCAGAGAGCCGGCGCACGTCCTCTCTCTCCGTGTCATCCTCGGGCTTGACCCGAGGATCCATGCCATGCGGCACGGCTTCAGTGGACCCTCGGGTCAAGCCCGAGGGGGACGCGGGAAGAGGTTGTCCGGCTGCGTTATGCCCGTTCACCGCCCTGTTCCCTGAAATAGCGGCGTTCGGCGAATTCGCCTTTCTTGCCGCGGTTGAAGGAGGAAACCGGACGGTGATAGCCCATCACCCGCGTCCAGATTTCGCAGGGCTGACGCTCCTCGTCGGTCAGCGTGATTTCGGTGTCGGCAACGACGTCTTTCTCAATCAGTGACATGATCTTTCCTTTCATTCAGCAGCAATGAGTGTCGCGCGTTTCTTCGCCAGCCGGTCGGCATCGCATTTCGGGCAGAACTGGTGTTCGCCCTCGATATAGCCATGCGTCGGGCAGATGGAGAATGTCGGCGTGACGGTGATGTAGGGCAGGCGGAAATTCGTCAGCGAACGGCGGACAAGGTTCTTGCAGGCCTCGCCGGAGGACATGCGGCTGCCCATGTAGAGGTGCAGCACCGTGCCGCCGGTATATTTCTTCTGCAGCACTTCCTGCCGTGAAAGCGCGTCGAAGGGGTCGTCGGTAAAGCCGGCGGGAAGCTGGCTGGAATTGGTGTAATAGGCGTTTTCCGGCGTGCCGGCCTGGATAATGCCGGGGAAGCGCTTGGCGTCTTCGCGGGCAAAACGGTGCGCGGTGCCCTCCGCCGGTGTTGCTTCCAGATTGTAGAGGTGCCCGGTTTCCTCCTGATAGGAGACGATCTTCTCGCGCACATGGTCAAGCAGCCGCAGCGCCAGCGCATAGCCCTCCTCAGTGGTGATGTCCTCGCGGTCATCGGTGAAATTGCGGATCATCTCGTTGACGCCGTTGACGCCGAGCGTGGAGAAGTGATTGCGCAACGTGCCGAGATAGCGCTTGGTATAGGGAAAAAGCCCCTCGTCGATCAGCCGCTGGATCACCTTGCGCTTGATTTCGAGGCTGTCGCGGCCAAGGTCGAGCAGTTCGTCAAGGCGGGCCAACAGACCGGCCTCGTCACCCTTGTGGGTGAAGCCGAGGCGGGCGCAATTGATGGTGACGACGCCGAGCGAACCGGTCTGTTCGGCCGAGCCGAAAAGCCCGTTGCCGCGTTTCAGAAGCTCCGTCAGGTCGAGCTGTAACCGGCAGCACATCGAGCGCACCATATTGGGCGAAAGATCGGAATTCAGAAAATTCTGGAAATAGGGCAGACCGTATTTGGCCGTCATCTCGAAAAGCCGCGTGGCGTTTTCGCTTTCCCAGGGAAAGTCCGGCGTGATGTTGTAGGTCGGGATCGGGAAGGTGAACACCCGGCCCTTGGCGTCGCCCTTGGTCATCACCTCCATATAGGCGCGGTTGATCATGTCCATCTCGACCTGCAGCTCGCCATAGGCAAACGGCATTTCCTCACCGCCGATGATCGGGCGCTGCTCCTTCAGGTCGTCCGGGCAGACCCAGTCGAAGGTGAGGTTGGTAAACGGTGTCTGCGTGCCCCAGCGCGAAGGGACGTTGAGATTGTAGATCAGTTCCTGGATTGACTGCAGAACATCCTCATAGGAAAGACCGTCCTTGCGGATGAACGGCGCCATATAGGTGTCGAAGGAGGAAAACGCCTGTGCGCCGGCCCATTCGTTCTGCAGCGTGCCGAGGAAGTTGACGATCTGGCCGACGGCCGACGACATATGCTTCGGCGGATCGGCCTCGACCTTGCCGGGCACGCCGTTCAGCCCTTCGGTGATCAGCGTGCGAAGCGACCAGCCGGCGCAATAGCCCGACAGCATGTCGAGGTCGTGGATATGCAGATCGCCGGCGCGGTGGGCTGCGCCGATTTCGGGCGCATAGACATGGGATAGCCAGTAATTGGCGACCACCTTGCCGGAGACGTTGAGGATCAGCCCGCCCAGCGAATAGCCCTGATTGGCATTGGCATTGACGCGCCAGTCGGAGCGGTCGAGATATTCATCGATCGATGAAATCACATCGACGGCAACCTTGCCGCTCTCGCGCAGCTTGGCATGTTTTTCGCGATAGACGATATAGGCGCGGGCGGTCTCGAAAAAGTTGGCCGAAATCAGCACCTGTTCGGCGATGTCCTGAATGCGCTCGATTTCGATGGCGTCATTGAGGGCGCTGTGACTCACCACCTTGACCACCTGGTCTGTCAGCCTGCGGGCTTCACCGGCCCCGAATGCGCCGGTGGCTTCCCCGGCCTTCAGGATGGCACGTTCTATCTTTTCCGCGGAAAACGGCATGCGTGTTCCGTTGCGTTTCACAACGGCAGACGGCAGTCTTTCTTCCGTTGCAGTCGACAGTTTTCCCATTGCGATACTCGCTTCCGGCATGATCGGTTTCCCTCGTCTGGAGATCACGGCCGCACCGTATGTAGTGTATCGTTTCGACACATAATCAATATATGGTGTCTCCGGCCGCAAACATCGATGAACTGATTCGCACTTTCTTGCCTTGCGCAATGTCAGATCGCGGGGCTTTTCTCGGGAAATTTCTCCGGTGGAGCTGCCTTGGAAAGCTGCTGACGGTACGGCCCGTTCCAAACGCCAGCGGAAAACGGCGAATTGCCCTTGATCCCGCAAAAAGTCCGCTTTGACATGTCGACCACGTTGTCGGCGGCTGCCGGTTCGGTTACCACGATGTTCGAAAACAGCCGTAAATGTGTCAAAACCGGCCTTCATTGCTGGCGAAATGCTGGACGGAAGGGGTGATCAGCTTGTGCTACGGCGTGTAAGCATTGTTGAGAAAGACCTTTGATTTATTGTGATATTATGGCTTTGGTTGCATACGCCGGATTGCGGCGTTGGTACTTCGGAAAGTGAGTTGATGTGCTGAATATTGTTGTTCCGATGGCCGGGCGTGGCAGTCGTTTCGCCGATGCTGGATATAAAGATCCCAAACCGCTGATCCCGGTTCATGGCAAGCCGATGATTCAGGTGGTGGTTGAAAATCTCACCCCATCGGTTGACCATCGCTTCATCTTCATCTGCCAGAATGGCCATATCCGGGATTACGGGCTGGAAAACAGGCTGAAAGGCCTTGCCGAAAACGTCGAGATCATCGGCATCGATCATGTCACCGAAGGGCAGGCATCGACCGTGCTTCTGGCTGAGGCGCTGATTGACAATGATGACCCGGTGATGACGGTTAATTCGGACCAGTATATTGATGCCGACATCGACGACTATCTCGGCTTCATGGAGCGTGGTGGCTATGATGGCCTGATCATGACCATGAAAGCGGATGATCCGAAATGGTCGTTTGTGCGCGAGGAAGACGGAAAAGTCGTCGAGACGGCGGAAAAGCGTGTGATTTCGGACAATGCAGCCGTCGGCATCTTCAACTTCCGCAAGGGCCGCGATCTGGTGCGCGCTTCAAGGAAAATGATTGAGGACAATGTGCGCATCAACGGGGAGTTTTATATTTGCCCGGTTTACAACTATATGATTAGCGATAAACTGAAGATCGGACATTATTCGATCGGTAGGGAATATGACGGTATGTATGGACTTGGCATACCGAGCGATCTCGATTTCTTTTTGAAACACCCGATTTCCGACGAGGTCAGATAGTGGAAATCCTGTCGCATCGCGGTTTGTGGGAAACGCCCGAGGAGAAGAACGCCGAAATTGCGTTCCACCGCTCCTTTGATCGTGGCTTCGGTACGGAGACCGACCTGCGCGATCATAACGGTCGGATCGTCATCGCGCATGACATGCCTGAAGGGAACGAACTGGCCTTCTCGGACGTTCTCGAAATCATGGCCGGTCGAAACCTGATGCTGGCGCTGAACATCAAGGCAGACGGTTTGAGCGCAGAGGTGAAGGCTATTCTCGATCACTACGGCCATACCAATTATTTCGTGTTTGACATGTCGTTGCCCGATCTCGTGCGCCAGCTGGCTGACGGTTTGACCGTGTTTACGGGCCTGAGTGATCTGCAGCCAAGCCCGCCGCTTATGGAGGCCTGCGAAGGGATCTGGCTTGACTGTTTCCGCTCGGACTGGTTTGGACCGGGCTTGATCGATGGACTGATTGGTGATGGCAAGCGTGTCTGTATTGTCTCCGCCGATCTTCACCAGCGCGATATTGATACACAGTGGGCGATCATAAAATCGGCCAAATGTGTTGTTAAAAATTCGCTCTTTTTGTGCACCGATGTGCCTGAAAAGGCGCGGGATTATTTCGGGGAGGCACGATAATGTCTATCAAAGCGGTCATTTTTGATATGGACGGTGTGCTGATCGAGGCCAAGGAATGGCATTATGATGCGTTGAACAAGGCGCTTGGCCTTTTCGGTTACACGATCGAGCGTCACGAACATGCCACGGTCTATGACGGTCTGCCGACCAAGGTGAAGCTTCAGCGTCTCAGCATCGACAAGAACCTGCCGACCTATCTCCACACTTTCATCAATGAGCTTAAGCAGCGTTACACGCTCGATATCATCGTCGAGCGGTGCCGTCCGCGGTTCGATCACGAATACGCGCTGTCGCGGCTTCAGATGGAAGGCTATCGGCTTGCCGTCGCGTCCAACTCGACGCGCGATACGGTCGAGCAGATGATGTCGAAGGCGAGCCTCACACCCTATCTTGAATTTATGCTGTCCAATCAGGATGTGAAACGGGCCAAGCCAGATCCCGAGATTTATCTGAAAGCCATCAAGATGCTCAAGCTTCATCCGAAGGAATGCCTGATCGTCGAGGACAACCCGAACGGGCTGAAGGCGGCGGAAGCTTCCGGTGCCCATGTCTTCCCGGTCAAGGACGTCGATGATGTCAATTTCGCCAGTATCAAACGGCGAATTGCCGAGGCGGAGGCCGCCAGCAAGTCCGTGGGGTCTGCAGCATGAAGATCGTTGTTCTGATGGGGGGCGAAAACCTCGATATCAAGGGCGAACGCTATCCGCTCTATATGACGGAATTCAACGAGGAACTCATTCTCGAGCGTCAGATAGCGGCCTTGCAGGCGCTTGATCCGAGCGTGATCATTTTCTGCGTCAGAAGCTCCGATATCCACGATTTCAATGTCGATGATGTGATTGGGCAAAGCGCTGACAATGCGGTTTGTGTCGAGGTTTCCGGTTCGACTGCCGGATCAGTGTGCACCGCGCTCCTGGCGGCCGAGCAGATCGACAGGGACGAGGAAGTCGTCCTTGTGGCGGTCGATGAACTGATTGATGCGGATCTCACTGCAATCGTGAAGAAGTTTCGCGAAAAGGACGGTGATGCCGGTGTCGTGTCTTTCCGTTCGGTTCATCCGCGCTATTCTTTTGCGCTTCTGGATGAGAACGGTTTTGTCTGCGAGGTCGCGGAAAAACGGCCGATCAGCAAGCATGCCCTGGCAAGCTTCTACTATTTCCGAAAAGGCAGCGATTTCGTTCTCTGTGCGCAGAGCGTGGTACGCAAGGACCGGAAGATCAAGGATGCCTTCTTCATCAGCCAGACCATCAACGAGATGGTGTTGCGTCACAAGAAGGTCGCGATCGAGTTCATCGAGAACGACCAGTTTCATCCGGTGAAGACGGAGATGCAGCTGGCCCAGTACATCTCCCAGCTGCATGAACACAAGGAGGCTTTTCTGCATTGAGGACGGCGAAGCTTGAAGACATGGTCAAGGGCTGGTTCATCGGCAATTTCGATCCAAGCCTTTGTAGGACCGGTGATGTCGAGGTGGCCGTCAAGCGTTACAGGTGCGGAGACAGAGAAGCAGTGCATCACCATCGCATCGCGACCGAGTACACGGTTGTTGTTTCCGGACGGGTCGCAATGAATGGTGTGGAATATGGCGAGGGCGATATCATCGTCATGGAGCCGGGCGAGGCGACCGATTTCGAATGCCTTGCCGAGGGAACTGTCAACGTTGTTGTGAAATTGCCGGGCGCCACAGCAGACAAATATCCCGGTAGTTTATCCGGGCCGGATTGAAATGCATTCATTTGGCGAGATTCGGCGTGTTACCGTATGACCCCTTGTTCCCGTCGACCTTCGGGAAATAAGATGCTCGACAGCTCCGGTATGGGGCGTGCATATTGTAGTTTGGTGCGTGTAAAATGTTATTATATGGCGAAGGTATGGTCGACGTGACCATATCGCCAGAATCTGAGCGGAACGGGAACAGGTTGTTCGCGGCGCAGGGGAAACCGGTCAGTTACTGATGGACACGAAAGAGATCACATTCCTGTTTCAGGGGGTCGTGGACAAATCCTTTGTTCGCGACAGCTTTGCGGCTGTACGCAGGATTTTTCCGCGATCGCGGATCGTCCTGTCGAGCTGGATCGGAACAGATGTCACGGGCCTTGATTTCGATGAACTGGCCCTTTGCGAGGATCCGGGGTTTTTCTATTATTCCGATCAGCCCGGTGAAAAGGCCAACAACGTCAACCGGCAGATTGTCGGGACACGCGCTGGGCTGGAGAAGGTCACGACCCCTTATTGTTTTCGCCTGCGGACCGATTTCAGGCTGAACGGGAACGGCTTTCTCGATTTCTTCGATGCCTTTCCCGACAGCGATGATGATTATGCGCTGTTTTCGCATAAACTGTTGGCCTGCAGCTATTTCTCCCGAAATCCAAGTTCGCGGCTGCGCTTTCCGTTCCATCCTTCGGATCTTGCCTTTTTCGGGCGGACGGATGACATCCGCAAGCTCTTCGACGTGCCGCTGATGACGGAGGAGGAAGCCAGTTGGGACACCGGGGACCGACGCTACAACCGCTACACCCCCGAACAGCACATCTTCGTCAACGCCCTGCGTCGCGATGGCCGGGCGGTGCCGTGTGCATGCTACAATGATGGCAACGAGGCGGCCGTTCTGGCAACGGAGCGCTATTTTGCTTCAAATTTCGTGCTGCTGTCTTTCGACCAGTTCAATCTGCAGCCGTCGAAGCCGACCTTCTTCATGAAGGTCCACCCCAATTCCTTCAGGACCTGCTACACGCACAATGAATGGATCGGGCTTTATAAAAAACACGTCGATCCCAACGCGGTCGTGCCGGAACACGATGATGAGCGCGAGAAAATCGATCACTATTATGGCCCCTACAAGGCCTGCCGCCTGCTTGGAAACATGATGTCGCTGCCGTTCAAGAGCAAGGTCAAGCGCCGGGCGATCCGTACCGGCGTGCTGGAATTCTTCCTGATGCCGCGCTGATGGTTGTATCCTTCACGCATTGAAAAAGGCGCCCCGAAAGAGCGCCCTTTCATAGTCTGTCGTCAGTCTGAAACGCTTTACCCGAGCGGTGTCGCCGGGTTGAGCGCGGTGACGACATTGGACGGGCGGACGCTGCCGACGGTTTTGCCGTTGCCGTCGACCACGCTCAAGGTCGCGCCCTTGCCGAGCGCATCCATCATGTCCGCCAGCTTGGTGTTGATATTGACGGGGTGCGCGTCGAGCGGTGCGTCATCGTCGCTCATCACATCGGCAGCGCGCAGGACGCCAAGCGGGTTCACATTGGCGACGAAGTCGGCGACATAGGCGTCGGCAGGCTGCCGCACGATTTCCGACGGCGTGCCGCACTGGACGATCCGCCCGCCTTCCATGATCGCGATCCGGTCGCCGATCTTGAAAGCCTCGTCGAGGTCGTGACTGACGAAGATGATGGTGCGTTTCAGATTGCGCTGCAATTCGATCAGTTCGTCCTGAAGCCGGGTGCGGATCAGCGGATCAAGCGCTGAAAACGGCTCGTCCATCAACAGGATCGGCGCTTCGGTGGCAAAGGCGCGGGCAAGGCCGACGCGCTGCTGCATGCCGCCGGACAATTCGCCCACAAGCTGGTTGCCCCAGTCCTTCAGGCCGACGAGTTCCAGCTGGGCTTCGGCCTTTTCCAGCCGTTCCTTCTTGCCCAGGCCGGCAAATTCCAGGCCGAGCGCGACATTGTCGCGGACATTGCGCCAGGGCAGCAGGCCGAACTGCTGAAACACCATGGAAACCCGCTGCAGGCGGATATGGCGCAAGGTTTTGCTGTCGGCCGAGGTCACATCGGTCATCTGCGTGCCGTCATTGACCAGAACGCGGCCGCGGCAGACCGGGTTGAGCCGGTTGACGGCGCGTAGCAGGGTCGATTTTCCCGAACCCGAAAGACCCATCAGCACCAGAAGCTCGCCTTCGCCGACGGTGAGCGAGCAATTATGCACGCCGAGCACCTGGCCGGTTTCGTCCTGCACTTCGGCGCGGTCCTTGCCGGCGTCCATCAGGGGCAGGGCGGTTTCCGGCCTGTCGCCGAAAACGATATTCACATCTTCAAAGACAACCGCATCAGCCATTGTTGCGCCCTCCGATCTTGAGAACCCGGTCGAGGATGATGGCGACGACGACGATGACGAAGCCGCTTTCGAAACCGAGCGCGGGATTGACCTGGTTGAGTGCGCGCACCACCGGCACGCCAAGGCCGTCGGCGCCGACAAGGGCGGCAACAACCACCATCGACAGCGATAGCATGATGGTCTGGTTGAGCCCGGCCATGATCTGCGGCAGCGCATAATGCAGCTCGACCTTGGTCAGCTTCTGCCAGCCGGTGCCACCGAAGGCGTCGGCGGCTTCCAGCAGCGGCTTCGGCACAGAGGAAACGCCCAGATGGGTGAGGCGGATGGAGGCCGGGATGACGAAGATCACCGTTGCCAGCAGGCCCGGCACCATGCCGATGCCGAAGAAGATGATCGCAGGAATGAGATAGACGAAGGGCGGCAGCGTCTGCATCAGGTCGAGAACCGGCTGCAGCACCTGATAAAAACGCGGCCGGTGGGCGGTGAAAATCCCGATTGGCACGCCGATGGCCATGCAGATGATGCAGGCGGAGATGACCAGCGCCAGGCTTTCGGTGGTTTCTTCCCAATAGCCCTGATTGATGATGAACAGAAAGCCGAGGAAGACGAAGAGCGAGACTTTCCAGTTGCGCTGCAGCCAGTAGGCGAATGCGGCAACGATGATCGCCACCACGATGGGGCCGGGAGCCTGTAGCAGCCACAACAGTCTGTCGATGAGCCAGCCCATGATCTCGGCCAGACCGTCGAAAAACCAGCCGCCATGCATCTGCAGCCAGTCGAAGATGTCCTGGGCCCAGCGCCCGAGCGGGATCTTGTAGTCTGTCAGCCAGTGCAAGAGGGTGCTCCTTTTCTTCTCCCCCGGTGGCCTGGGTCTCGCCCAGACCGCGCTGCCGCGGCAGCACATTCATCATAGCGCGCTTGGATATGGAAAGGCCCGGAAAGCATTGCGCCGTTCCGGGCCATTTATGCCTTTAGAGGCCGAGCGAGGCCTTGACGGCCGGCAGCCCCGGCTCGCCGGCGGTGGTGGTCACACCGTCCAGCCAGGCGTCGAGCACATCCGGATTGGCCTTGATCCATTCGGCCGTGGCGTCGCCCTCGTTCTCGCCGTCATTGAGGATCTTGCCCATGATCTCGTTTTCCATCGGCAGGGAGAATTTGAGGTTTGTCAGAAGCTTGCCGACATTCGGGCATTCTTCGGCGTAGCCCTTGCGGGTTACAGTGCGGACAATGCCTTCGCCGCCGAAGAAGTCCTCACCGCCGGTGAGGTATTTCAGCGAATAGGTGGCGTTCATCGGGTGCGGTTCCCAGCCGAGGAAGACGATCGGCTGTTCCTGGCGGTATTTGCGGCCGACCATGGCCAGCATGCCCTGTTCGGAGCTTTCGACAACCTCGAAATCACTGAGGTCGTATTTGTTCTCGTCGATCAGCGAAACGAGATAGGCATTGCCTTCATTGCCCGGCTCAATGCCGTAGATCTTGTCGTCGAGTTCATCGGCGAACTTGGCGATGTCGGCATAGGTCTTCAGACCCTTTTCATAGGTGTAGGTCGGTACGGCCAGCGTATATTTGGTGCCTTCCAGATTGGTGGCGACAACGTCGATCTCGCCCTCGTCGATGTAAGGGGAAATCGCGCCGCTCTGGGCCGGCATCCAGTTGCCGAGGAAGATGTCGACATCGTCGCTCTTCAGCGATGCGAAGGTGACCGGAACGGACAGAACCTTGACGTCGACATCGTAACCGAGGCCTTCCAGCAGGTGTTTCGCCGTTGCCGTCGTGGTGGTGATGTCCGTCCAGCCGACATCGGAGAAGCTCACGCTGTCACAGGCCGTTTCCTGGGCTGCTGCAGCGCCGGCGGAAAGGGTTGTGGCGGCGGCAAGCGCTGCGAGGATCATTCGGAAGTTATCAGACATGTCAGCGTTCCTTTCGGGTCCGTTGCAAGATTGCCATTGCGCCTCAAAACGACGCGGCGAAAAACTGTTGGCTTCTTTGATTGATCAGTCAATCAATATAACATATGTTAATTCCTGTAAACGGCGAAGCAGGCAAAGTTGCATATTTCTTCGCCATTATACGTCTCTGAGCATTTTTTCAGCGGGTTGAGCCGATGCCGAAAACCGGAATGGAAACGATCCGTCGCGATGCCCTTGTCCGGGCCGCGATCGAGGAAGTCGGCAAGGTCGGCATGGTCGAGGTCACGGTCGCCAAGATCGCGCAGCGGGCCGGCGTCTCGCCTGCGCTCGCGCATCATTATTTCGGCTCCAAGGACAAGATATTGTTCGCGGCCATGCGGCGCATCCTCGACGCGTTCGGCGCTTCGGTCAAGGCCCGCTACAAGACCGCCCGCACACCGGAGGAGCGGCTTGTGGCCGTGATCGAGGCCAGTTTCGGCCCCGACCAGTTCGATCCCGCCGTGGTGGCCGCCTGGCTTGCCTTTTACGTTCAGGCCCAGCGCAAGAGCGATGCCAGCCGGCTTCTGTCGATCTACGAGGCGCGGCTGCGCTCCAATCTCGTCTTTGCGCTGCGCCAGCGCGTCAGCCGCGACGCTGCAAACCGCATCGCCGCCGGTCTCGGCTCGATGATCGACGGGTTCTACCTGCGTGCGGCGCTGAAGGATTTCGGCACCAGCCGCAAGGGCGCCATCGAAATGACCAGAGAATATCTCGAACTCACACTCGCCAAGGAGATGTCTTCATGACCGCGCGGCCGAACATTCTCGTTCTCATGGTCGACCAGCTTGCCGGAACCCTGTTTCCCGATGGCCCGGCCGACTTTCTGCACACGCCGAACCTGAAGAAACTCAGCCAGCGTTCGACGCGTTTTCAAAATGCCTATACCGGCTCGCCGTTGTGCGCGCCGGCGCGCGCCTCGTTCATGAGCGGTCAACTGCCGCGCCGCACCCGCGTCTATGACAATGCCGCCGAGTTCTCGCCCGACATCCCGACCTATGCCCATCATTTGCGCCGCGCCGGTTACCAGACATCGCTTGCCGGCAAGATGCACTTCGTCGGCCCCGATCAGCTCCATGGTTTCGAGGAACGGCTGACCACCGATGTCTACCCCGCCGATTATGGCTGGACGCCGGATTACGGCAAGCCGGGCGAGCGCATCGACTGGTGGTATCACAATATGGGATCGGTGACGGGGGCAGGCGTCGGCGAAATCTCCAACCAGCTCGAATATGACGACGAGGTTGCCTATGAGGCGGTGCGCAAGGTCTATGATCTCGGCCGCCGCAAGGATGACCGTCCGTTCATGCTGACCGTCTCCTTCACCCACCCGCACGATCCCTATGTGGCGCGGAAGAAATACTGGGATCTCTACGAGGATTGCGACCATCTGGAACCGGAGGTCGGCACCATCGATTATGACGCGCAGGACGGCCATTCGAAGCGGATTTTCGATGCCAATGACTGGCAGAAATTCGATATCTCGAAGGAAGATGTCCGCCGCGCGCGCCGGGCCTATTTCGCCAATGTCTCCTATGTCGACGACAAGATCGGTGAAATCCTCGAAGCGCTCGAAGGCGTCGGGCTGGCCGAGGATACGGTGATCGTGTTCCTTTCCGACCATGGCGACATGCTCGGCGAACGCGGGCTGTGGTTCAAGATGAGCTTCTATGAGGGCTCGTCGCGCGTGCCGCTGATGATTTCCGCCCCCGGCATGAAACCGGGCCTTGTCAAAACCCCGGCCTCGACCGTCGATATCGCGGCAACGCTTGCCGATCTCGCCGGCATCGACACCGCGGCGGTTTCTCCGTGGAGCGATGGCGAAAGCCTTGTGCCGGTGGCTGCGGGCGCGGAACGGAAAATGCCGGTGCGCATGGAATATGCCGCCGAAGCCTCCGAAGCGCCGCTGGTTTCGATCCGCGAGGGTCGGTTCAAGTATAATCACTGCGAACTCGATCCCCCGCAGCTTTTCGATCTTGAAGCCGATCCGCACGAGCTGACCAATCTGGCAGACGATCCCGCCCATGCCGAAACCGTTGCCGGTTTTGCAGCGAAGGTGCGCGAATACTGGGACATGGCCGCCTATGATGCCGAAATCCGCGAAAGCCAGGCGCGCCGCCATATCGTCTATGAGGCGCTGAGGGCCGGCGACTACCGGCCGTGGGACTACCAGCCGATGAAGGATGCCTCGGAGCGGTTCATGCGCAACCACATGGATCTCAACATTCTGGAAGCCAGCCAGCGCTGGCCCCGCGACGAATAGGCGCTTTAGCGCCGCGAAAGAACGAACGCTGACCAAGCGGAGAATGACAATGCGTGCACAAGCCAGCCATTTCATCGATGGCGACTATGTCGAGGATGACGCCGGCCGGGCCTTTGACAGCATCAACCCGGCCACCGGCGAAGTGATTGCCACACTTCATGCTGCCACACCAGCAATCATCGAACGCGCCATGACGGCTGCCGAACGCGCCCAGCGCGAATGGGCGGCGTGGCTGCCGGTCGAGCGCGCCCGCGTGCTGCGAAGGGCATCCGACCTGATGCGCGAGCGCAATGACGAACTGTCGGAGCTTGAAACGCTCGACACCGGCAAGGCCATTCAGGAAACGCTGGTGGCCGATGCCGCTTCGGGTGCGGATGCGCTTGAATGGTTTTCCGCGCAGGCTGCCGGTCTTTCCGGTGAAAGCGTGCCGCTTGCCGAAGGTTTTGCCTATACAAAGCGCGAGCCGCTCGGCGTCTGTGTCGGCATCGGCGCGTGGAACTACCCGATCCAGATCGCCTCGTGGAAGGCCGCACCTGCGCTTGCCTGCGGCAATGCCATGGTGTTCAAGCCGTCTGAAATGACGCCGCTTTCGGCGCTGAAACTGGCTGAAATCCTCATGGAAGCCGGTGCGCCGAAGGGGCTTTTCAATGTGGTGCAGGGCTTTGGCGATGTGGGGGCTGCCCTTTCCACCCATGAAAAGACCGCAAAAGTGTCGCTCACCGGTTCGGTCCCGACCGGCGGCAAGGTCTATGCGGCGGCGGCCTCGGGCATGCGTCACGCCACCATGGAACTTGGCGGCAAATCGCCGATGGTTGTGTTCGAGGATGCCGATCTGGAAGACGCGATCGGCGGCGCCATGCTCGGCAATTTCTATTCCACCGGCCAGATCTGCTCCAACGGCACCCGCGTGTTCGTGCAGAAATCCATTCTGGAGGCCTTTCTGACCCGCCTTGCAGAACGCACCAACACGATCCGGCTTGGCGATCCGCTCGACCCGGAAACCCATCTCGGACCGCTGATTTCCGAGGCGCAGCGACAAAAAGTGCTGTCCTATATCGAGGCCGGCAGAGGCGAGGGCGCCCGGCTGGTGATCGGCGGCGGGGTTCCTGCGGGCGAGGCTTTCGCCCGGGGCGCCTATATCGAGCCCACCGTCTTTGCCGATGTCACCGACGACATGACGATCGCACGCGAAGAAATCTTCGGGCCGGTGATGAGCGTGCTCGCCTTCGAAACGGAAGAGGAAGTGATCGCCCGCGCCAACGGCACGCCCTTCGGTCTGGCGGCCGGCGTGTTCACGCAAAATCTTGCCCGCGGCCATCGCGTGGCGGCCGCGCTTCAGGCCGGCATCTGCTGGATCAACACCTATAACCTGACCCCGGTCGAAATTCCCTTCGGCGGCGTCAAGCAATCCGGCTTCGGCCGCGAAAACGGCCGCGCGGCGATGGAGTTTTATTCTCAGCTGAAGACCGTGCAGGTGGCGCTTGGCAAGGTCGACAGTTCGTATTGAGCGGTGCGGGAAGAGGAGCCCGTCATCACTTCGCTTGAGGTGGCTGAGGTGAGCAAGGCCGCCACCACTCGGGGTCAAGCCCGAAGATGACGCAAGGGGATAGGGGAGAGAGTGCAACGCCGGCTGGTCGCGCACGGAGTAGGCGGCTCTTGCAGTGAAATACCCTGGCGGGACAGCCGGTACGCGTCTCGTGTGGAAAGGGGACTAGATCCTCGGGTCAAGCCCGAGGATGACGCTGAGAGGGGGAGAGCGTGTCGGGTAACGAGGGGGCGGTTAATCGCCGCAAGCGGCGCCTCGTAAAACATTTGCCCATCGCGGCAATGAAAGGTTCGAAATTGACTGAAGCAGATTTTGTCATCGTTGGTTCGGGTTCGGCAGGCTCGGCAATGGCCGCGCGTCTCTCCGAAGACGGCAGGCATTCCGTGCTGGTGCTGGAATTCGGCGGGACCGATATCGGACCCTTCATCCAGATGCCGGCAGCCCTTTCCTATCCGATGAACATGAAGCGCTATGACTGGGGTTTTGTTTCCGAGCCGGAGCCGCATCTGGGCAATCGCCGTCTGGTGACCCCGCGCGGCAAGGTGATCGGCGGGTCCTCCTCGATCAACGGCATGGTCTATGTCCGGGGACACGCGCGCGACTATGACCACTGGGAGACAAGCGGCGCGACCGGCTGGGGCTATGCGGATGTGCTGCCCTATTTCAAGCGCATGGAGCACTGGCATGAGGGCGGCCATGGCGGCGATCCGTCATGGCGGGGCAAGGACGGGCCGCTGCATGTCACGCGCGGGCCGCGCAAGAACCCGCTGTTTCATGCCTTCGTCGAGGCGGGTAAACAGGCGGGTTTCGAGGCGACTGGCGATTATAACGGCGAGAAGCAGGAAGGCTTCGGCCCGATGGAGCAGACGGTCTGGAAGGGCCGGCGCTGGTCGGCGGCCAATGCCTATCTGAAGCCCGCTCTCAAACGGCAAAATCTCGACCTGATCCACTGTTTCGCCCGCAAGGTGATCATCGAGGATGGCCGCGCCGTCGGCGTCGAGATCGAGCGTGGCGGCCATGTCGAGACGATCCGCGCCCGCCGCGAGGTCATTCTGGCGGCGTCTTCGATCAACACGCCGAAACTGCTGCTGCTTTCCGGCATCGGTCCGGCGGCAGAACTTGCCGAACACGACATTCCCGTTATTGCCGACCGGTCCGGCGTGGGCAAGAACCTGCAGGACCATCTGGAAGTCTATATCCAGCAGGCCAGCACCCAGCCAATCACGCTCTACAAGCACTGGAACATCTTCGGCAAGGGGCTGGCCGGCGCGCAGTGGCTGTTGTTCAAGAACGGTATCGGCGCCTCCAACCAGTTCGAAAGCGCGGCCTTCGTGCGCTCGCGGCCAGGCGTCGAGTATCCCGATATCCAGTATCATTTCCTGCCGATGGCGGTGCGTTACGATGGCACGGCACCGGCCGAGGGCCACGGTTTTCAAGCCCATGTCGGGCCGATGCGCTCGCCCTCACGCGGAGAAATAACGCTGAAGGGCACCGACCCGAAGGACGCGCCGAAAATCGTCTTCAACTATATGAGCCATGAACAGGACTGGGCCGATTTCCGCCATTGCGTGCGGCTGACGCGGGAGATTTTCGCGCAGGCCGCCTTCGATCCCTATCGCGGCAAGGAAATCCAGCCGGGCGGCGATGTTCAAAGCGATGACGAGATCGACGGCTTTATCCGCGAACACGCCGAAAGCGCCTATCATCCCTGCGGCACGGCGAGGATGGGCCGCGCCGATGACCCGATGGCCGTGGTTGATCCCGAATGCCGGGTGATCGGTGTCGATGGCTTGAGGGTCGCCGACAGTTCGATCTTTCCGCGCATCACCAACGGCAATCTCAACGCTCCGTCGATCATGGTCGGCGAAAAGGCCAGCGACCACATCCTCGGTCGTCAGCCGCTCGCGCCCGAAAACGCCGCCCCCTGGCTCAATCCGCGCCGGGAAACATCGGATCGCTGAAACAATAAAAAAACCCGGCACGGCGGCCGGGTTTTTTTAAATGATCTGTCAGCCTGCTCAGTTGGCGGGCTGCTGCACCTTGGCGCGGGCCTGTTCCTCGGCCATGCGCTTCTGGAACATCTGTGCAAAGTCGATCGGGTCCACCAGAAGCGGCGGGTAACCGCCATTGCGGGTCGCGTCGGCCACGATCTGGCGGGCAAACGGGAACAGCAGGCGCGGGCATTCGATGAACAGCATCGGCAGCACATGCTCCTTGGGGAAGTTCGCGACCCGGAAGACGCCGCCATAGACCAGCTCGCACAGGAACAGCGTCTTGTCGTTGGACTTGGCTTCGGCTTTCAGCGAAAGGAGAACATCGTAATTGTCTTCGCCAAGCGGATTGGCATTGACGTTGACACTGATGTTGATGTTCGGCTGGCCGTCACGCTTCTGCAGCGAAGCCGGGGCACCGGGATTTTCGAAGGAAAGATCCTTGATGTACTGGGTCAGAATGCTCAGCGAAGGGCTTTCCTTTTTCTCCGCACCATTTTCTTCTGCCATTTCGCGTCCTTTCGAGTGGGTCAATTTGGGTTGCCAGTTAGCATTTAGGGAGCCGCCGCACAACCCTCCGGCGGGCCGCCGAAAAGCCCGCAGCGCAGGGCGTGGGGCGATTGCGGCCGGGCGGTCTTAGCAAATGCAGCGGACAGGCTAACGGTCCTTGCCGTTGCGTTTGTCATCATCGTTGCGGTCATCGTTCAGCCGGTCATGTTCGGCCCAGGGCGAATCCGGGTCGCCGGAGCCGGAGGAAAAGTCCTCGGCATCGAGATCGACCACGGTCGGCCCCTTGCCGCCCGGCTTGCGCGGTCCGCGCGCACCGCCCGGTCCGGGCCCGGCGCGAAAGAAGCCGGAGCCCTGTGAGACCACGACCATGTTCTTGCTGATCCGCCGCCACACGAAATCCCTGAATGGCGGGATGAACAGCAGGAAGCCGATAATGTCGGTGACGAAGCCGGGGATCAGCAGGAGAATGCCCGCAAACACGATCATCGCGCCATGTACCATTTCGCGGCCCGGATCGCCGCCGTCGCGCACATCCGTCTGCAACCGCTGCAGCACGCCGAAGCCCTGAACGCGCAGAAGGATCGCGCCGATGACGGCGGTAAGGACGATCAGCCCCAGTGTCGGAAACAGGCCTATGGCACGGCCGATGATGATGAATCCGGCGATTTCCACGAAAGGGAAAAGGATAATAGTAATCAGAAGCGGCAAATCGGTTTCCTGTTCGGTCCGTCTTTGGTTATGATCATGACGAAATGAACGCCTTCATCCGAAGTGTTACATTTGAATCATGGCCCTGTGAAGTCTATATGGGGGTGGGAAACAACAAGGAAAACGGCGGTTAACACCAAAATGGGCACAAGCGATCTGATTACACTCTTCTTCCTGATTGCTGCGGTGGTGATTTTTTTCCAGCTCCGCAATGTTCTGGGCCGCCGTACGGGCAACGAGAAACCGCGTTACGAGCAAAGCCCGATGCGCTCGCGCACCGATGCGACGGATGACGCCCGTCCGGAGAGCAATGTGATCACGCTGCCTGGCGCGGAAAAGGACGACAAGGCCGCCCGCATGGCTGCTGTCGACAAGATTGCCCCGGAAGGAAGCGCGGTCAATACCGGGCTCAGGACGATTGTCGAAGCCGACCCGCAATTCGATCCCGATGCGTTTCTCAAGGGCGCGCGTTCGGCCTATGAGATGATCGTCATGGCCTTTGCCGATGGCGACCGGCGAACGCTGAAGAACCTGCTGTCCAAGGAAGTCTATGAGGGCTTCAACGCCGCCATCAGCGAGCGCGAGGCGGCTGGCGAATCCGTCAAGGCAAGCTTTGTCGGCATCGAGAAGGCCGAGGTCACCGAGGCGGAAGTTGAAAAGACCGAGGCCCGGATCACACTTCGGATCGTCAGTCAGATGATTTCCGCGACCTATGACAAGGATGGCGGGATTGTCGACGGTGATGCCGAGCAGATCGCCGAAGTCCGAGATCTGTGGACCTTTGCGCGCGACACGCGGGCGCGGGATCCGAACTGGAAGCTGATCGCCACGGCCTCCGAATAGGTCTTGTTTCTGTCCGATGAAAGCGGCGCCTGAGCGCCGCTTCTTGTGCCGGGAGTTTCTGTCAAGATGAGCCGCCGGAAGCTCTCGTCCGAAGAACGGGAATTGTGGAACAAGGTCGCCCGTACCGCGCGGCCACTGCCCGGTAAAAAGCTGGAAAAGCCCGTCGCACGCGCGGAAAGTTTTCCCGACCTGATGAATGGCATTGCCGCCGAAGGCAAAAAGGCCGACACAGGAAAAACCAGCGTTTCACCCCTCGCCTTGCCGAAAAAACAGACGCAGGATCAGGTCCGCAGGCACCATCCGCTCGAGCGGCCCGTCAAGCGCAAGCTGGCCAACGGGCGGTTGTCGATCGATGCCAGGATTGACCTGCACGGCCTGTTTCAGGACGAGGCGCATGCGCTGCTTCTGGCGTTTTTGCGCCGCGCATATGACAGGGGGCACCGGCATATTCTGGTGATCACCGGCAAGGGCGGGTCGATCGGCAGCGATGGCGTGTTGAAACGATCGGTGCCGATCTGGTTTTCACTGCCGGACTTCAGGCCGCTGATTTCTTCCTACGAGACGGCGGCCCGGCAGCATGGCGGCGAGGGCGCGCTTTACGTGCGCCTTGCCCGGAGAAAGGGACATGAGCATGACGCCGTTCGGAGAAGCCGTTCGTAAGCTGAGGGCAGAGCGCGGCGTGTCGCAAAAACAGATGGCCGAAGCCATCGGCGTGTCGGCTGCCTACCTGTCCGCGCTCGAACACGGGCGGCGCGGCAAGCCGAGTTTCGATTTCCTCCAGCGCGTCGCCGGTTATTTCCACATCATCTGGGACGATGCCGAAGCATTGTTTGCAATCGCCGACCAATCGGACCCGCGCGTGGTGGTCGACACCGCCGGTCTGCCGGCCGCCCACACCGCCTTTGCCAACCGGCTTTCGCGAGTCATCGGTCAGCTCGATGAGGAGGCCATCGGTGCACTCGATTTATTGGTCGACCAAAAACTGGCGCGTTAAGCCCGAAAAATGACGATTTTCACGGGATTTGAGGGAGATCAAGGAAGAATGCAGTCCGCTTTACTAGCCTGAAATTGCATTCGGGGCCTCGATACAGCTTCTGGCCAAGAGGTTCTTCTGCATCCGGCCCTGCAAGTTTCGTATGGAGCCTCGAATGCGAAAGACGTTTCCCGCCTGAAGCGCCTCCCAAAACGCCAAGTATTCCATGGAGAAGGAAATGGCCCTGATGGCCGCCCATTCCGATCGTGTACGCAGTACCGCTGCCAAACTACCCTCGACCAACCAGATCATTCGTGACAGCTATCTCTACCTTCATTGGAACGGTATCCTGACCCATGACAGGGCCGAACACGAGATGGCAACTTTCGCCGATGCGGCGCTGATTGAACCCAGCGAACGCTGGATCCGCCGCAAGGCAGGCTGAGCCCGCTCAGGCATTGTCGCAATACTGATCCGAAATTTCCAGGCGGCGCTCCCCGTGAGGAGCGCCGCCTTTGTCGTGTTTTGCGGGAATGAAAGGGCACTTTCCGGCAAAAACCGCCTGTCTGCGGCACCCCATTGCAGCCGGCCGTGCCAGGGCTTGCGGGCGCGTCATTGAAACGGGCTAGGTTTATCCCCAATTTGGCTGTAAAAGGGGCCGCAGAGATTTGAGCGGAAACGGCTTTTCCCCTAAGCTCGACGCTTGAAAAAGCAGTGATTCGGCGTGTTTTGAGCCGCCGTACCCCTGACACATTCGGAAAGACCTGTTGATGAGCGAAACACCAGAAACAGCCGTCGGCCTTCCGGCCGAATACGGCGCCGATTCGATCAAGGTTCTCAAGGGCCTCGACGCCGTGCGCAAACGTCCCGGCATGTATATCGGCGATACGGATGATGGCTCGGGTCTGCATCACATGGTCTACGAGGTGGTCGACAACGCCATCGACGAGGCGCTCGGCGGCTATGCCGACCTTGTGACCGTGACCCTGAACCCCGACGGCTCTGTTTCCGTGACCGATAATGGCCGCGGCATTCCCACCGATATCCATACCGGCGAGGGGATTTCGGCTGCCGAAGTGATCATGACCCAGCTGCATGCCGGCGGCAAGTTCGACCAGAACTCCTACAAGGTATCCGGCGGCCTGCACGGCGTGGGCGTTTCCGTGGTCAACGCGCTTTCGGTCTGGCTGAAGCTGAAGATCAAGCGCAATGGCAAGCTCCACGAGATTTCGTTCACCCATGGCGTTGCCGACAAGCCGCTGGAAGTCATCGGCGATGCGGGCGACGAGACCGGCACGGAGCTCACCTTCATGCCGAGCCACGAAACTTTCACCATGGTCGAATTCGACTATGACACGCTGGAAAAGCGCCTGCACGAACTGGCCTTCCTGAATTCCGGCGTGCGCATTCTGCTGACCGATAACCGCCATGCCGAACCGGTTTCCAAGGAGATGCATTATGACGGCGGTCTGGCCGCCTTCGTGACCTATCTCGACCGTTCGAAAAAGCCGCTGGTTGACGAGCCGATCGCCATTTCCACCGAAAAGGACGGCATCACCGTCGAGGTGGCGATGTGGTGGAACGACAGCTACCACGAAAATGTGCTGTGCTTTACCAACAACATTCCCCAGCGCGATGGCGGCACCCACATGGCCGGTTTTCGCGGCGCGCTGACCCGGCAGATGGTGTCCTATGCCGACACTTCCGGCATTCTGAAGCGCGAAAAGGTAACGCTGACCGGTGATGACTGCCGCGAGGGCCTGACGGCTGTGCTTTCGGTCAAGGTGCCGGACCCGAAATTCTCCTCGCAGACCAAGGACAAGCTGGTCTCCTCCGAGGTGCGTCCGGTGGTCGAAAGCTGTGTCAACGAGGCGCTCGGCCAGTGGCTGGAAGAGCACCCGAACGAGGCCCGCGTGCTGGTTACCAAGGTGGCCGAAGCCGCTTCCGCCCGTGAGGCGGCGCGGCGTGCGCGTGAACTGACGCGGCGCAAGGGCGCGCTCGATATCGCTTCGCTGCCGGGCAAGCTTGCCGACTGCTCCAACCGCGATCCGTCGAAATCCGAACTGATCCTGGTGGAGGGCGATTCCGCCGGTGGCTCCGCCAAGCAGGGCCGTTCGCGCGAAACCCAGGCGATCCTGCCGCTGCGCGGCAAGATCCTGAATGTCGAACGCGCGCGTTTCGACAAGATGCTGTCGAGCCAGGAAATCGGCACGATGATTACCGCGCTGGGCACCGGCATCGGCAAGGACGAGTACAATCCGGAAAAGCTGCGCTACCACAAGATCATCATCATGACCGATGCTGACGTGGACGGCGCGCATATCCGCACCCTGCTTCTGACCTTCTTCTTCCGGCAGATGCCGGAGCTGATCGAGCGCGGGCATCTCTATATCGCCCAGCCGCCGCTCTACAAGGTAACGCGCGGGAAATCGACGCAATACCTGAAGAACGAGCAGGCGCTCGAGGATTACCTGATCGATCAGGGCCTTGAGGATGCAGCCCTGCACCTGGCTTCCGGCGAGGTGCGTGCCGGAGCGGACCTGCGTCAGGTGATCGTCGATGCGATCCGCATGCGCAACCTCATGGAAGGCATCCATTCGCGTTACGACCGCGCGGTGGTCGAGCAGGCGGCCATTGCCGGCGCTCTGAACGCCGAACGGGTGACGGATCAGGCGGAAGCCGAGCGCCTTGCCGCCGATATCGCAGCCCGGCTCGACGTGATCGCCGAGGAAACCGAGCGCGGCTGGGAAGGCTTTGTGCGTGACGACGGCGGGCTGCGCTTCGAACGCACGGTGCGCGGCGTCAAGGAAGTCGCCTCGCTCGACATGGGGCTGATCGGCTCGACCGATGCGCGCTATATCGACCAGATGCAGCAGCGCCTGTTCGATATCTACGACAAGCCGCCGCTCCTGCACCGCAAGAATGGCGACCTCACCATCTACGGCCCGCGCGCCATGCTGGAAGCCGTGTTCGAGGCCGGCCGCCGGGGGCTGACAACGCAGCGTTACAAAGGCCTCGGCGAGATGAATGCCGAGCAGCTCTGGGAAACCACGATGGACCCCAATGTCCGCTCGCTGCTGCAGGTCAAGGTGTCGGACGCCACCAGCGCCGATGGTCTGTTCTCGCGCCTGATGGGCGACGAGGTCGAACCGCGCCGCGACTTCATCCAGGACAACGCGCTTTCGGTGGCCAATCTGGATATCTGACGGAAACCGGCCTGCTGCCGCAGGCCATCCGGATACGCTTTCAATGTCGGGCGATGGGTTAGCCATCGCCCGTATTTTTTTAGAGCCCTTCAGGTTTATATGGAAGCGTTCTGCGGCAAGGAATTTGCGCCAAGACCAAGGGCTTTGGCGCAGGGCATAGCCGAAGCTATGTCCAAGCCGAAGACCGCCGGTAATGGCGTAAATTCATGCCGCCCTTCAGGGTTTGCCGAAACCGGCCCTCCACTTTGTCGAAGCCCTTCGACATAGCTATGGCTATGCCGCGCGGGCTTCTTCGCGTGGAATGACCGGTTTGGGCAAACAGAACTGTTTCCGTATAAAACTGAAGGGCTCTAAGTACGGCCGGTGCGCCGCGCGATTGCCCGTTCGAACATCACGAACGTGTCGTAAATCAGAAGCGCCAGCACACCGACCACAAGCCCGCCCTGCAGAACGAAAGCGGTGTTGTTCGACAACAGACCGGCGATGATGACCTCGCCAAGCGTCTTGGCCGCGACTGTCGAGCCGATGGTCGCCGTCGCCAGCGAAATTACCACTGAAAGGCGGATGCCGGCCAGAATGACGGGGAATGCCAGCGGAAACTCGACCTGGGTGAGACGCTGCAACCCGGTCATGCCGACCCCGCGCGCGGCCTCGGACACATTGCCCGGCAGGTTGGTCAGCCCCGTCAGTGCATTCTCGAAGATCGGCAGCAGGCCATAGAGAAACAGCGCAATCAGCGTCGGGATCGGGCCGAAACCGAACATCGGCACGGCCAGCGCCAGCACGGCGACGGGCGGAAAGGTCTGGCCGATATTGGCGATCGAACGCGACAGCGGCAGGAATTCCTCACCGAAGGGCCGGGTCACGATAATGGCAAGGCTGACGGAGAACAGCGTTGCCGCAACGGTTGCCACGCCGACAATGGCGAGGTGGCTGAGTGTCAGCGACAACAGGCTGGTCTGGGTATAGATCGCAGGCGCGCCATTTTGCGTGAACGGCCGGAATACCGGGGCGAAGGCTTCCGGAAAGACGATGAAGGCGATCAGCAGCGCAAGAAGCGCCAGACGGATGAGGACCGGGGCTTTCATGGTGACGGTCCTGCGGCACGGCGGATCAGCGCATCGCGGGTGACCCGGCCGATCACCCGGCCGTCGCGCTCGACGGGAAGCGCGTTGCGGCCGGACCACAAGGTGGCGGCGAGCGCGTCCTTCAGGCTTGCTGCCGCCGGGATCGGTTCGCCGTCTGCCGGTCCGTCCTCGAGAAGGTTTTCGCAGGCCTCGAGCGACAGCATGCGGAATGCCTTGTCACCGGTGCCGAGCAGCTCATTGACGAAATCGCTTGCCGGATCGGTGATGATCTCGGCGGCGCGGGCATATTGCTCGAGCCTGCCCTCATGCATGACGGCGATCCTGTGGCCGAGCAGAATGGCCTCGTCCATGTCATGGGTGACCAGCACGACCGTGGTGGAAAACCGGCGCTGAATGTCGAGCAGGTCTTCCTGGGCCTTGGCGCGGATGATCGGGTCGAGCGCGCCGAAGGGTTCGTCCATCAACAGCACCGCCGGTTCTGCCGCCAGCGCCCGGGCCACGCCGATGCGCTGCTGCTGGCCGCCGGACAGTTCATGCGGCATGCGGTCGCGAAAGGCTGACGGCTCCATGCGAAACAGCTCGAGCAGTTCATCGACGCGGGCATCGCGCCTTTTCCTGTCCCAGCCGAGAAGTTTTGGCACGGTGGCGATGTTTTCGGCCACCGTGCGGTGCGGAAACAGGCCGTGGCCCTGAATGGCATAGCCGATGCCGCGCCTGAGTTCGTAATCCGGCAGTTCGCGGTTGTCGCGCCCGTCGATGCGGACTGTGCCGGCGGTCGGTTCCACAAGCCGGTTGATCATCCGCATCAGCGTGGTCTTGCCGGAACCGGAGGTGCCGACAATCGCCGCAAGCTCGCCGCGCTCGACGGTGAGCGAGACATTGTCGACAGCGCTGTAGCCGTCATAGACCTTGGTGATACCCTCGATCTCGATCATCTCCGGCTTCCTTTTCTGGCGCTGCCCTGGCTGATTTCAACAAGCGCATCGAGAATGATGGCCGCGGCGAAGGCCATGCCGACAACAGGCAACGCGCCCAAAAGCACCAGGTCGGTCGCGGTCTGGGTAATGCCCTGAAAAACGAACGTGCCATAACCCCCGCCGCCGATCAGCCCGGCAATCACGGCAAGGCCGATATTCTGCACCAGCACGATGCGGATGCCGGTGAGGATGACGGGAAAGGCGAGCGGCAATTCCACCTGAAACAGCTGTTGCCGGCCGGTCATGCCCATGCCGCGGGCGGCCTCGCGCGCATCGCGCGGAACACTGTCGAGACCGGCAACCGTGTTGGAGACAACCGGCAGCAGCGAATAGGCAAACAGGGCGACGATGGCCGGGGCAAAACCGATGCCGGCAATGCCGAGTTCGGCTGCCCCCGGCACATTGCGGCCGACCCAGGCCAGCGGCGCGATCAAAAGGCCGAACAGCGCGATTGACGGGATCGTCTGCAGCACATTCAGGCTGTTCAATATGGTGGCGCGCACCCTGGGCACGCGAAAGCACAGGATTCCGATGGGAATACCGGCGGCGGCAGCGGCGGCCAGCGAACCGAAAGCCAGTTCCACATGGGTGCGGCCTTCGCGCCAGAAGGCATCGGCGCGGTTATTGTATTCCTTCAGGATCGAGAGATCGTTCCATGCTCCCGACCACAGCAGAAGCCCGATGGCCGCTGCCGCAACCAGCAGAAAACCGATCCGCACCATCGGCGGCAGCGCCTTGCGCACGATGGCGTCGGCCATGGCGATGGAAAAGGCAAACAGCAGGATCCAGAAGCTCGCACCCGGCGAGACGCGGGCATAGGGATTGTCCGCCGGCATCAGATAATAGCCGGCCCGTCCGACCATCAGCGCCAGAACGGCGATGGCGGCAATGGACACGACAAGCCGGAGATTGACCGGTGTCCTGAACAGGATGACGGCGATGGCGGCCAGCATGGCAACAACGAGGGCGACGGCCTGCCAAAGCGGCATCGCCGACCAGACCATCACATTGTCTGCGGCAACGATGCGGTTTGCGCGGAAAAGCGCAAACGGCTGAAGAAAGAGCGCCAGCAGCGCAATCGCCGTGACGATGACGCCGAGCTTGTCGAACCTTCCGGCGACCCGGCCCTGCTTTCGGTATTCGCTGATGGCTGTCATGCCATGCCTTTCGGCCGTCGGTTGGTTATCCCGCGAGGGCGGGGGTGGAATGCGACGTATTGATGCGATGTTGCAGCCTTGGAGTCTTTCGCTCCCGCTCGCTCCACCTGCTGCGTCATGCTCGGGCTTGACCCGAGCATCCAATCACTCATGGCGCGAGCGGAGCCGGCGGAACTTTGCACCGAGCGGCCCACGACAAAAAAGCAATCGCCTACGCCTGTCGTGGAGCGATGTGCCTGGATCCTCGGGTCAAACCCGAGGATGACGCCGCGTGAAGACGGGTTCTGAAGGTGACAAGAAAAGTCGCGTTTGCAGCCCGTCCTCAAGACTTCACGCCTTACTGCACAAACCCGTTCGAACTCAGATAATCCTTGGCAACCGCATCGGCCGGTTCGCCGCCGACCTGAACGCGGCCGTTGAGGTTCTGCAGGGTTTCAAGCGTCAGACCCTCGAAGATCGGTTTCAGGATATCGGCAATCTGCGGATATTCCTCGAGCCGCACTTCGCGGATGATCGGGGTGGGAAGGTAGACCGGCTGAACGCCCTTGTCGTCCTTCATCACCGTCAGGCCCGAAGGGGCGATGCCGCCGTCCGTGCCGTAGACCATGGCGGCATTGGCGCCGGAGGTCTGCTTGGCGGCGGCGGCAATGGTGGCCGCCGTGTCGCCGCCGGAAAGCTGGATCAGCTGGCCGGAGGCCAGGTCGAAATCATAGGCTTTCTCAAAGGCGGGAAGGGCTGCCGGCGAGGTGACGAATTCGGAGGATGCGGCAAGTTTTACCGTGCCGCCATCGGCGACATAGGCGCCGAACTCGCTCATGGTCGACAGATTGTTCGGCTCGGCGACATCCTTGCGCAGCGCAATCGCCCAGGTGTTGTTGGCCTCCGCCGGGGTCAGCCAGACGATCTTGTTGGCATCATAATCGAGCTTTTTGGCCTCTTCATAGCCGGCTTCGGGCTTGTTCCAGACCGGCAGGTCGGTCTTGTTGAAGAAGAAGGCGGCATTGCCGGTATATTCCGGATAGATATCGATCTGGCCCTGCGTGATTGCCTGACGCACGATCGGTGTCCCGCCGAGCTGGATCTTGTTTTCGGTCGGAATGTCGTTGGCCTGAAGCGCCTGAATGATGATGTTGCCGAGAACGCCGCCCTCCGTGTCGATCTTGGAGGAAACCACGACCGGATCGGCCGCGGCGGTTCCGGCAAACGCGAAGGCGGTGATCGCGAGCGCGCCGGTCAATGTAGCAAGTCGTTTCATGATGTGTCCCTCTCTTGCGGGTCCTTGCGGACCCCTGAATGATCGCCTGCGACCTCAACCTCCACAGACGGTGCGAGTGCGAAAAAGTCATCGAACAGGTCAAGCATCGCCTGTTCGATCAGTCCGGGCAATATCGCGTCCGAGCCGGGGTCCTCCTTGATCTGCTCGGCCGCGCGCCGGGACAGCCTGCCCTTCACATAGGGCGCGTCATGCGATCTGACGATAGCATAGACCAGATTTGCAACACCGCGCGGCGCATTGCCGAAGAATATCCACGACCTGTTCCGCCTTTCAACCCGACGCATGGCAGAGGACCGTGCGGGTAAAAATGACAAAACGCAAATTATGCCATCTTTTTGAGGAACAACGTTTCCGTCTGATCGGTTGCTGTTCAGGCATGTTATCGGCATTTACAAAGGAGGTTGGCTTATGGCCATGTTTAAAGTTCCGTCGAAATCCTGGGTGATCGTGTGCGATGGTGCGCAGGCGATGTTCATGGAAAACATCGGTGATGTCGAGCAACTGAAGCTGCGCGTGGCCGAGCGTTTTGCCCAGAATAACGCGTCATCGCGCGAGATCGGAACAGACCGGCCCGGCCGTTCGCATTCCTCGGTCGGCGACGGTCGCAGCGCCATGGAAGAGACCGACTGGCATGAACAGGCCGAGCAGGACTTTCTCAAGGGTGTGGCCGAACGCCTCAACGCGCTGGTCTATGAAAAGACGATCGAGGATTATGTGCTGATCGCGCCGCCGTCTGCGATCGGTGTCCTGCGTCCGTATTTCACGCAGCAGACCAAAGACACGGCGCGCACCGAAATCCAGAAGGAACTGGCCAACCAGCCGGTCGCCCAGATCGAAAAACACCTGACCAGGCTCAAGGTCGTCTGAGCCGCGACTGACCGGCGGTGCCGGAAAATCTTTCGGCCGGGCCAGAACGGTCCGGCCGATTGCCTTTCCTCAACGAATTTCGCCGGAGACTGGAAACCCGTCTGATTGTCGCTTAAGTGTGAACAGACGTTGGGTCCGGGACGGAAACGGCGTTCATCGCGCCGGACACGGGGGAATTTGGGCATGGCAATCATTGATGATGAAAACGGCGTCTGGCTCGGACGCGTTTTTCTGCCCGAGGCAAAAGGGCCGGCCGTCGTAACCCTGCGCGGCGGCGCGGTTTATGACATCACGTCCGAGGTTGCGCCGCTTGTGCGCGACATCTGCGAAATGGACGATCCGGCGGGTTATGTGATCGAGGCGCCCGGTTTCCGGCTTGGCATGCTGGAGGAAATCGCCGAAGCCGCGCCCGGCGATGAGAGCCGTATCCACTTTCTGTGCCCCTCGGACCTTCAACCCGTCAAGGCCTGCGGCGTTACCTTTGCCCGCTCGATGGTCGAACGGGTGATTGAGGAAAAGGCAGCGGGCGACCCCGGCAAGGCCGAAGCCATTCGTGCGCGCATCGGCGCGGCCATCGGCGACAGCCTGAAAAACATAGAAGCAGGGTCCAGGGCAGCCGAGGCCGCCAAACAGGCGCTGATCGGCGAAGGGCTGTGGAGCCAGTATCTCGAGGTCGGTATCGGCCCGGATGCGGAGGTGTTTTCCAAGGCGCAGGCGCTTTCGGCCGTCGGGCCCGGCGCCGAGGTCGGCCTGCACCCGGCATCGCACTGGAACAATCCAGAGCCGGAGGTGGTTCTCGCCGTGTCGTCTGCCGGCAGAATTGTCGGCGCAACGCTTGGCAATGACGTCAATCTTCGCGATATCGAGGGGCGTTCGGCGCTGCTGCTCGGCAAGGCGAAGGACAATAATGCATCCGCCTCGATCGGCCCGATGATCAGGCTCTTCGATGGCGAGTTCACGCTGGACGATGTCCGCCGCGCCGAACTGACCCTGACAGTCGAGGGAGAAGACGGCTACACGATGACGGGGCATTCATCGATGGCGGAAATCAGCCGCGATCCCGAAACCCTGGTCCGCCAGACCATTGGCCGGCATCACCAGTATCCCGATGGCTTCATGCTCTATCTCGGCACGCTGTTCGCCCCGACCGAGGACCGCGATCTGCCGGGCGAAGGCTTTACCCACAAGCCGGGCGACAGGGTGGCGATTTCCGCGCCCGGTCTCGGCTGCCTTGAAAACACCGTCCGGCTTTCGACGGAATGCGCGCCCTGGACATTCGGCGTGCGCGCGCTGATGACAAATCTTTCCGAACGCGATCTCATTTGAACCGGCATTGTCCGGGTATTGAAGAATAACTCCCGAGGAGAATTCACTATGACTTTTGAACCGCATGGCAAACATCTGATCGGTGGCGAATGGCTGGCGACGGATGTTACCTTTACATCCCGCCCCGCCAGCGGCGCGCCGCTTGAATTCTGCGAAGCCAATGAAAAGCGGATCGATCAGGCCGTCAAATCCGCCGAGGCGGCGTTCTGGACCTACGGCTATTCGACCCGGCAGGAGCGTGCGGCGTTTTTGAACAAGATCGCCGACGAGATCGAAAAGCGCGGAAGCGACATCACCGAAATCGGTTCGGCCGAAAGCGGCCTGCCCGCCGGGCGTCTCGAGGGCGAGCGCGGGCGCACCACCGGTCAGCTGCGCCTGTTTGCACGCCATATTCTCGATGGGGACTATCTTGATCGCCGGCATGATCCCGCCAATGCGGATGCGACGCCGCCCAGCCCGGACCTGAAAATGGTACAGCGGCCGATCGGTCCGGTTGCCGTTTTCGGCGCGTCGAATTTCCCGCTGGCGTTTTCGACCGCCGGCGGCGATACGGCGTCCGCGCTTGCCGCCGGCTGCCCGGTTGTCGTCAAGGGGCACCCCGCCCATCCCGGCACGGCCGAGATCGTGGGCGAAGCGATTGCCGCGGCTGCGGAAAAATGCGGCATTCATCCGGGCGTGTTCTCGCTCTTGCAGGGCGCATCCCGCGAGGCCGGTTCGGCCCTTGTCACCCATCCGCTGATCAGGGCGGTCGGCTTTACCGGATCGCTTGCCGGTGGCCGGGCGCTGTTCGACCTGTGCGCCCAGCGCGACGAGCCGATTCCGTTCTTCGGCGAGCTTGGCTCGGTCAATCCGAATTTCCTGCTGCCCGATGCTCTGGCAAACCGCGGTGAAGATATTGCCAAGGGCTGGGCCGGTTCGCTCACCATGGGTGTCGGCCAGTTCTGCACCAATCCCGGCATCGCAATCACGCTGGCGGGGCCGGAATCCGACCGTTTTGCCGAAGCGGCCGCAAAGGCGCTTGGCGAGGTCGGCCCGTCGGTGATGCTGACCGAGGGCATTGCCGATGCTTTCCGTCAGGGACGCACGGAGATTGCGGGAACAGACGGCGTCAAGACGCTGGTGCAGGCCGCCTGCGAGGGACGCGAGGGCGCACCGGCGCTGTTTACCGTCAGCGGCAAGGATTTTCTCGCCAATCCGGCGCTGGCGCATGAGGTTTTCGGCCCGCTCGGCATCGTGGTGATGGCGGCCAATGCGCAGGAAATGCGCGCTATTGCCGAACGGATGGAGGGGCAACTTACCTGCACGCTGCATATGGACGACGACGACACCGAATTTGCCCGTAGCCTGGTGCCGATGCTGGAGCGCAAGGCCGGCCGCTTGCTGGCTAACGGCTTTGCCACCGGCGTTGCGGTGGCCGATGCCATGGTCCATGGCGGACCCTATCCCGCCTCGACCAATTTCGGCGCCACATCGGTGGGCACCATGGCAATCCGTCGCTTCCTGCGCCCGGTCTGCTATCAGAGCATGCCGTCGGCTCTCCTGCCCGAGGATCTGCGTCACGTCGGCTGAGGCGGGCGGAACCACAGCAAAACGCCACGCATCGTGACCGGTGCGTGGCGTTTTTGCATTTGAAGAAGAAACTGCGGCAAATTACCGAGCCGGGGACAACGGACTGCCGGTTATTTTTCCGGCGCTGCCGCTGGTCGGGATGAAAGGCCGTGCGGCACCACACCTGGCGGATTCGGCCTGCCGAGCGTTCTTTCCCCGAGCTTTTCATGCCATGCGGCGGCCACGGCCGTCATCCGCAAGGCGGGCGGCACGTCGATTGCCGGCTGTGCAAGGCGCCACATGTCGAGCCGTTCGCCGACGGCCTTCAGGTCATTGGTATCCAGCGTCTGCCCGGCTGTTCCGGCAATTTCATCATTGGCGCCGAGCCCCTTTTGGGCGATGACAGGCGTGCCCACGGCATTGGCTTCGGCAAGCAGCATGTTGAACGGGTCGTCGTGGCGGGTTTGCGGGTAGAAAACGCAGAGCGAGCGGCGCATCCGGTTAATCATCGCGCTTCTGGAAAGCCGCCCGAGAAAGTTCACGCCGGCCGGTGGGAAGCTGCCCGACCAGACCGGACCGGCAGGTTCGGCAATATCGAGCTGAAGCGTTGGCCGGTCCTGTCTGACGGCGTTGAATGTTGCCAGAATTTCGGAAATTCCCCTCAGCGGCATGCCGGGAAACAGCAGCCGGTCGTGGTCGCGCGGGGTATTGTCGGCCACAAGATCATCTTCGACCGGCGAATAGATCCAGCCGATTTTCGGTAGGCGGCGGTTTTCCGGAACAAGAAAGCGGGTGACATGGTCTGCATGGGCGCGCGAGGCGCAGATGATCTCGATACCCGCGTCGGCCAACGCTTCGCCCATGCGGCGGTTGTGGCGGCCGGGATGGGCGTGTGACCAGAGATATACCGGGCAGTTGGCGTTGAGCTTGCGCGCCTTCAGCGCGGTTTTCCAGGAATTGATGACAATGATGCTGTTGACGCCGGCGAGATTTGCCGCACTGACGGTATCGAGCGGCCGGTAGAGACCGCAGTCGTCGCGGTCCATGTCAAGCCGGCCATTCTGGTAGAAATGGAAATGAAAACTGTCACTGAGCGCCTGCACAACCCTGAGGACAACGGCTTCGGTACCGCCGACCTGTTCGGTGTCGAGTGCTTTTGTGGTTGAGGGCGTCAGGCAGAATGGATCGATAATGGCTATGGCGGAGGACACTTGATGCGTCCCCTTCCGCCGCTTTGGGCGGGCTTCGGACATGAAGGGTCTCCTCGTGGTAACCCCGTATCTGACCTGTTTGGCCTGTGCCTGCATTAAACTGGTTTGAAATCGGACGATTTTGTTAAATAAAGTCACCTGCTGCACAAAACCGGTCAGTTTTCCGTTGCGGCGGTGGCCCCGGCACGCCATTTTTGCCGGGATTTGAATCTCTTAGGGCGTCTTGCCGCATTTTGGGAGGTTGGGGACGATGAGCCAGGACAGCTGTTTGACGCAGAAACTGTCGCATTATGCGACGCTCAGCCCGTGTTCGCTGGACAATATCGCGCGTCTCGAGCGCGAAGAGCGGGCGTATCAGAAGGGTGTTGAAATTCACCAGGTCGGTGAGCGCAACGCCAATCTCTATGTGGTCCGGCATGGCTGGCTCTACAGCTATGCCGACATGAAGGACGGCAGGCGGCAGATTGTCGAAATCCATCATCCGGGCGATATCATCGGCTTTCCCGATATCGCGTTCAATGAACGCACCACGGTTTTGCGGGCGGCGGAGGATGTTCTGCTCTGTCCGTTCCCGAAGAAGGATCTGGACGAGGTGTTCACCAGCGCGCCGCAGCTTGCGGCCCTTCTGTTTGCACTTGCAGTGCGCAATCAGGTGGTCCTCACCGACTTTCTGCGGGCCAACGGCCGGATGAACGCGCGCGAGCGGATCGCCTATTTCCTGCTTGATCTGATGGCCCGCCTGCGGATCGCCAACAAGATGATGACCACCACCTTTCGGCTGCCGCTTAACCAGACGGAGATTTCCGACGTTCTGGGGCTCACCAATGTCTATGTCAGCCGCTCCTTCACGGCGCTGCAGAAGGACGGGCTGATCCGGCGTGAAAACGGTACGGTCGAAGTGCTGAAGGAAGACGAACTGGTCCGGCTCTGCGATTTCGTCGACCACCATACTCGCATTGACACGAGCTGGTTTCCGTCCGGCTGAAACGGCCCAGAGCCCTTCAGGTTTATATGGAAACAGTTCTGTTTGCCCAAACCGGTCATTCCACGCGAAGAAGCCCGCGCGGCATAGCCATAGCTATGGCGAAGGGTTTCGACAAAGTGGAGGGCCGGTTTCGGCAAACCCTGAAGGGCGGCATGAATTTGCGCCATTACCGGCGGTCTTCGGCTTGGACATAGCTTCGGCTATGCCCTGCGCCAAAGCCCTTGGTCCTGGCGCAAATTCCTTGCCGCAGAACGCTTCCATATAAACCTGAAGGGCTCTACTCTAGTGTTCCTCGCCGAAGCGGTTGGCCACAAGCGCCTCGATGGCATCGAGCGCGGCCTGTGCATCGGGGCCTGCCGCTGAAACGATGATCGTGCTGTCAATGCTGGCAGCCAGCATCATCAGCCCCATGATCGAGGTGCCGCCAACCGTCATCCCGTCCTTGGCAACGCTGACGGATGCACTGAATTGTTCGACCGTCTGCACGAATTTGGCGGAGGCGCGGGCGTGGAGCCCCCTGCGATTGACGATCGTGAGTTCACGCGAGACCGGTTCTTCCATCGATGCTGTTATTTCCCGCTGAGGACGCGGCTTGCGACATTGATGTAGCGTCGTCCGGCATCTTCCGCCTCGGCAAGCGCCTTGGCCATGTCATTATCGGCACGCACCGCCACGAGTTTGATCAGCATCGGCAGGTTGACGCCGGCAATCACCTCGATCGTACCGTTGTTCATCACCGAAATGGCCAGATTGGAGGGCGTGCCGCCAAACATGTCGGTCAGGATGATCACCCCATTGCCGCTGTCGACATTGCCGACGGCGTTGAGAATGTCGTCGCGGCGCCGGTCCATGTCGTCTTCCGGGCCGATGGAAACGGTCTCGATGGCGTCCTGTGGCCCGACGACATGCTCAACCGCCAGCCGGAACTCGTCCGCCAGGCCGCCATGGGTCACAAGCACCAGTCCGATCATCTTCACCCTGCTCCTTACACAACAATCAACCTTGTCCGCCTTCTTTCGCATCTTGTCGAAGCGGGCGCGAAGTGCAAGCCAAAACGGCTAAAATACCACATGAAAACAGACGGGCGGATGGCGATGATGCAAGGCGACCACAAGCCGGCAACTAGGTGACGACGGGTTTTACGGATCTTTTCCGGCCGGCGAAAGCCGTGCCGGGCGTCCGGTCTCAAGGCCGGGGCACAAGGCCAGAAGCTTTGAAAGCGGGTCGGGCGCGGGCCAGCGCAGGAAAGCCTGCGGCAGGAAGATGCCTGCGCCGAGGTCGAACCGGCTGTCAAACGGCGGCAGCCGGACGGCGTTTTCGGCGGATACCGGGGTGAGCGCAAAGTCCATGACGGCACAGTCGAGATGCTCAACAGACGCAAGACCGGAACCGCGGATTTCGATCAGCCCGGCAATCGCAGGCGGCGTGGCGGCAATCACCCGCCCGCCGGCCGACGATATCAGCACCTGATCATCCGAGATGAGCGCGGAAAAAAGCCCGTCCCGGTGGGCGGCGTGCAGAAGGGCAAGCGCCAGCTCGCTCTTGCCTGCGCCGGATGGCCCGCAAATTAGGATACCGGTGGAGCCGAGGACGATGGCAGTCGCATGCCGGTTGGCGTTCTGCAGCGCCGTCATTGCGCCTTGCCGCCAGCGGCCGGCAGGGTGAGGGTGAAGCGGGCGCCCTTGATGTTGGTGTCATCGGGGTCGCCGCCGGCATCGCTATCCGGGGCACTGTCCGGATCGATGATGTTTTCCGCCGTCAGCGTGCCGCCATGGGCTTCGGCGATCTGGCGGGAAATGGAAAGGCCGAGGCCGGAATTCTGTCCGAAGGCCTCGCCGTCCGGGCGGTCGGTGTAGAAGCGCTCGAAAATACGCTCCACCGCATCCGGGCGGATACCGGGTCCGTTGTCGTCGACGGTGATAATGATCTGGTTGCGCGCACGCGCCAGCGTGACATCGATGCGGCCGCCGGTTTCCGGCACGAAGGAACGGGCGTTTTCGATCAGATTGGTGACGATCTGGCCGATCCTGAGGTCGTGGCCGAATGTCTCGAAAGCGCCCTTGCTGTGGTTTTCGGGGCTGATGGAAAAGCCGATCTCGACCGGCTTGTGGCGTCGCCCGGTCTCGCGCGAAATGGTGATCAGGTCCTTGAGCAGGACTTCGGCGTCAAAACGCTTGGCATCTTCGCGCGCCAGTTCGGCATCAAGGCGGGAGGCATCGGAAATATCGCTGATCAGTCGGTCGAGACGGCGCACGTCATGCTGGATGATCTCGGTCAGGCGGGCCTTGGACTCTTTCGTCTTGGCAAGAGGCAGGGTCTCGACCGCGCTTCGAAGCGAGGTCAGCGGGTTTTTCAGCTCATGGGCAACATCGGCGGCGAAGCTGTCGATCGCGTCGATCCGGTCGTAAAGCGCCGTGGTCATTTCCCTCAGCGTTGTGGAAAGGTGTCCGATCTCATCCTGACGGGCGGAGAAATCCGGGATTTCCTCGCGTTCGCGCGGGCCGCCGCGGCGCACCCGGACAGCGGCTTCCGACAGGCGGCGCAGCGGGCTTGCGATCGTCGACGACAGCATGAAGGACAGGATCATGGTGACCAGCGCCGTGACGCCGAAGACGCGGATGATCGCGATCCGTTCGGCGTGGACGATCTTGTCGATGTCACCGGCCTGGGTGGACAGCAGCAAAACGCCGAGCACGGCGCGAAAACGCTGGATCGGAACCGCCACGGAGACGATCAGCCGGCCCTTGTCGGTCACCCGGACGACGGCCGAGCGCTGGGCATCGAGCGCCTTGGTGACTTCAGGATAGATCGAGCCATCGCCGCCGGGAGCCTCTTCATAGCGCGGCAGGTTGCCCGGCTGCAGGAACCGGTTCATCAGATTGCCGAGCCTGTCGGAAATGCTTTCCGTCGTCGTCTGCGCGGTGTCCGGAAGGTCGTAGCGCAGCACCTGTCCGCGCGAATAGAGATAGCGTGAATCGAGGATCAGATTGGCATCGGGATCGTAGATCCGGGCACGTGTACGGGTCGGCGAAATCAGCCGCCGCAGGATCGGCGCGACCTTTTCCGGGTTGAGGGGAAAACGCAGATCCTCGTCGCTGGAGGTGGGCCGCGCGCTTTCGCCGGCCTGCAGTTCCAGAAGCTTCTGCGGGTCGATCGTCATCGTATCGGTTTCGACCGAGGCCGACGAGGCAATCGCGCCAGCGATGATTTCGCCCTGGGTCAGAAGGCTTTCAACGCGGGCATCGATCAGCCCTTCGCGGAACTGGTTGAGATAGAGAATCCCGCCGACGAGAAAGAACAGCGCCAGAAGATTGAAGAACAGGATACGCCAGTTGAGGCTGGAAAACACCGTCGACGCCAGAACCCAGCGCATCACCGCAAACGGCTTGCGCCAGCGCCGGCCCGGCTTCCTGCTCTCGGCTTTATCGCTGGTGTTCGTCAATCTTCGCCCTGCCTGCGGTGGCTGTCCAAGCCTCTATGAAGCCCGCGAATGCGTTCTGAGTGTGGTCGCACGCATCACGCTTCCGGCGCCACGGCCCCTCGTCAGGCCGCTTCGCGGAAACGATAGCCGACGCCGTAAAGGGTTTCGATCATATCGAAATCAGTGTCAACCAGCTTGAATTTCTTGCGCAGGCGCTTGATGTGGCTGTCGATCGTGCGGTCGTCGACATAGACCTGATCGTCATAGGCTGCGTCCATCAGCGCATCGCGGCTCTTGACCACGCCGGGGCGCTGGGCCAGCGAATGCAGGATCAGGAATTCCGTGACTGTCAGCGTCACCGGGTCGCCCTTCCAGGTGCAGGTGTGGCGTTCGCGGTCCATCACCAGGGGGCCGCGTTCCAGCGGCCGGTTGGCCTCGCCCTCGGCGGGCTTGCCGCCGCCGGCAATGGCGGCCTCGCGGGCGGCAACGCGGCGCAGCACGGCGCGCACACGCTCCACCAGAAGCCGCTGGGAAAACGGCTTGGTGATGAAATCGTCGGCGCCCATCTTCAGGCCGAAGAGTTCATCGATTTCCTCGTCCTTCGAGGTCAGGAAGATCACCGGAATATCCGATTTCTGGCGCAGGCGGCGCAAAAGCTCCATCCCGTCCATGCGCGGCATCTTGATGTCGAAGATGGCCAGCTGCGGCGGGTTGGCCTGCAGCCCGGTCAGCGCCGTGGCGCCATCGGTATAGGTATCGACACGATAACCTTCGGATTCCAGCGCAATCGACACCGAGGTCAGAATGTTCCGGTCGTCATCCACGAGCGCGATTGTCTGCATTTGGGGCTCCCTGACTGCAGTTTTATGGTCTTTGGACGGCAAGATTGTTCTCCGTCTCGCGATTTCTAGCATTTGTTGGAAAAAAACTGGAACAAATTGTGGCAAGATCAACCAAAGCGGGCGTTCAATTGAATCAAATCGAATTTCAAGTGCCGCTGCCCGATCCGGTTAACAGCCTGAGAATCCTTCAGAATCCGGAAAACATGCAAAATGCCAATTTTCTTTAATCGATTAAATGCATGATATTATTATATTTTGTCAGATTTCCTGTTGTCGGATGCGAACAAATTTAATATGTTTTTAAAAAATTAGATTTTGTTTGGAGAGGCATTTCGCATGGTGGAGCATGGAATCTACAATCGTCGTTTTCCGGTTGAAAATACGGGTCTGAAGGATCTGGCGGGCATCTACTACAATCTGATGCCGCCGGAACTGTGCGAGGAATCGCTTCGCCGCAGCGAAGCGGTCCTGACGGCAGACGGTGCGCTGCGCGCGCTCACCGGCCAGCACACGGGGCGTTCTGCCAAGGACAAGTTCATCGTTTGCGACGACAGCACCAGAGATCATATCTGGTGGGATAACAACAAGCCGATGTCGCCGGAGCATTTCGAACTGTTGAAGGCCGACATGCTGGATCATGCGCGCGGCAAGGAGCTGTTCGTGCAGGATCTGATCGGCGGCGCCGACGCCGAAAATCGCCTGCCCACACGGGTGATCACCGAATATGCCTGGCATGCCCAGTTCATCCGCAACCTGCTGATCCGTCCCGAGCGCGACAATCTCGAAGCGTTCGAGGCGAAGCTCACCATCATCAACCTGCCCACCTTCGTGGCGGATCCCAAGCGCTATGGCTGCCGCACGGAAACGGTGATTGCCTGCGATCTTGAAAACGGTCTGGTACTGATCGGCGGTACATCCTATGCGGGTGAAATGAAGAAGTCGGTGTTCACCGCGCTCAACTATCTTCTGCCCACCCGCGGCGTGATGCCGATGCACTGCTCGGCCAATGTCGGCGCGGCGGATGACGCGGCGGTGTTCTTCGGCCTTTCGGGCACCGGCAAGACCACGCTTTCCGCCGATCCCTCGCGCACGCTGATCGGCGACGACGAGCATGGCTGGGGCGAAAACGGCCTGTTCAATTTCGAGGGCGGCTGCTACGCCAAGACCATCCGGCTTTCGGCCGAAGCCGAGCCGGAAATCTACGCCACCACCAAGCGTTTCGGCACGGTTCTGGAAAACGTCGTGCTCGACGAGAACCGGGTGCCGGATTTCGATGACGGGTCGCTGACGGAAAACACCCGGTGCGCCTATCCGCTGGATTATATTCCCAACGCCTCGCGCACCGGGCTTGCGCCGCACCCGAAGACGATCATCATGCTGACGGCCGATGCCTTCGGCGTGCTGCCGCCGATCGCCAAACTGACGCCGGATCAGGCGATGTACCACTTCCTGTCCGGCTACACCGCCAAGGTGGCAGGCACGGAAAAGGGCGTGACCGAGCCCGAGGCGACGTTTTCGACCTGCTTCGGCGCGCCCTTCATGCCGCGTCATCCGGCCGAATACGGCAATCTGCTGAAATCGCTGATCGCAAAGCACGGGGTTCAGTGCTGGCTGGTCAATACCGGCTGGACCGGCGGCGCCTATGGCACGGGCAGCCGCATGCCGATCCGCCAGACCCGCGCCATGCTGGCCGAGGCACTGGCCGGCAGGCTTTCCGGCGCAACATTCCGGACGGACCCGAATTTCGGTTTCGAGGTGCCGGTCGAAATTCCAGGCGTCGACGCGGCCATCCTGAACCCGCGCGGCACCTGGAGCGACCCCGCCGCCTATGACGCGCAGGCGGCAAGACTGGTGGACATGTTCGTCAACAATTTCGCCAAGTTTGAAGCCCATGTGGACGCCGGCGTGAAGGCGGCATCGCCGAAGATGATGGCCGCGGCCTGAAAACCATACGCAGGAGGAGCGTGTGAAATGCCCGGTTGCCGTCTGGCGCCGGGCATTTCCGTTTTTTCGCGTGGGGAATGGCGGGCTCTACCACGCAAGTTCCACATGCGGCCTGCCGTCGGAGGTTTTCGCGGGCGACCGGCCGGTTTCGTCAACCGTGCAGTTGATCCGCCGCCTGAAGGCCGAAAAACTGTCGAAGGTCACGACATCGACGGCGTCATCGAATTTCAGCGTCAGGCGATAATGCCCCGGCTTGTTTGAAAACGCCTTCACCGAAATGATTTCGGCGTTGAAGGCGTGGCCGAGATAGGTTCCCGAAACGCGCGAACCGAGCAGCCACGGATTAAGCGGCGGGCGGTTGCCGATCCTGGCGTGCAGCGTGTTCCAGTCCCGAAAGCCGTATTGCGCGGCAATCAGTTCCAGCGCGCGCGAATGGGTGATTGCCTCACCTTCGCGGTCAAGATGGGCACGCAGGCGTTTGGCCTGATCCTTGACGGCCTCAAGCGATGGCAGGGGTGCATTGGATAAATGGGGCATGGCGAAGTCTTTCCTTCGCATTCGCCTGTCAGGTGTTTCGGTGCCCGCATTGCCAAAACCGCGAATGCGCAAGGTTTTCAAAACATCGCTCATCGGTTCAAGGGGAACTTCACCATGGGTTTCTCAAAAACCCGCGGGCGGCCGGCGTCCCTTGCCGTAACGGCTCAGTAGGCCCGTTTTCCGTCGACGTCAAGCGTGTGACCTTGAAGGGCAGGGGCGGCATGAGAGAGTGTGAAGAATTTCACATCATCAATATACGAACGCTTCTTAGAACAATTAGAGCCTGTCGATAACGCGTTTATAATATTTACTTGGTTTGGAGTGGATCATCAGCGCATCTGTATCCTCCTCCCACTTTTTAAAAGCCGTCTCGTTAAGCGCTTTGTTGACCGGCATATCCCAAATAGCAGCGTGAATGGCCCCTGATTGTTCTCGGTCAAAAACGGCGGAAATAATTGGTCCGTTTTCTTCTAGCCACTCTTTCTTCGCTGTGTTGACGTTGGTTCCTTTCGTTAGGTAGGCCTCTGTGGCGTAGTCGCGGAACTCTTCAAGCTGGATTAGCATGGAGATTTCACGGAATGCTGCCGCGTAGGGATCGGCTACGCCCAACCTTTTATATTTAATTACAAGGCGATCGATCGCCGCGTCATGCTTCCACCGTTCCCACCAGTTTTTTAGTGCCCCAAACATTCCATACCCCATTGAAAAACATGGAAAATTCCTCGATGAATTTGTTCTCACTCAACACAAGAAAAGTTTGATAAACATAATTCATAATGGCAAGACATGCAAAATGTGATGAACGCGGCAGGAACCGCTGCGGCCTTGAAGGGCAGGGGGCGGCATGAGATAACGCCAGCCATGGCATCGCGTGACCTCATCATCAACGACCGTATCACCATTCTCGGCTGGGAGCTGACCGAGCAGTTCGTGCTGTCCGGCGGGCCCGGCGGGCAGAATGTCAACAAGGTGGCGACCGGCGTTCAACTGTTCTTTCCCCTTGCCGCCTCGCCCTCCCTGCCGGAACGGGTGAAGCGCAATGCGATGCGCCTTGGTGGCCGCAAGGTCTCCAAGGAGGGCGTCCTGATGATCGAGGCCAATGCCCACCGCAGCCAGGAGCGCAATCGCGAGGCGGCGCGCGAGCGGCTGAAGGAACTGATCCTGGCCGCTGCCGCCCCGCCACCGCCGAAAAGACGCAAGACAAAGCCGACGCGCGGCTCGATCGAGCGGCGGCTGAAGGCAAAGGCCGGCCGGTCGACCATCAAGAAAATGCGCGGCAAGCCCGCGTCGGACGAGTGAGTCATGAGCGCTGACAAACCCGGCCTGCCCGAGGGCTTTCGCTATCTGCCGGACTATCTCGACCGCGCTGCACAGGCGGCGCTGGTCGAAGACATCCGCGCCGTGGTGGCGGATGCCCCGCTTTACGTGCCGGCCATGCCGCGCACGGGAAAGCCGATGTCCGTGCGCATGACCAATTGCGGCCCGCTCGGCTGGGTTACTGACAAGGAACGCGGCTACCGCTATCAGGCGACCCATCCGGTTACCGGCAGGCCGTGGCCGCAAATGCCCGAACGGCTGACGGCACTCTGGCGCGACCTTGCCGGTTATCGCGAACCGCCGGAAGCCTGCCTGATCAATTTCTATGACGATACGGCGAAAATGGGCATGCATCAGGACAGCGACGAGGCCGATTTTTCAGCCCCCGTGCTCTCGATCTCGCTCGGCGATACCTGCCTTTTCCGTGTCGGCGGCACGGACCGAAAGGACAAGGCCGTGTCGCTTAAACTGGCAAGCGGCGATATCGTGCTGCTTGCCGGCAAAAGCCGGCTTGCCTATCATGGCGTGACCCGCACCTATCCCGGCACCTCGACGCTTTTGAAGAACGGCGGACGGATCAATCTGACGCTGCGGCGGGTAAGTTCTCCATCTCTGTAGCGTCATCCTCGGGCTTGACCCGAGGATCCAGGCTCTTTCCGCAAGGCTGGCACTGGCTGTGACCTTCAGCCATTGCGATACGCGCCGCAAAGACCATTGACGCTTCTCGTGACAGAGGTGATTGGACCCTCGGGTCAAGCCCGAGGGTGACGCAAAAGGGATGGGCCTTGACCAGCAGGCGCAGCCCTCAAAGAGGCTCTGTCCCACATTCCGGCTTCCCCCCTCACAATTTCCTCAGCGCCACCGTTTCCACCAGATGGTCCTGGCCCTTGCGCAGGATCAGGTCGGCGCGGGGGCGGGTGGGGAGGATATTGTCCTCGAGGTTTTTGAGGTTGATATTGTTCCACAAATCCTCCGCCGTCGACAGCGCGTCCTTTTCCGAAAGCTGCGCATAGCGGTGGAAATAGGAGGCCGGATCCTGGAAGGCGGTGTTGCGCAGTTTTTTGAAGCGCTCGATATACCAGTGGTGGATCAGCGAGATATTGGCGTCGATATAGATCGAGAAGTCGAAGAAATCCGAGACCATCGGCACCATGCGCCCGCCGGCGGGCAGGCTGCGGGCCTGCAGCACGTTGATGCCCTCGAAGATCAGGATATCGGGCCGGTCGACGGTGGTGAAATTGTCCGGCATCACATCGTAGCTCAGATGCGAATAAAGCGGCGCCTTCACATTCGGCATGCCGGCCTTGATCGCGGAGAGAAACCTGAGAATTGCCGCCGTGTCGAAGCTTTCGGGAAAGCCCTTGCGGCGCATCAGCCCTTCCATCTCCAGAACCGCATTGGGAAACAGAAAGCCGTCGGAGGTGACGAGATCGACCTTGGGGCTTGAGGGCCAGCGGGCGAGCAATTGTTTCAGCAGGCGCGCGGTGGTGGATTTGCCGACGGCGACCGGGCCGGCAACGCCGATGATGAAAGGCGTCTTGCTGTCCTGCTCGCCGAAGCTCAAGAACCGGCTGCGCTGGCGAAACAGCATCTGCGAGCTTTCCACATGGGTGGACAGGAGCCGTGACAGCGAGAGGTAGATGCGGCGCACCTCCTCCAGCTCGATCGGGTCGTTGAGCGAACGCAGCTTGCGCACTTCTTCCGCCGTCAGCGTCAGCGGCGTGTCGGCACGAAAGCGCGACCATTCTTCCGCCGAGAAGAAGCGATAGGGCGAGACCGGGTCGGCCAGCGCCTCGCCCGCATTCACCTCGAGAAATGTGTCGTGAAATTCAGGAATCATGAAGGCGCGCGCCCGGCCTTTTCGGCGAGGCCCGACTGGCCGGTGCGCCGTGCCAGCTCATCCATGACATCGGAAAGCGGAATATCGGCGATCTTCAGCACCACAAGCAGGTGGTAGAGAAGATCGGCGGTCTCGCCGGTCAGGTTTTCGCGGTCCTCGGCAATCGCGGCAATCACGGTCTCGACCGCTTCTTCGCCCAGCTTCTTGGCGGCCTTGCGCTGGCCTTTGGAAACGAGTTTCGCCGTCCAGCTTTCCTCCGGCGAGGCCGTGGCACGGCTGGCGACGATCGCCTCAAGATCGGCGAGTGTGAATTCGGACATGCTTTTCCCTCCCCGCCTCAGTCGAGACGCATGGCGATGCCGTGATCAGCCATATACTGTTTTGTCTCGCCGATGGAATAGGTACCAAAGTGGAAGATCGAGGCGGCAAGCACGGCCGTTGCATGGCCGTCGCGAATGCCCTCGACCATGTGATCGAGATTGCCGACGCCGCCCGAGGCAATAACGGGAACCGAAACGGCATCGGCGATTGCGCGCGTCAGCTCCAGATCGAAACCGGACTTGGTGCCGTCGCGGTCCATCGAGGTCAGCAGGATTTCGCCGGCACCCCGGGCAACGACCTTGCGTGCGAACTCGACCGCGTCGATCCCGGTCGGCTGGCGGCCGCCATGGGTGTAGATTTCCCAGGCGCTTTCGCCATCCTTCGGGGCTTCGGCCCGCCGCTTGGCATCGATGGCAACCACGATGCACTGATTGCCGAACTTGTCGGCGGCTTCCGCCACGAAATCAGGGTTCTTCACCGCCGCTGAGTTGATCGACACCTTGTCGGCGCCGCAGAGCAGAAGCTTGCGGATATCGGCCACCGTGCGCACCCCGCCGCCTACTGTCAGCGGCATGAAGCAATGTTCCGCCGTGCGGGTGACAACGTCGAAGATCGTTTCGCGATTGTCGGATGTGGCGGTGATATCGAGAAAGCACAGCTCATCGGCGCCGGCTGCATCATAGGCGCGCGCGGCCTCCACCGGATCGCCGGCATCGATCAGATCGACAAAGTTCACACCCTTGACGACACGGCCGTCCTTGACGTCGAGACAGGGGATGACACGGGCTTTGAGAGTCAAAACAGAACCTCTTGCAGTTTCGAAATTGCAATAGCTTAATAGAGCCCATGATCGAAAATGGCGAGTACATATTCTATGCGGATGAGAGCGGAGACCACTCTCTGGTCTCTGTTGACGCCGAGTATCCAATTTTCGTTCTGAATATCTGCGGCTTCCGAATTTCCGATTATTGCCGAAAAATTGTCCCGGCCTTTCAAACCATCAAGTTCCGCCATTTCGGGCATGACATGGTCGTACTCCATGAAAGGGATATACGAAAGCAGTTCGGGCCGTTTTCCATTCTGACCAATGCTGATACGCGCACGGCTTTTCTCGCCGATATGTCGCATGCGGTCCAGGCTGCCCGGTTCAGAATATTCAGTGTAGTGATCGACAAGCGTGAACTGAAGTCGGAACTGCTTCAGGAAAACCCCTATTCCCTGGCATTGAGATTTCTTGTCGAGGAGATTTTCCGGTTTCTCAGGCAGAGGCAAATTCAAGAGAAACGCTATTTCTTCGTGTTCGAGAAAAGAGGGAATAAAGAGGACATTGATCTCGAACTGGAGTTCAGGAGGATTGCCGACGGACAAAACAGCTATCGTCAGACATTTCCCGGGTTCAATATCGTGTTCGGGGACAAGAGAGCAAATTCGACCGGTCTGCAGATTGCCGATCTGACTGCGCGTCCCACCGGGCTCAAATATCTCCGTCCCGCTCAGCCCAACAAGGCATTTGCAATCATCGAACCGAAATTTCAGAAACTCAGGAAGCCCAAAGGCGTGTCCAAGGCGATTTCAACCATTTATGGGCCATAAAAAGCTTTAGGCCCCGGAATACTCCGAAGCCTAACGCCGACCGAGAAACCCCAATCCACTTGAACCATATATAGCGCGAAACACCCCTGATTTCAAGATTCACACCTTTAAAACAAGGCATTAGGGCGATTCTTGTAACCGATTCGTTTCATTGACCTTTCAGCATCTGAAGCGCTTCGGCCGGATCGATGCGGCCATCATAAAGCGCGCGGCCGGAGATTGCACCTTCGAGAATCTGGGCGTCGGGCCTGGTCATGCGGGCGATATCGTCCATCGCGGCGAGACCGCCCGAGGCGATGACCGGGATGTTGACGGCAGCGGCGAGCGAAAGGGTCGAATCCCAGTTGATGCCGGACAAAACGCCGTCGCGGTCGATATCGGTGTAGATGATCGCGGCAACGCCCGCACCCTCGAAACGCTTGGCAAGCTCGACCACCTCAAGCTCGGAGGCCTCGGCCCAGCCTTCGACGGCGACCTTGCCGCCGCGTGCGTCGATGCCGACGGCGATCTTGCCGGGAAACGCCTTGCAGGCGGCCTTGACCAGTTCCGGGTCGCGCACGGCCACGGTGCCGAGAATGACGCGGGCAAGGCCCTTCGACAGCCAGTTTTCGATGTGTTCGAGCGAGCGGATGCCGCCGCCGAGCTGTACGGGATTTTTCGTCGCCTTCAGGATTGCGTCGACGGCATCGCCGTTGACGCTTTCGCCGGCAAATGCGCCGTTGAGGTCCACCACATGCAGATGGGTAAAGCCCTGGTCTTCAAAGGCCTTGGCCTGAGCGGCGGGATCGGGATTATAGATCGTCGCCTGCTCCATGTCGCCGAGCTTGAGGCGCACGCACTGGCCGTCTTTCAGGTCGATGGCGGGGAAAAGGATCATCTGGCTTCAGTCTTTCGATACAGGAGGGGCAGGCTCAGGGCGTCCACGTCAGAAAATTGGCGATCAGCTTCAGGCCGAGCGTCTGGCTCTTTTCCGGGTGGAACTGGCTGCCGGCCTTGTTGCCCTCGGCGACGAAGGCGGTGACGGGGCCGCCGTAATCGGTGGTGGCGATCACCTGTTCGGGCCGTTTGGCGGCGAGGTGGTAGGAATGCACGAAATAGGCGTGCAAGCCGGTCTCGCCCGTCGCAATGCCATCGAACAGAGGGTGCGGCGTGTTGAGCGTCAGCGTGTTCCATCCGATCTGCGGGATCTTCAGCTCGGGATCGGCGGGCGTGATTTCGGTGACATCGCCGGCAATCCAGCCGAAGCCTTCCGAGACGGTCTTTTCAAGGCCGCGTTCGGACATCAGCTGCATGCCGACGCAGATGCCGAGGAAGGGGCGGGCCTTTTCCTCGGCCACTTCACGGATGGCCTCGACCATGCCCGGCACGGCATCAAGGCCCGCCCGGCAATCGGCATAGGCGCCAACGCCCGGCAGCACGATCCGGTCGGCGGCGGCCACGATCTCCGCCTTGTCGGTCAGGATGATCTCGGCATCGGTGCCGCTTTCGCGCGCGGCCCGTTCAAAGGCCTTGGTGGCCGAGCGCAGATTGCCCGAGCCGTAATCGATAATCGCAACTTTCATGGTCGTCATCTTGCTGAATAGCTGTCCATCAGGCCGATGCCGGAGGGGCTCGACCCGCGATTGCCGGCAAGGCCGGGGGCAAAATCGGTAACCGGCCGGTGGTCGGCGCGATCTGCGAAATACATTGCTTCCGCTGTTTCGATATCCGGTGCGACCACCACGTCGTCAAGCGTGAAACCGCGCCGTTCCATGGCGAGCGCTTTCCATTCGCGCGCCTCGAACCCGATCAGCAGGTTGAGCGCCAGTGAGGCCACACTTGAGGCAAGCGACAGGCTTTCGAAGTAACCCGCAACCCCGAAGACGATGGAAAGCGCAAGCGTGAGGAAACCGGCAAGCCAGGCGCGGTTTGCCAGAAGCCAGAACGGACCGAACAGAAAGGCGAGCCACGCAAACCGGTCGGAGACGAAGCGGGTCTTCGCCGGGTCGCTGTCGCCGGGCGAGATCAGGACGAGATAGCTTACCATCTTGCCTCCTCTCAGGCGAGCATGCCCTTGGTGGAGGGCACGCGGCCCTCTTGCCGCGGATCGATCTCGGCGGCGACACGCAATGCGCGGGCCACGGCCTTGAAGCAGGTTTCGGCGATATGGTGGCTGTTGGCGCCGTAATGGTTCAGGATATGCAGCGTGATACCGGCATTCTGGGCGAAGGCGTGGAAGAATTCGCGCACCAGTTCGGTGTCGAACGTGCCGATCTTTTCAGACGGGAAGGCGACATTCCAGACAAGATAAGGCCTGCCGGAAAGGTCGAGTGCGGCCTTGGTCATGGTCTCGTCCATGGCAAGGTCGATCGAGGCGTAACGGTTCACGCCCGCCCGGTCGCCGAGCGCCTTTGCCAGCGCCTGTCCGATGGCGATGCCGACATCTTCCACCGTGTGGTGATCGTCGATATGCAGATCGCCCTTCGCCTCGATCGTCATGTCGATCAGGGAATGGCGGGAAAGCTGGTCGAGCATATGGTCGAAAAAGCCGATTCCCGTTGAAATCCGCGCGTCACCGGTGCCGTCGACATTGACGGTAACGGAAATCGCGGTTTCCCTGGTCTTGCGCGCGACTTCCGCGCGGCGGGCTTCGGTCTCGGCAGCCATGCTTGTCTTCTTTCTCCATCATATGCGGTCTGGTCGTTTCTTAACAGGCAGGCCCGGCAAGCGCAAAAGAAAAGCGGCAATCGGGGGCGTGTGCGTCATGGCGTGCCTGATGTTTGCGAAGGCCGAAGGCGACTTCCTGACGCAGCGTCCGCATTCCTGCGCCTTCCTTCTTTTCTTGCGTCCGGTTCTCGGCTACAGCCTTTAGAGTAGAACGCCTCCCTGAAAGTCCCCTCCATGCCGTCTGTCGCCCGTCCCTCGCTCATCTATTTCCTTGCCGCTTTCGCGGCCGGCTGCATCATGGCCGTCATGACTCATCTGAATGCGACCGTCGCACTCTACGGATCGCCCATGTATGCCTCCTGGGCCGGTCATGGCTGCGGCACGGTCGCCGCGATCGCCATCCTGGTCTTCCTCCGTTTCCGCAGACGCGAAAGCGAAGAAAATACCCCGAAAGCCGAAAAAATCAGCGTGCCATGGTGGGGCTATCTCGGCGGGGTTTCCGGCGCTGCGACCGTTGTCGCCGCCTCGCTTGCCGTCAATTCGCCGCTGGCGCTTTCAGGCGCGATAGCGCTTGGGCTTGGCGGACAGGTGCTTTTTTCGCTCGCCGCCGACCAGTGGGGCCTTTTCGGCCTTCCCGCCAGACGGCTTGATCTGAGAGACCTGTCGGCCGTCATCTTCATTCTGGCGGGCAGCGTTCTCGTCATCATGTCAGGGGGAGCGCAGGCATGATTTTCTCGATCATCTTTGCCGTCACCGCCGGCGTGCTTGTCGGCATCAGCCGTCAGGTCAATGGCCGCCTCAGTGTTTCGACCTCGCCGATGATGTCCTCGTTTTACAATCACATCGTCGGCTTCATCACCGTCAGCGTGGTTGCCGTCGTCATTGGCGGCCTTATTCCGCCGACAGTCTCCGAGGTTCCGCTTTACGGCTACCTTGCCGGACCCATCGGCGTCATCTTCGTGGCGGCCGGGTCCTGGGTCATTCCGAAGATCGGCGCGGTCAATACCGCGGTGCTGATCATCGGCGGCCAGATGTTCATGAGCGCGGTCATGGATGTGGTTGAAGGCGTGGAGGGGCAACCGCTTCTGAGGCTTGCCGGTCTGGCGCTCATTCTGGTCGGCATGATCATCGCCCAGAGCCGCAAGAAACCGCAAGTGATGGCCTGAGCCGAGCTTCACGGATTGCAAATGTGGCAAGGCTGCCTACATAGGGTGCCGGACAGGGCTTCGTGCGCTTTCGCGAAGCCGTAAGCGAGGTTTTTATCATGAGCGAACACAATCCTTTCGGCACCATGCACGCGACCACCATCATAACCGTGCGCAAGGACGGCAAGGTGGTGATGGCCGGCGACGGCCAGGTCTCGCTCGGCCAGACGGTGATGAAGGGCAATGCCCGCAAGGTGCGCCGCATCGGCAAGGGCAATGTCATTGCCGGTTTTGCAGGCGCCACCGCCGATGCGTTCACGCTGCTGGAGCGGCTGGAGCGCAAGCTGGAGCAATACCCCGATCAGCTGATGCGCGCCTGTGTGGAACTCGCCAAGGACTGGCGGACCGACAAATATCTGCGCAATCTCGAAGCGATGATGCTGGTCGCCGACAAGGACATCACGCTGGCTGTGACCGGTAACGGCGATGTGCTGGAACCCGAACACGGCGTCATGGCCATCGGTTCGGGCGGCAATTATGCCTATGCGGCCGCCTGGGCGCTGATGGACAGCGACAAGCCCGCCGATGAGGTGGCGCGCCGGGGCATGGAGATCGCCTCGGAAATCTGCGTCTACACCAACGGCAATATCATCGTGGAAACGCTGGATGCCGCATGACGGGACCATAAGTTTCAGGCCGCTTGCCGAAAGCGACCTTGGACTGATGGCCCGCTGGCTTGCCGCGCCGCATGTTGCGGCATGGTGGGAACGGGCGGAAAAGCAGGTGGAGCAGATGCGTGCGCATCTCGATGACCCAACCGTTTCGCCTTTCGTCGTTTTGCTGGACGATACGCCATTCGGCTACATCCAGCTCTGCGATCTCGATGGCGAGCGTGAAAAAGAGCCGGCGCTGGCCAAACAGCCCGCCGGCACGTTCGGGATCGACCAGTTTATCGGCCCGGCCGGGATGATCGGCAAGGGACTTGGAACCCGTCTCGTCTCCGCCATGGCGGAGCGGGCACTGAACAAAGACGCAAAGCGCGTCCTCGTCGATCCGCATCCCGACAACGCGGCGGCGATCCGCGCCTACGAGAAAGCCGGTTTCGTCCGGCTTGGAACTTTCAGCATGACAAGCGGTCCGGCGCTGCTGATGGCCCGCGATGCTTGAGGAGCAGTAACAGATGACCAATTTTTCCCCCCGCGAGATCGTCTCCGAACTCGACCGCCATATTATCGGCCAGCATGATGCCAAGCGCGCCGTCGCCATCGCGCTCAGGAACCGCTGGCGCCGCCAGCAGTTGCCGGATGATCTGCGCGACGAGGTGATGCCGAAGAACATTCTGATGATCGGCCCGACCGGTGTCGGCAAGACCGAGATTTCCCGCCGTCTGGCCAAACTTGCAGGCGCGCCTTTCATCAAGGTCGAAGCCACCAAGTTCACCGAGGTCGGTTATGTCGGCCGCGATGTCGAGCAGATTGTCCGCGATCTGGTGGAAATCGGCCTTGTTCTGGTGCGCGAGAAAAAGCGCCAGGAAGTGCAGGCGAAAGCCCACGCCAATGCCGAGGAGCGTGTGCTTGACGCGCTGGTCGGCAAGACCGCATCGCCGGCAACGCGTGACAGTTTCCGCAAGAAGCTGCGCAATGGCGAGATGGACGACAAGGAAATCGATATCGAGATTGCCGACAGCGGTTCCGGCATGCCCGGTCTCGAAATACCCGGCATGCCCGGCGCCAATATCGGCGTGCTGAACCTTTCCGAAATGTTCGGCAAGGGCATGGGCGACAAGACCAAGAAGGTCCGCACCACGGTCAAGAATTCCTATGAAGACCTGATCCGCGACGAAAGCGACAAGCTGCTCGATGACGAGGTGATCCAGCGCGAGGCCATGCGTCTGGTGCAGGAAGACGGCATCGTGTTCCTCGACGAGATCGACAAGATTGCCGCCGGTGACGGCCGCATGGGTGCGGGCGTTTCCCGCGAAGGCGTGCAGCGCGACCTGCTGCCGCTGGTCGAAGGCACCACGGTTGCCACCAAATACGGACCGATCAAGACCGACCACATCCTGTTTGTGGCCTCCGGCGCGTTCCACGTTTCCAAACCGTCCGACCTGTTGCCGGAACTGCAGGGTCGCCTGCCGATCCGCGTCGAACTGCAGGCGCTGACCAAGGAAGATTTCCGCCGTATCCTGACGGAAACCGAGGCCAGCCTGATCCGCCAGTACAAGGCGCTGATGGAGACGGAGGAGATGAAGCTCGATTTCACCGAAGACGCAATCGACGCGCTTGCCGATGTCGCCGTGCACCTCAATGCCACGGTCGAAAATATCGGCGCCCGCCGCCTGCAGACGGTGATGGAACGGGTTCTGGACGAAGTCTCGTTCACCGCACCCGACCAGTCGGGCCAGGAGCTGATGATCGATTCCGACTATGTGCGCGAGCATGTCGGCGATCTGGCCAATGATACGGACCTGTCGCGCTATATTCTCTAAAGGGTCCGTTAACCCTGTTTTCACGTGAAACATTCAAAGGCCGGTGCGCGTTGCGCCGGCCTTTTTGTGTTCGCCGCCCGCTGGCCGTTTTCGGCAGGGCCTTTTCCCTACTTTTGTCCGATGGGCGGGGAATTCCGATATTAATTCCAATTCGGAAATAATATTTCAAATTTACACCGAATTGACGGCGTCGCCTGCGTCGCTACATTGGCATCAGACAATTCATCCGAAAAGGCGTTTTCTCCATGGCCCGTATCGAAAAACACGGTCTTCAGTTCGACAAGGCACTTCATGATTTTCTGACCGAAACCGTGCTGCCCGGAACGGGCGTGGACGCGGAAGCCTGGTTCAGCGGCTTTTCCGAAATCGTGCACGAGCTTGCGCCGAAAAACCGGGCGCTGCTGAAAACCCGCGATGCGATGCAGGAAAAGCTCGACGCCTGGTACAAGGAAAACGGCGCGCCGGCGGATATGGCAGCCTACGAATCCTTCCTGCGCGAGATCGGCTATATCCTGCCCGAGGGTGAGGATTTTTCCGTTGCGACCGACAATGTCGACCCTGAAATCGCAACCATTGCCGGGCCGCAGCTCGTCGTTCCGGTGATGAATGCGCGCTATGCGCTGAATGCGGCAAACGCGCGCTGGGGCTCGCTTTACGATGCGCTGTACGGAACCGATGCGATTTCCGAGGAGGACGGCGCGGAAAAGGGCAAGGGTTACAACCCGAAGCGCGGCGAGAAGGTTATTGCCTGGGCGAAGGATTTTCTCGACAGGAATGTGCCGCTGGCAGCCGGTAAATGGGCGGATGTCACCGGCTTTTCCTATCAGGACGGTTCTCTCATCGTCAAAAGCACGGTCGGCGAAACCGGCCTTGCCGATCCGGCGCAATATGCCGGTTTCAAGGACGAGGAAGGTGATGCTTTCCGGCTCTATTTCGTCAACAACAACCTCCATGTGCTGGTCTTCATCGACCCCGATAGCATGATTGGCAAGGACGACCCTGCCGGCATCGGTGATATCGGACTTGAATCGGCGATCACGGCGATCATGGATTGCGAGGATTCGGTGGCCGCTGTCGATGCGGAAGACAAGGTGCTGGCCTATTCCAACTGGCTCGGCCTGATGAAGGGCGACCTGACGGAGGAGGTTAGCAAGAACGGGCGCACCTTCACCCGCAGGCTGGCAGGCGATGTTACCTTCTCGGCCCCCGACGGTTCTGTGAAGACGCTGCCCGGCCGCTCGCTGATGCTGGTTCGCAATGTCGGCCATCTGATGACCAATCCCGCGATCCTAGACCGCGATGGCCGTGAGGTGCCGGAGGGCATCATGGATGCCGCCGTCACGGCCCTGATTGCGCTCTACGACATCGGCGAGGGCGGCCGTCACATGAATTCGCGCGCCGGTTCGATGTATATCGTCAAGCCGAAGATGCACGGGCCGGAAGAGGTTGCCTTTGCCGCCGAGCTTTTCACCCGCGTGGAAGAAATTACCGGCATGAAGCCCGATACGATGAAGATGGGCATCATGGACGAGGAGCGCCGCACCACGGTCAACCTCAAGGAATGCATTCGCGCCGCCAAGGACCGGGTCGTCTTCATCAATACCGGCTTCCTCGACCGCACCGGCGACGAAATTCATACCTCCATGGAAGCCGGCCCGATGATCCGCAAGGGCGACATGAAGTCGGCCGCCTGGATTTCCGCCTATGAGGACTGGAATGTCGATATCGGTCTGGAATGCGGGCTTTCCGGCCATGCGCAGATCGGCAAGGGCATGTGGGCCATGCCCGACCTGATGGCGGCGATGCTGGAGGCCAAGATCGGCCAGCCGAAGGCCGGCGCCAACACCGCATGGGTGCCCTCGCCGACGGCCGCCACGCTGCATGCCACGCATTACCACACCGTCGATGTGGCCAAGGTGCAGGAGCAGTTGAAGGGCCGCGAACGCGCCAGCCTGACCAATATCCTCTCCGTGCCGGTGGCGGTGCGGCCGAACTGGTCGGAAGAGGAAATCCAGGCCGAGCTCGACAACAATGCGCAAGGGATACTCGGCTATGTGGTGCGCTGGATCGATCAGGGCGTCGGCTGCTCCAAGGTGCCGGACATCAACGATATCGGCCTGATGGAAGACCGCGCAACGCTTCGCATTTCCTCGCAGCATATGGCCAACTGGCTGTATCACGGCGTGTGCTCCGAGGAGCAGATTGTCGCCACCATGCAGAAGATGGCCGCCGTCGTCGACCGCCAGAACGAGGGCGATCCGGCCTATCGCCCGATGGCCGGTCATTTCGACGACTCGGTCGCCTTTCAGGCCGCGCTCGATCTTGTGCTGAAGGGCCGCGAACAGCCGAATGGCTACACCGAACCCGTCCTCCACGCCCGCCGGCTGGAACGCAAGGCCAAGGACGCGGCCTGAAGGCCTGCCTGAACGTGCCCGGCAAAGCCGGGCTCGGACTGCTGACAAACGCTTGGAAACGCAGGTTGACGCCTTCACTTGCCTTTCCACAAGTGTCATGCTCGGGCTTGACCCGAGCATCCATGCGACCTCAAGCGATTGAATCGACTACGGTTTATTGTGAACCCTTGCCGCGCTGCCTGGATCCTCGTGTCGAGCACGAGGATGACACCGTGTTGAAGGATAGGTTTGTCAACAAACGATCCCCCGCGAAAGCCGGGCATTTGTTTTGCGTTTCCAAAGCACCGCCGAAACAATGCCAAGCTTTGCAAGCTGCGCATCATCAAAATCCCTAAGGTATTGTAATGTTTCGCGCCACAATTCTGGCGGGAACCGCTGTCTTCATCGCGCCGCTGTCAACATGCAGAAGAGGAAGACGTTCATGAGAATGCGTAGGATTATGTATGCGGGTGTTGCCGCTTCGGTGATTGGTATTCTCTCGCTTCAGACCACCGCTTCGGCGGCGGAAATGTTTGATTCCGGCGGCACATGGGATGCGGTTTGCGACAGTCAGATGACCTGTCGGCTGACCACCAGCCGGATGCCGGCCGATGACGGCGGACTGGCCATTCCCGTTTTCGTAAAGGCCAGCAAGGCCAATGCGCCGGTCGCCATGGTTCTGCCAACGATTGACGGGATCGAAACGCTGAGCCCCGACGGGGTTTTCACGATTGCCGTCGACGGGCAGGAAATCGCGTCCGTTCCGGTCAAGGACCTCAAGAAGGATGAGGCCGAAGGCGGATATGTGACCCATGACCAGAAGATCGTCCAGCCGGTGCTGTCGGCGGCCCGCGTCGGGCGCGATGAAATCATGGTCAGCTATGACGGGCCGGATGCGCAGGAGGTCGCGACCGCAGATCTTACAGGGCTTCACCAGAGCCTCGACTGGCTTGCCCAGCAGCAAGGCCACAATTCCTGAAACGGCTGAAGGCTCGCGCCTGTATCGCGCGCTGTCATCGCGATACAGGCGCAGTCGCTCGGTTCCGCCAAGCGGCGCTTGCAGGTCGGCGGATGCTGAACTACATCGGAAAGACAAGGCTTTCGCGACGGGCGCGAAAAAAGGGGCGGGGAGCTGCCGATGCTGATGACAGCAGCGCGTCAGGCGCTTTTGGATCTGATCGACCCCAAGATGCGGAGCATTCTGTGGAAGGTGCTCGGTCTTTCGCTGCTTTGTCTGATTGCGCTCTGGTTTGCGATCAGGGCGCTTTTCCTGTGGCTCGCCTTTCCCGTCCTTGCCAATCTGTTTCCAACCATGCCGGAATGGACCGGCTGGATCACCTTCGTTCTGCTGATTTTTGCCGCCGTCGGGCTGGCGTTGGGCCTTGCGCTTCTGATGGCGCCGGTGTCCGCCTTCGTCGCCGGTATTTTCCTGGATGATGCTGCGGACCATATCGAGCGTCTGCACTATCCTGCAGAACCGCCCGGAACGGCGCTGCCGGTGTTCACGGCCATGAAGGAGGCGCTGAAATTCCTCGGCGTCATCATTCTGGGCAATATCCTGGCGCTTCTTCTGTTGCTGATCCCGGGGGTCAATCTGGTGGCCTTCTTTGTGGTCAACGGCTATCTTCTCGGCCGCGAATTCTTCGAGTTTGCGGCGATGCGCTTCATGACGCCGGAAGCCGCCCGCGCCTTCCGGCGCGAAAGAGGGTTCACCGTCTTTCTCGCCGGTCTTGTGGTCGCCGGCTTTGTCGCGATCCCGATTGTCAATCTGGCAACCCCGCTGTTTGCGACCGCCTTCATGGTCCATCTCGTCAAGCGGTTACGTGCGGCCTGAGATGAATTTCCGCGTGTTTGATGCGCGAAATCATTCATCTTTGCAATAAACAGCGAAACAATAGACGTTGAATCGAAAACTATACGCGGCTATGACCGTTTTGAGGGTGAAACGGCAGAATGACGCACAGGAGCATACATCATGGGACGCATCGTTTATCTGAACGGGGAATGGCTGCCTGAAGACCAGGCAAAGGTGTCGATTTTCGACCGCGGCTATGTCTTTGCCGATGCGATATACGAGGTCACCTGCGTTCTCGATGGCAAGCTGCTCGATTATGACGGCCATGCCGCGCGGCTGAAGCGCTCCACCGATGCCATCGGCATCAAGCAGCCGGTCGATGATGAAGGCCTGCTCGCGCTTCACCGTGAGATTGCCGAACGTAACGACATGCGCGAAGGCCTGATCTATCTTCAGGTTTCGCGCGGCAATCCGGGCGACCGGGATTTCATGTTCGAAAAGGATATGGAGCCGACCTTCTCGATGTTCACCCAGAAGAAGACGGTCATCGACACCCCGACGGCGAAAAATGGCATCACCGTGGTGACGCTTGAAGACCTGCGCTGGGGGCGTTGCGACATCAAGACGGTCCAGCTGCTCTATCCGAGCCTTGCCAAGATGGAAGCCCATGACAAGGGCGCCGATGATGCCTGGCTGGTAAAGGACGGGTTCGTGACGGAACAGACGTCGGCCACATCCTATATCGTCACCCAGGACGATGTGATTGTGACACGGCCGCTTTCCCATGTGGTCTTGCCCGGCATTACTCGCGCCTCTGCGCTGGAAATCGCCGCCCGCAACGGCTTCAAGGTGGAAGAGCGCCCCTTCAGCGTCGAAGAGGTCAAGGCTGCGAAGGAAGCGTTCTATACTTCCGCCAGCAACTTCATCACCCCCGTCATTGCTGTTGACGGCCAGCCGATCGGCGACGGCAAGCCGGGCCCGACCAGCCTGAAGCTGCGCGAACTCTATATCGCCGACCGGCGCGCCAACGCGATCTGACGTCTCTAGGCCGTTCCAGCCTTGTTCACCGATCCCCGCTCAACCAGGCTGACGGGGATGAAATGGTGCGATGAGGGGGCGCTTGCCGGGCCGGTGATGGCCTTCAGCGTTGCTTGCGTCAGCGAGGACAGCGACTGGCGGATGGTGGTCAGCCGGTGCGACGACCAGTCGGAGATTGGCGCGTCATCGAAGCCGATCACCGAGACATCGTCGGGAACGCAGAGGCCGAGTTCGTGCCGGGCCGTGTTCATCACGCCGAGCGCGATTTCGTCGGTAACGCCGAAAACGCCGTCAATGCCGGGTGCGGACAGCAGGCCATGGGCGGCCTCGATGCCGGTTTCATAAGTGTTGCGGCCCTGGCTCCATTCGGTAACCGGTATGCCGTTTTCCGCCATCACCCGGATAAACGCCTCGGCCCGCGCCAGTTTGGCGGATGTTCTGGAGGCCGAAAGCACGACGGCCACATTCCGGCAGCCCGCGGCAATCAGCCTTTCCGCCGCCAGCGCGCCGCCAGCTGCTGAATCGGCCTCGATCTGGTCGACGCGTCCGATATTGTCCGGCAATGGCCGGTTGATCAGCACGAGGCGCGTGCCATTGGCAGCGGCCAGCCGCACCAGTGTATCAGGCACCGCACCGGATAACAGCACAACCGTGCGGACCCGATATTCCAGAAGCTTTGCCAGCGCGTTTTCAACGTCTTCTTCGGCGCCTGCCAGGTTCAGCAGCATGCATTGCAGCCCGTTGCCGTGAAGGGCCGCCGTCAGCGCATCGACCTGCGCGGAGATATAGGGGTTCGACAGGTTGGCGCCGACAAGGCCGACGAGGTCGGAGCGCGGTTTATGCAGCGTGCGGGCGAGAAGATTGACGCGGTAGCCCAGCTCCTCGGCCGCCTTCATCACCCGCGCCCGGGTTTTCGGCGCAACGCTGGCGCCCTCGGTAAAGGTGCGGGAGACGGCTGAACGGGAAACGCCGGCCCGCCGGGCAACATCGGATGCGGAAACGAATTTGTCGGCCATGTCCTGCTTCAGACGGTCGGTTCTGTCCCGAGAAGGTTACGCGTTCTGACGGCATCGGCAAGGGCCAGCATTGGCGGCAGGGGATAGCTCTCATCCAGCCCGCGCAGTGCGCGCAGGTGGGCAAGTGCTGCCTCGAAGCTTTCGAACCGGTGCCGAGCGAAAGCCGAAAGCCAGAGCGCAATCAGCGCGACCGAACGCGAACGCCCGCCGCGGCAATGGACAAGCACATGGCCCTTGCGGTGTTTGGGGTAATGCGGTTTGGCCGGCACATAGCCGCTCATCAGGCCTTCGATGGTCTGAACGGCGGCGGCCATCAGATGCGGGCTGTTGCCGGCCCCGTCGATCATGCCGATCTGGTAGCGGCGGATATGGACGCCGTCCGCCAGTTCCAGCGGACCGGGAAACATGTTGATCGAGACGTTCAGCGTTTCGGTAATGCCGGCTGCAAGCAGGCAGTCAGCGTCTTCCGCCGCGGCGAGGTTTCCCAGAAACAGCGATTTGCGATGCGGCCCGAAATCCTCGATGACCCGATAGAGAAGCGGGCGGTCATCCTCGCGCGCTTCCGCCTCGGGCACGTGTTCGGGAACGCCGAGGCGTTTTTCCTGGGTCATTCAGATCTCCGTTTCGGTGCTCAGTCTTAGCCGCGAACCAAGCGCGCGGGCAAGTTCGGGGGCTTTGGCCATGTCGACAAAGGCCGGCAGAACCGTGGTCGCGCCGCAATCATCGGCAAGGGCTGTCACATCGCGTTTTCGCGGATGGACGTTCCAGGGCATCCAGACGGCCTCGCCACGGGCAATCAGTGCTGCGGCGGGCGTGCCGTCGGGCACATGGCTTGAGAAGACGAAGCGAAAGCCGCCCCGCGCCAGAAGCTCTGCGGAAAGCCCGGCCTCGCCGTTGGATTCGGTTGCGATGATGACCTGATCCGGTCTGGCGGTCTCGCCGTCGACCACCGGAAATGTCGCCCCTGTCGCCATCTGCGTTTCCCGGGCAATCACGTCGCTGGCATGAACCGCCAATCCGCGTTCCGCCATCGCCACGGCCATATCCGCGCCGCGCCCGGCTGCGGGACAGCACAGCACCGCTCCCTCGCTGGCCTTTGCGGCAATGGCGTCGATCTGCGCCGTCAGCGGCTGGTCGCGGTCGCCATAGGAGGCGTCGATCAGCAGGGTTTTCGCGCGCGGCGGCGGATCGAACGGCATGCCGGCCGATTCCAGGCTGATATCGCCGGTATAGATGAACCCGCCGTTTTCCGTTTCCAGATGAAACCAGACGCCGCCCGGCGCATGACCGCAGCGTCCGGTGGTCAGCGTCATGCCTTCAAACCGGAACGATTCGCGCTCCGGAATCACCTGTGCTGCTTTGGTGCTGATGCGTCCGTTCAGAAAACCCAGCGTGCGCTTTGTCGCAAAGACCGGCGGCGCGCCGATGTCATCGATCTTTTCCAGCAGGCCGGCATGGTCGGAATGGGCATGGCTGAGAAAGATGGCGTCGATAACGCCAAGGCTGCGGATATCGGGGTGTTCGCCGGGTTCCAGCCCGTCGCCGAAATCGAACAGGATACGTTTGCCATCGGCCTCGACCAGAAAGATGGCGGCACTCTTGCGGTTCAGTCCGCTGATCACTGTCAGTCGTGCCAAGGCAATACACCCTGCGGAAGCCGTCTTGCGAAGGTCAGGCTGAAAAGCATCAGCGTGAGGATGACCAGCACCATCAGGCAGCCGACGGCGGCGGCCAGTGTCGATGAACCGGCTTCCTCAAGGAAGATGATCATCGGGCCGATGGTCTGCGCGCGCGAGGACACCAGCAGTACCGAAGTCTGGATTTCGTTGATCGCGGTCATGAATACCAGAATGGCGGACGCCGCTGCCGCCGGGGCCAGAACCGGCAGGATGATATCCTTCAGCCTGCGGAAGATACCGGCGCCGACCACCTGTGCGGCTTCATCCAGCGACCGTTCGATCTGGGCGAAACCGCCAAGAATCGGCTGCAGCGCCAGCGCCAGAAAATTCGACAGATAGGCGGCGAGGATGACCCAGACCGTGCCATAGAGACTGGTGCCCAGAACCGGTAGCGGTTTGAGGAAAAACAGGATCATGGCAACGCCGATGATGATGCCGGGCAGCGCATAGGCCAACTGCGAGGAGAGATAGAGCAGGCGCGGCGTGACGCCATGGCGCCAGCTGAGGAAATAGCCCAGCGCGACAGACACCGGAATGAGAATGGCAACGGCAAGCCCGGTCAGCCACAGGCTGGTGAAAAACGCCTCGCGGATGCCCTCGTGATGGAAGAGCGCATTGGAAAAGTTCTCGAAGGTCAGCGTTTCCAGATTGAGCGGCTGGCCGTAGCCGCGCACCAGAGCCGAACCGGCAAGGGCTGAAAGCGGCAGCGCCAATGCCAGAACGAGATAGCCCCAGGCGAGTGCCGTGACCGGAAGACGGAAACGGCCAAGCGGAAACTTGAACGGTTTCGATGCGCCGTCGACGCGCTGGTCGCCCATACGGCTCAGCCATCCGGCAAGGCCCATGCCCAGCACGGTCAGCACGGCGAGCAGCAGCGCCAGAAGCGCCATGTCATTGAGCGCGGAGGGACCATAGGAATTCAGCCGCCGGTAGATCAGCGTGATCAGCGTCGGCACGCGGGCGGGAATGCCGAGCATCGCCTGAATGCCGAAATTGCCGATGGAGGAGACGAAGGCAAGCGCCGCGCCGGCGAAAATACCGCCACGGATCAGCGGCAGAATGACGCCGAGCGTTGCGCGCAGCGGTGAGGCACCGACCGCGCGGGCCGCTTCCACGAGATCGGCGGGCACGCGGCGCAGATTGGCGCGAACGGCGAGAAACACAAGCGGGGCGTTGTAGATACCGAGCAGCAGAACAATGCCGCCGGCGGAATAAAGCGGATGGCGCATGCCGGGTTCAAGCGACAGGCCGAAAAGCTGCATCACCGGGCTGGCCGGCGAGAAGGCCTGTATCCAGGCCAGCGCGATCACCTGCGGCGGGATCATCAGCGGCAGCACGAAGCCGAAAACCCAGGCCGTGCGGCCCTTCATGTCGCTGGCGCCGACCAGAAGTGCGGCAAGCGTTCCGGCGACGGTTGCCAGTGCGGTTGCAGCAAGCGAAATCCAGACGGTGTTGACGGTGGCTTCGAACACGCGCCGCCCGCCGAGAACATCGGCGATGCGCTCAAGTTCAAACCCCGTGCCGGTGACGAAAGCGGCGTAGAGGAGCCGTCCGAGCGGCAGGATGGACAGCACGCCGACAAACAGCGCCAGCGCCAGCATTAGCGTGCGCTCGTTGCGCAATGCGCCGGAAAGCGTGGAGAGCGTCCGCAACGGACGCTCCCCTGCAATTGTGGTCGAAAGAGACATTGCGCTTACAGACCGAAGATGTCGGCGAACTGCTCGCGCACCTGGTCGTTGTTTTCAACGGCGGTGTCGACGTCGTAGCCGAGAAGCTTCATCGAGGAGAGATCGGGATAGCCTTCCGGTGCGGCAACACCCGGCAGCAGCGGGATATTGCCCTGTTTGGAAACCAGTTCCTGACCTTCCTGCGACAGCAGGAAGTCGACGAAGGTCTTGGCGGCGTCTTCGTGCTGGGTCGTGCTCATGATGGCAACCGGCTCGCCGATGAAGGAAACGCCGTCCTTCGGTGCGATATAGTCGACCGGCGAACCATCGGCCTTGGCGCGCAGCGTATTGGCGTCGACGATGATGGCGTATTTTGCCATGCCGGAGGCGACCGCCTTGGTGGCCGGGCCGTTGCCGCCTTCGGGCACGATGTCGAGATCGTTCAGACCTTCATAAAAGGCCCAGCCGATGTCCGGCGCATTGATCAGGGCGTGAAGGTGGTTCAGCGCCGCACCGGAATAAAGCGGGCTCGGCACGGCGATCTGGCCGCGATTATCGTCGACCAGAAGGTCGTTCCAGGTCTCGACCGGTTCGGCGGTTTCGGTGTTGTAGGCAATGCCGGTGGTGATCGCCTTGGTGCCGAAGAAGGTCATGTCCTTGTCGTAGGCGGCCTTGTCATAGCCATCGACCGGGGCTTGCGGATAGGCCATCAGGTGGCCGCCGGCCTTCAGCGTGCCAAGGTTGATCGGGTCGGCGACCAGAAGCACGTCGGGCTGGATGTTGCCGGCCTCGATTTCCGCGCGCATCACATTCATCAGCGCCGAGGTGCCGTTGCGGGTCCAGTTGACCTTGATGTCGGGATTGGCGGCTTCGAATGCGTCCACCGTTTCCTGCGCGATTTCCGGCGACTGGCTGGTGTAAAGCGTGATGGTTTCTTCAGCGTGGGCGGCCGAAAAGGCAAGCGTGCTGACGGTGGCAAGGGCGAGCATGGAAAGTTTCATCGGGGATTTCCTCGATTGTTGGGAGCTAGAAAGAGGCGTCTTCTGTTTGCAGGTCCGGAAGGACCCAGCCGTCGGCAAGCGTGACGGCTACGCGCTGCCCGGCCTCGATACGGGCCGGGGCAGGAACGTTCATGAAAAGGGTCTGGTTATCGGGGCCGGCGGCAAGCTCGACCCGCAGGATGTCGCCGCGATAGGTGATCCGGCGGATGGTGGCGGCAATGCCGTCGGTCTCGGTCAGCCGCAGGTCGCCGGGGTGAAAGGCAACGCGCGCCGCGTGGCGGGGCGAAGCGGACGGATGGCAGCGCAGCTGCACCGGCGCACCGAAGAAACGGGCAAAGCCATAACCGCTGTGGTCGGGCCGGAAATCCTCGATCACGCCAAGTTGGCCTTCGCCGATAAAGGTGGCGACCATTTCGTTTGCGGGCTGGCTGTAGAGTTCGGAAGGGCTGGCGAACTGGCTGATCGTCCCCTTGTCCATCACCGCAACCCGGTCTGCCAGCGCAAGGGCCTCCGACTGGTCGTGGGTGATGTAGAACATTGTCGCGCCGGATTCGTGGTGGAAACGCGCAAATTCCTCTTCCATTTCACCGCGCAGGTGGACATCCAGATTGGCCAGCGGCTCATCGAGCAGCACGACGCCGGCATCCATGGCAAGGCAGCGGGCCAGCGCCACGCGCTGGCGCTGTCCGCCGGAAAGGGCTGCCGGGCGGCGGTCGGCAAAATCCGTCAGGCCGACGAGGTCCAGAACCCGCCTTGTGCGCTCTTCGCGCTCCTGCCACGCAAGTCCCTTGACCCGAAGCCCATAAGCGACATTTCCGGCAACGCTCATATGCGGCCAGAGCGCGTAGCTCTGGAAGACGACGCCGATGCCGCGTTCTTCCGGCGGCACATGATGTCCCTCGCCGGAAAGCAGCGTATCGCCAATGTGGATCGTGCCCCGGTTGACCGGCTCGAAACCGGCAAGCGCGCGCAACAGCGTCGTCTTGCCGCAACCCGACGGCCCCAGAATGGCCACGAATTCGCCCGAGCGAATGGAAAGCGAGACACCGCGCAACACGCTGGTTTTGCCGAAGGATTTATCGACTGATGTGATTTCGATCGCGCTCATGAAACCGTCCCGGCCCTTTCCTGAACGCTGCCGGAGAACGGCGGCGGTCAGGTCTGAAAGAGATTTTGCACAGCTGTGCAATTCACGGCGCAATCAATGCACCGATACTGTGACAGTTCTGTTTCAGTGAATTTTCGGTTTTATGAAAATTGCAGGCGCGCGCCGGCTGCCCACACAACGGGGGCCTTGTATCGATATATGAATCAAGCCGTGCAGGGGTGCTGAACCTGCCGCTTTTCATGAATTCCATTCATGGGCGCCAGTCGTGCCGCCGCCTTTTACAGCGTCCATCACCGCACTAAATTCCATATTGCTGAATAAAACAGAAACAGCGTCCGATGATGTCCGGGCGTTGACGCGCATCCGGCAAGGCTTGCCGCGCCTGCGTCGATCTTTACAAATACAGGAGCCCTCAATGCCACATGTGATCGTGAAAGTCAGAGCCGGTAAAAGCGAAGAGCAGAAAAGGAAACTGGCGGAAGCCATCACCCGGGATGTCGTGGAACATATGGATACCGGCGTTGATGCCGTGAGCGTGGCGATCGAGGAAATCGAGCCCGAACGGTGGAAGGACGATGTCTATACGCCGGAGATCATGTCTGCACCGGAAAAGCTCTACAAGAAACCCGGCTACACGCTGTGAAACCGGCAAGCCGGGCGGCGTTAGCGCGTCCGGCTGCCTCTCAGGTGCAATACAGCATTTTTGCCGCGAACTCTCGGGAAGGTCGCGGCATTTCCACAGCGGTCTGTCAAAGGCCTATTCGCCCTCGGGAAAGTCCGTGCTGAGGGTCAGGTCTTTCCAGTCCTCGAAGTTTTTGCGCAGTTCCTCGACCCGCTCCATGGCGCGTTCATAGGCTTGCGCGCTGAGCAGAAGGCGCAGCGGCGGGTTTTCGACCTCGGTGATTTTCACCACGGCCGCGGCCGCGCGCACGGGATCGCCGGCCTGATGGCCCGAACCTTCCTTCAACCCCTTGCGATAGGCGCCGGCGGTTTCCGCGTAATCGTCGATCTCGATGCTGGATTCGATCACCGAGCGTCCGGCCCAGTCGGTGCGGAAACCGCCGGGTTCGACGATGGTGACCCTGATGCCAAGCGGTGCCGCTTCCTTTGCCAAAGCCTCCGAAAGCGCCTCGACGGCGAATTTGGACGCATTGTAATAGCCGAGCGCCGGATAGGCGATCAGCCCGCCAATGGACGAGAAGTTGAGGATATGCCCCTTGCGACGCGCGCGCATGCCGGGAAGGACTTTCAGCGTTAGCGCGTTGAGGCCGAAGACATTGGTCTCGAACTGACGGCGGATTTCAGCGTCCTCGCCTTCCTCGATCCCCGAGAAATAGCCGTAACCGGCATTGTTGACGAGAACGTCGATATGGCCGAACCGGGCTTCGGCGTCGGCAACGGCCTTGTCGATTGTCGCCGGATCGTTCAGGTCGAGTGAAAGCGCCAAGGCGCGGTCTTCATGGCCTTCGACCAGATCGGCAAGGCTTTCCGGGCGCCGGGCGGTCATCGCGATGCGCCAGCCTTTTGAAAGAACCAGCTTGGCGATTTCCCGTCCGAAACCGGTCGAGCATCCGGTGACGAACCAGACGGGTGTGTCCTGTGACATGGCAGAACCTCTTCGTTGTTGAAATGTGAGGTGAACCGGTTCGTTCACGCGGGGGCGCGAATGAAAGGGAGGCCACAGCTGTCATTCAGCGGGCTTCCCTGTTATCTGGGGTGCAAGGCGGGTCGTTTCATGGGCGTGGCAGGCATAATATTCATGCAACCAGCTCATCAATCGCGGTCAGCCGGAGCGCTCAGAACAGACCATCCAGCCTGCAATTGACATGCAGTTCCGGCACGGACGCCGTGTTCGGCAGTTCGATGGCGTGCATGACAAGCCCTGCCGCGGCTTCCCCCGGTCAGCATCATGATCGGACGATCTGTCATCAAGAACCTCTTTATTCCTCTGCAGGCCCTTTACGCCGCGCCGATCCGAACGGCTTCGCGGCCGGACCTGATCAGGCTCAGACTGCCCGTAATAACCGTCAGCGCCAGGCAGAACATGACGAACACGGTGTGATGAAACGCGAAGTCGTAGGCGGTGCGGAGAATGCCCGCCGGGACGTTTTCCGCCAGCTTTCCGGCGGCAAGCGCAGAAAGCGCTTTCAGCTTCGCCGTTGTGTCGCCAAGCCGCGTGAGGGCCGACGGGTTGTCGTTCGACCATTTCAGCAGAAACAGCCAGAACACGCTGCCATAGAGCGCGGCGGCAACGGCCTCGCTGCCGAGCCGGACCGTGTTGATAATGCCGGCGGCTTTGGCGGTCTGGTGTCGTTCGATATGCCGGAGCGCCTGCATGTCGGTCAGGCTGAAGGTGATGCCGCTGCCAGCCCCGATCAGCGCCAGGGAAAGGAGCAGCGGCGCGGCATTGCCGAGGAACAGGCCAATGCCGGTCAGAACCGTCAGGCAGGCGAGCGCCAGGATGAGAAAGGGCGGCAGGCCGAGCTTCAGCCCCGGTTTCGTCAGCAGCGGAAAGACAACCATCGGCGCCGTCAGCGCCGCCATGCGATAGCTCGCCTCGACCTCGCCAAGGCCGTGCACGACGATGAGATAGGTCGGCATATAAAGAAGGATGACGAAGAAGGTGAGTGAGGGAAAGATGGCGGAAAGGCACCAGCCCCAGTAACCGAGATTGATGCCGCGGGCCTCTTCCCTATCAGCGGTTCTGCGGCGGCGATGCATGATGAAAAGAAACAGAACCGAGGCGAGGCCGATGGCAAGAGCGCCGGATACGGACGGATTGCCGAGGCCGAGCGACGGCCCTTCGATCAGGACGAAAAACAGAGAGATTGTCGCGGCAAAGCGGATCAGCAGGTGGGAAATCGCCATCGACGGCGCTGTCGGGTTCCCTGTTTCGGGGACGGCACTCTTCGCCATCGCCACACCGGCAGCCGCGAAGAAAGCCGCCTGCACCAGAAAGACCGACTGCCAGCCGAACCGCGTCGCCACGAATGCCGCAAGTACGGGGCCAAGCGCCAGTCCCGATCCAATGGCGGTTCCGAACATGGCGAAGACGCTCATCTGCCTGTGGCCGTCGAACAGGGCATTCAGCACGGCGGGGCCGGTTGCCAGAAGCGCTGCCGCGCCGATGCCGGCAATGCTGCGGGCAATCACCAGAGCGGCATAGTCCGTCAGAAACGCGCTGGCCAGCGAGGCGGACGACAGAAGCATGATGCCGAACAGAAACACCCGCCTCTTGCCCCGGCTGTCGGCGATGGCGCCGAAAACGACCGTCATTCCGGCCGAGCAGAGCAGGAAGGAGGTGATCACCCACTGAACCTGCGAAAGGCTGACAGCCAGCACGGAACTCAGATTGGGGATGATCGTCGCGACCCCGGAAATGGTTGCCGGTATGCCGAAAAAGGCGATCAGGACGGCAATCAGCGCCGCCGTCCGGTCTGGCGAGAACCGGTTATCCTGAAGCTCTGAATTGTCCATATGCGGCCGCGTCCTTGTTCTGTTGAAGGCGCTCGGTCAACGCGGATCACCGTATGATAGAGGATGCGAAGCCGGGAACCGGGAAGGTTCCACAATACCCGGCTTCAGCCTTTGCGCAATGCGCAATCATCTTCGCGCAACCGCCGGACCGCCGCTCTGTCCGCCCGTTGCAGAATGGCGAAACCAACCCTATTGTGACGGGCCGTGAGCGTCACACTCAACTGTCACCGTTGAGTACACCCAAATGTGTCACAGGCTGGAATCTTGTCGCGAAACATCCGACATACCCGGCTTCAGGATTTCCGTTACATTGGAAAGCAGCCATAAGGCGAATTCCGGACGTTCAACGCCGTTTTGCTATTTCTCTGCATAATAGGATAAAAACGGGCACGCCAATCATAACCAAGCCCCACGGAAACAACGCGATATTGAATGCTATCAGCGCTCCTGCAAAGCACAGGAACGAAAATACAATCAGAAGATTCGCCAGCCCGCGCCTCCAATTGTCCATCCGTTCTGCCTTTCGTGAAAATCCCGATTTTTGTTGATGTTTTGCGTTAGACCTCTGCGAGGCGAAGACAGCGTCCCAAAATCTATATTCTATATTTGTCCGTCAAGTTGACCTCAATCGCAGCCTCGGGCCGACGGGCCTAACCCCGCATTACAATATTCACTTTGTCTGCAGGTGACGGATTTTTTACCAAATCGCGCACGCGATCCGCCCATTTGCCGGACGCTTCTGCGCTTTTCTCCAACGAAGTCGTTTGCCACCGTCAGTTCGCTGTCGAAACGATCGTTCCAGGATGGACGCTGCTCGAAACAAGGCGACAAAAGGTCATAGACAGGAACACCCGGCAGACGATGTCGTCTGCCGGGCCTTTGTCGCGCGAAGGCGTGAAATCTGATGCTGTGAAACCGAAACCGCCTTCAGCAAGTCGTATCGGCCCGCCGCTGCCGGCAGGCCGATACGGCGTTTCCGTTTACCAGGGCTGGTTGGCCGGCCCGACGGTGAACTCGCTGACATTGGTGTCTTCCGGCATGTCGAGCGCGAAGGCGACGACGTCGGCGATGCGGTCCGGCGAGATGCCGAAGGCGTCATAGACCTGCTGCATGCCGTCGGCCGAACCCTTGTCGGTGATGGTGTCGAGCAGTTCGGTGTTGATCGCGGCCGGATAGAGCGTTGCCGTGCGGATATTGGTGCCTTCCATGGCCGATTCCATGCGCAGCACTTCCATGAAGTCGCGGACGAACCACTTGGTGCCGCCGTAGACAGCCGTGCCCGGATAGGCCTTGAGGCCGGCAACCGAGGAAACCGCGAGGATGTGACCGGACTTCTGTTCGGTAAATGTCGGCATGACAGCGGCAACGCCGTTCAGAACGCCGTTGATGTTGACGTCGACCATCTGTTTCCATTCGTCGGTCTTGACGGCGGAAACCGGGCTGACCGGCATCAGGCCGGCATTGAGGAAGATCGCGTCGAGGCGGCCGAAGCTGTCCTTGGCAAGCTTGACGATGGCTTCGTTGTCGGCCGGCTTGGTGACATCGAGCGCCTGATAGACGGCTTCGCCGCCGGCGTTCTTGATCTCGTCGGCAATCTGTTTGAGCTTGTCTTCGCGGCGTGCGCCGAGAACGACCTTGGCGCCCTTGCTGGCGATGAGCTTGGCGGCGGCTTCGCCGATACCGGACGATGCACCGGTGATGAGAACGACTTTATCCTTAATCATAACAAACCTCCTTGTTTATTTTTCTGTGCCGGATGTCCCGGCGGCATAGCCGGGTTCAAACGTCCCCGGGCTTGGATGAATGCAATATTCCACATCATCGCGGAGACAAGGTAGACTGATTCAGTCAATTTCTTGCCTGATCCTCCAGATCCCGGGAATTTCAGGCGACATCCAGCCGCGCACCCCTTATGCTGAACACAACACGATCAAGGGACGTCTGAAATGACAAACCATACTCAGAACGGGCCTCAGGCCATGTCCGAAGATAAATTTAGAGCACTCTGCAATATTGTCGAGCGCCACATCGCCGGCCGGGAAGACCGGGAAACGCCGGTTCCCAACCTTGCGCTCTTCCGCAGGGAGACAACGACGGAGCCGGTCAGCTGCCGCGTCGAGCCCTGTATCGTCTTCGTTCTGCAGGGCGCAAAGCAGATGCTGATCGGCGACCGGGAATACAGATATGGCGCAGACCGGTTCCTGATCGCCTCGCTCGATCTGCCCGGCAGTTCGCAGGTGCTGGAGGCAAGCCCGGACAAGCCCTGTCTGGGCATGGTCATGCGCCTTGATCTGCGCATGATTGCCGAACTGAGCGCGCAGGTCTCCGTGCCGACGGCCCGCACGGGCGCGGATGCCGGTGCGGCCGTCGGCACCATGACGCCCGGATTGGAGGAGGCGTTTGGCCGGCTCCTGTCGCTGGTTGACGAGCCTGAGGCGATTGACGTGCTCGCACCGCTGATCGAGCGTGAAATCCACTACCGGCTGCTGAGGACCGATGTCGCCGAACGGCTGCTGCGGATCGTCTCCGTCGGCAGCCAGGGCCAGCGGATCGCCCGCGCCGTCGACTGGCTGAAGACCAATTATGCGCGACCTCTGCGCGTCGAGGATCTGGCCGCCCATGTGCAGATGAGCCCCTCCAGCCTGCATCACCATTTCCGCCACCTGACGGCGATGAGCCCGCTGCAATATCAGAAATGGCTGCGTCTCAACGAGGCGCGGCGGCTGATGCTGAACGCGCATCTCGATGCCGCGGGCGCTGCCTTCCATGTCGGCTATGAAAGCCCGTCGCAGTTCAGTCGCGAATACAGCCGCCTGTTCGGCGCCCCGCCCAAGCGCGACATCGAGGGTCTGGCCGGCAAAGCCCTGCCCAGCATGGCGACGGTGTGAGGGATGCGGCGCGTCTGAAATTGGCCCGGGGCGTGCGGACATACCCGGCAAACACCGGCTTTCGTATTTTCGGTTTGAAAAGAACCGGTGGAGAGTGCTAACGGGTTGCAAACCTTTTCCAAGCGGTTTCCCGCGAGATTTCCTCGTCGGTTGCTGCACATAAGAAGAGATCCCGATGGCGGAAAATGTCTCCGGCCTGACCGTGCGGCAGGACACTGAAACGGTGTCGCCGATGGTCAGCTTTGAAAATGTGACCAAGAGCTTCAACAGCCGGGAGACCGGCAAACGCGCCTTCAAGGCGCTCGACGATGTCAGCTACAGCGTGCCCCGGGGCGCGATTACCGGCATTATCGGCCGGTCGGGCGCGGGCAAGTCAACGCTCGTGCGGCTGGTCAACGGCCTGGAGAAGCCGAGCGCGGGTCGCGTGATTGTCGACGGCACGGAGGTTTCCGCCCTTGATGAAGTGGCGCTGAGGTCCGTGCGCCGGTCAATCGGCATGATCTTCCAGCACTTCAATCTTCTGTCGTCGCGCACGGTTTATGACAATGTCGCCATGCCGCTGGAGATTGCGGGCGTTGGCAAGCAGGAGATCCGGAAGCGGATCGAGCCGCTGATCGATCTTGTCGGCCTTTCCGAACGCACCCGCCATTACCCGGCACAGCTTTCCGGCGGGCAGAAGCAGCGGGTCGGCATTGCGCGCGCGCTTGCCTCCGAGCCCAAGCTGCTGCTTTCCGACGAGGCGACATCGGCTCTTGACCCGGAAACCACCCAGCAGATCCTTGAACTGTTGAAGACGATCAACCGCGATCTCGGCCTGACCGTGCTGCTGATCACCCATGAGATGGAAGTGGTCAAGGCCGTGACATCCCGCGTTGCCGTGATGGACAACGGCCGGATTGCCGAAAGCGGGCGGACCTTCGATGTCTTCACCGCACCGCAACACGAGACCACCCGGTCGATGCTGGCGGCACTGCCGGGCGGCAGCCTGCCGGACTGGATCGGACGCCAGGTGATCTCCGAGCCGAAACCGGGATGCGATGCGCTTCTGCGCCTGCGGTTTTTCGGTGAGACCGCCGATCAGCCGCTGGTTTCGCGCCTGATGGCGGAGCTTGGAAGCCCGGTCAACATCATTGCCGGAACCGTGGACGAGATTGCCGGAGAACCCTACGGCACGCTCTATGTGGCCTATTCCGCCGATCCGGCGGTGATGAAGAAGGCCGAACACTTCTATGCCCGAACCGGTCTGAATGCGGAGGTCGTCGGTTATGTCGCCTGATATGCTCATCTCTCTTCTGACCAAGGGAACATTGCAGACGCTGCAGATGGTCGCCATTTCCGGCCTGATCGGCACCGCGCTTGGCCTGCCGATCGGCATTTTTCTGGCCACGAGCGGCCGGGGCGAATTGCTGCAGGCGCCGCTTCTCAACCGTATTGTCGGGCTGATCGTCAATGCCACGCGGTCAACGCCGTTCATCATTCTCGTGGTCGCGATCATTCCGTTTACGCGGCTGATCGCGGGCACGTCGATCGGCACCCAGGCGGCGATCGTGCCATTGACGGTCGCCACCATTCCCTTCTTTGCGCGGCTTGTCGAAAGTGCCATCCGTGAAGTCGACAAGGGGCTGATCGAGGCGGCCCGCGCCATGGGCGCCACGCCGATGCAGATCGTCGTCAAGGTGCTGCTGGCGGAATCGAAGCCCGCCATCACGCTGGCCTTCACGCTCACCATCGTCAGCCTGATCGGCTATTCCGCCATGGTCGGTGCCGTCGGCGGCGGCGGTCTCGGCGATCTCGGCATCCGTTATGGCTATCAGCGCTTCATGCCGGGCGTCATGCTGGCGGTCGTGGTGGTGCTGATCGTGCTGGTGCAGGCGATCCAGAGCGCCGGTGACCGCCTGGCGCGCAGCTTCGACAAGAAAAACGCAAGCCGGTAGGCGATCGGCAGCACCGATGCCGGTCCCCAGGATTTTCCCAAGCCAAGAGGATCTGTCATGAAGAAACTGCTTTCCACCGCGGTGCTCGCCGCCCTCCTTTCCGCCGGTCTGGCCCATGCCGAAACCAAAAAGGTCGGCGTCACACCCGGCCCGCATGCCCAGATTGTCGAGAAGGTGAAGGCGGTTGCCGCCGAAAAGGGGCTTGATCTCGAAGTCATCGAGTTTTCCGACTATGTCGTGCCGAACCAGGCGCTCAACGATGGCGACCTCGATATCAACTCCTTTCAGCATCAGCCCTATCTCGACAATCAGGTCGCCGATCGCGGTTTCGATCTCGTCAGCGTTGCCCAGTCGGTGAATTTTCCGATGGCCGGCTATTCCAGCAAGATCGACAGCAAGGATGGCATTCCCGACGGGGCGACAATCGCGCTTCCCAACGACCCGAGCAATGGCGCGCGCGCCCTGCTGATGCTTGAGGATCAGGGCCTGATCGGTCTGACGGACGGGATCGGTGTGCGCGCCAGCGTCGTCGACATTGTCGACAATCCGCATGATTTCGACTTTGTCGAACTGGATGCCGCCCAGCTGCCGCGCGCGCTCAATGATGTCGATGTTGCGCTGATCACCACCAATTATGCGCTGGATGCCGGCCTCAACCCGGTCAAGGATTCGCTGTTCCGCGAAGGCGCAAAAGCGCCCTATGTCGGCATCATCGCCGTGCGTGCGGAAGACAAGGATGCCGACTGGGTGAACACCTTTGTTGAGAGCTATCACAGCCCCGAGGTCAAGGCCTATATCGAGGAACAGTTCAAGGGTGCCATCACCCCGACCTGGTAAGGTGCTTGCAGGTGTCCGGCCCGGCTGCGGGCGCACCGGTTTTTGGCAAGAAATTGCGCCAAGGCACCGGCTTTGGAAACCGGATTTCTTCAGCATCGGCCGGGCACAGGATAATCAGAGAAAAATATCAGGAAACAGGCCTGTCCGGCATCATGCCCGGCGGGCAGCCCAGGGACAACACAATGAAATTCGTAAACCTATTTGCCTCACTCGCTCTGTCCGCTGCCGTTGTTGCAGGGCCCGCCCTTGCAAAGGACAAGATCATCGTCGGCGTGACCCCCGGTGCGCATGAGGAAATTCTCGAGCAGGTGCAGAAGCTTGCCAAGGAGAAGGGACTTGATGTCGAAATCGCCAGCTTCAGCGATTACGTCGTGCCCAATCAGGCGCTCAATGACGGCGATCTCGATCTCAACAGCTTCCAGCACGTGCCCTATCTCGACAACCAGGTCGCCGATCGCGGCTATGACCTGAAGGCCGTCGGCAAGACGATCATCACGCCGATGGGCATTTATTCCAACAAGGTCGAAAGCGTCGACGACATTCCGGAAAACAGCCGTGTCGCGATCCCGAACGACCCGACCAATGGCGGCCGTGCGCTTCTTCTGCTGCAAGCCAAGGGCGTTATCAAGCTTGCCGATGGCGCCGGACTGAAGGCAACGCCGCTGGATATCGTTGAAAACCCCAAGAATATCGAAATTCTTGAGCTGGATGCGGCGCAGCTGCCGCGCGTTCTCAACGATGTTTCGGTTGCCGCGATCAACACCAATTATGCGCTCGATGCCGGTTTCAACCCGATCGAGGATTCGATTGCCATCGAAAGCCCCGACAGCCCCTACGCCAACGTGATCGTGGCGCGCACCGAGGATGCGGATGCCGACTGGGTCAAGGAGTTCGTCGAGATTTACCAGTCCGATGAAATCCGCAACTTCATCGAAACCACCTATGGCGGCGCCGTCGTACCGGTCTTTTGATCGCAACAGGTGATGCTCCGGCTGGCTGCCGCAAGGTGATTTTTACGGTCGTCTTTCCGGTGTTTTCCCGGGCCTGACATCGCCCATATGCCACCCGACAGACGTCGGTTTCAGATGCCGCCATATCCATGGCGGCATTTTTGATGCGCAATCATGTCGTTTTCAGACACGAATCGGCCTTCTTCCACGCAGATGATGGGCGTTCATAGCGAGCCTGGGAGGAAGACATGGCAAGTGCATCAAACCGCGGCGTGATATTTCAGGGCGCCGGCAAGGTTACAGTCGAGACGATCGACTTTCCGAAACTGGCGCTGGGAGAACGCCGCTGCGATCACGGTGTGATCCTGAAAATCCTGACCACCAATATCTGCGGATCCGATCAGCACATGGTGCGCGGGCGCACCACAGCGCCGCAGGGCCTTGTGCTTGGCCATGAAATCACCGGCCAGGTGATCGAATGCGGCCGCGATGTGGAATTCATCAGCGTCGGCGATGTCGTTTCCGTACCGTTCAACATTGCCTGCGGGCGCTGCCGCAACTGCAAGGAAGGCAAGACCGGCATTTGCCTGAACGTCAATCCGTCGCGCCCGGGCGCGGCTTACGGCTATGTCGACATGGGCGGCTGGGTCGGCGGGCAGGCTGAATATGTCATGGTGCCCTATGCCGACTTCAACCTGCTGAAATTTCCCGACCGCGAACAGGCGATGGAGAAGATCACCAACCTGACGCTGCTGTCCGACATCTTCCCGACCGGCTTTCATGGCTGCGTGACGGCGGGTGTGGGGCCGGGTTCGATCGTCTACATTGCCGGCGCCGGTCCGGTCGGCCTTGCCGCCGCTGCCTCTGCACGGCTTCTGGGGGCGGCCTGCGTCATTGTCGGCGACATGATCCCCGAACGGCTGCGGCAGGCAAAGAGTTTCGGCTGCGAGGCCATAGACCTCAGGCAGGATGCGAGCCTGCCGGAAATGGTCGCCGAGATCACCGGTTCGCCGGAGGTGGATGCCTTTGTCGACTGCGTCGGCTTCGAGGCGCATGGCTGCGGCCATGATCACGGACACGAAAAGCCCGCCACCGTTCTGAACTCGGCCATGGACCTGACACGGGCCGGCGGTCAGATCGGCATTCCCGGTCTTTACGTCACCGAAGACCCCGGCGCGGAAGACAAGGCCGCCCAGACGGGATCGCTCAGCCTGCGTTTCGGCCTCGGTTGGGCCAAGTCGCATTCCTTCCACACCGGCCAATGCCCGGTGATGCGCTATAATCGGGCGCTGATGCAGGCCATCCTGTTTGACCGGGTGGATATTGCCAAGGCGGTCAATGTCGAACTCATCACGCTCGATGACGCGCCGCGCGGCTATGCCGATTTCGATGGCGGCGCGGCAAAGAAATTCGTCATCGACCCGCACGGATCGGTCGCGGCCTGAAAACGGTCGGAGACCGTCCGGACGGCTGACAAATGCGGAGATGTGCAGGTTGTTGCGTCCGTCAGCTGTCCCCACGGGTGTCATGCCCGGGCGTGACCCGGGCATCCATTCCGCTCAAGCACTTGAGCAGAAAGGCTTTTCAGGCAAGCCTGCATCGTGTGGCCCTGGACCCTCGGGTCAAGCCCGAGGGTGACGCAGAGTGTGTGGCAGCTTTGTCAGTAAACTGAACGGCTGGAGACCGTCGGTTCATTCAACCGGCACCAACGGCGCCGGCATTTCGCTGGTCTTCTCCGCCGCCTTGCAGATATCGGCGATGACACAGGCCGGACAGTCCGGCTTGCGTGCCTTGCAGACATAGCGTCCGTGCAGGATCAGCCAGTGATGGGCGTGGAACAGATAATCCGGCGGGATGATTTTCTCGAGGCTTGCCTCCACCTGATCCGGCGTCTTGCCGGGCGCCAGACCGGTGCGGTTGGCGATGCGGAAGATATGGGTGTCGACGGCAATCGTCGCTTTCCCGAAAGCCATGGACATCACCACATTGGCGGTCTTGCGGCCGACGCCCGGCAGGCTGACCAGTTCCTCGCGCGTTTTCGGAACTTCGCCGCCGAATTCATCAATCAGCTTGTGGCTCATCGCGATCACGTTTTTGGCCTTGTTGCGGTATAGCCCGATGGTCTTGATGTAGGAAATCAGTCCTTCCTCGCCGAGTTCCAGCATCTTTTCCGGCGTGTCGGCAACGGCAAAGAGGCCTTTCGTCGCCTTGTTGACGCCGACATCGGTGGCCTGTGCGGAAAGCGCAACGGCCACCAGCAGCGTGAAGGCATTGGTGTGTTCCAGCTCGCCCTTCGGCTCCGGCCGCTGCACCGAAAACCGGCGGAAGATTTCCCGGATTTCATCCTTCGAATAGGCCGAGCGGGCCGATCCGCGCTTGCCGGACACGCCCGGATTTGACTTTTTCGCTCTTTGGGTGCTCACTGATGACTTGGCTTTTATCATGTTTGTTTGATCGCTTGCATTCTGCCCATGACCGATGTGACCGCGTTTGAGGACAGGCCGGTGTTCTCGGCTGAACTTTTCCCCCATCGCTCCCTGGGGCGCAAGGGGTTTCGTGTGCTGCTCGCACTTGCCGCGGTCGGCCTTTTTCCCAATGCGCTCTGGTTTGCCGCTCACGGCGCATGGCCGATCGCGCTTTATTGCGCGCTGGCATTTGTCGCGCTTTATGGCGCTTTCCGGCTGTCCTACCGCTCGGCCAGGATGCGTGAACATGTCTCGGTTTCAAGGCTTTGCGTCTCGGTGCGGCAGGTAGCGCCTTCGGGGCGCATGGTTGAAACCCGCTTCAATCCGTTCGGCACGCGCTTTGCCGTCGACCGTCACGACGAGTTCGGCATTACCGGCATGCGGCTTTTAAGCCGTGACGAACGGCTCGAGATCGGCGCCTTTCTCAATCCGGATGATCGGGAGAGCTTTGCCGCCGCCTTTTGTCAGGCTCTTGCCACCGTAAAACAGCGCATATGACGGGTGTCGGCAAGTTTCGGGTGGTCGTGACGGCAAAAAGCATGTTTCCTTCATGGATTGAAGGAGCCCGAAACCGATGAACATCCTCGCTGACACCATTTCCGATAATGCCGTCGACAACACGCCGCGCGATGCGGACTATGATATCGTGCGCCAGGTGATTGCGATCATCAGCGAGGAATACCGCGACCAGCCGGGGCTTGAAACCATTGCCCGGCGGCTCGACATGTCGCCAACCACATTGCAGAAGACGTTTACCCGCTGGGCCGGGCTGTCGCCCAAGGCCTTTCTCCAGGCTATCACGCTCGACCACGCCAAGCGCCTGCTCGGCGAGGAGAAGTTGCCGCTTCTCGACACCTCTTATGAACTCGGCCTTTCCGGCCCGGGGCGTCTGCACGATCTGTTCGTGACGCATGAGAGCATGTCGCCCGGCGAGTGGAAGGCCGGCGGCGGCGGGCTTGTCATCCGTTACGGTTTTCATGCCTCGCCCTTCGGTACCGCACTGGTGATGGCAACCGAACGCGGGCTTGCCGGCATCGCCTTTGCCGATCCCGGTGAGGAACAGTCCGCCCTTGAAGACATGTCCGCCCGCTGGCCGCAGGCCTGCTATGTCGAGGACTGGGTCATGACGGAGGCTTTTGCCCGGAGGATCTTCGATCCGGCGGAATGGACACCGGAACGCCCGCTCAAGGTCGTGTTGATCGGGACGGATTTTCAGGTCCAGGTCTGGGAAAGCCTTTTGAAAATCCCGCTGGGCACGGCCAAAACCTATTCCGATATCGCCCGCGAGATCGGCCGCCCCAAGGCGTCCCGCGCGGTCGGCGCTGCCATCGGCCGCAATCCGATATCCTTCGTCGTGCCCTGCCATCGCGCCATCGGCAAATCCGGCGCACTGACCGGCTATCACTGGGGCCTGACCCGCAAGCGCGCCATGCTTGGCTGGGAGGCGGGGCAGGTCTGATGGCGGATCTGACCGGGCCCCGGACGGCGCGTTGCGACAGCGCGCTGTTTTTTCCCGACATTGTTTGAGCACGGTCAAACACAAGTCTAAATCGATTGATATCCTGCCTTGACTCGAAAAATGGCGCTTTGCGATACTCGCGGGCGAAATTCAGCGGACGTCGGCGCTTGCGTCCGGCGCCGATGTTTGCCAACAGTCATTGAAAGATCACCGCGGCGCGTTAACCTACTGGCAGACCGCGCGGAAATAGCGCGAACGCTGTTTGGCATCGAAATTGAAAGTGGTCCGCAAGCCATCGTGTCGCGGACCCGGAAAACGAAGGATGAAGATCATGGCTTCCAAACTTGACCAATTGCGCGAGATGACGACGGTCGTCGCTGATACCGGCGACATCAAGGCCGTCGCCAAGATCAAGCCGGTCGACTGCACGACCAACCCCAGCATCGTGCTCAAGGCGCTGTCGACCGATATGTTCGATGAGCAGTTTGCCGACGCCATCAAATGGGGCAAGGCCCAGTCCGGCGACAAGGATGAAGTCGTTGCAGCTGTCGCCAGCCGCCTTGCCATCGATGTCGGCGAGGCTCTCGTCAAGCTGGTGCCCGGCCGGGTTTCCACCGAAGTCGACGCCGACCTGTCATTCAACACCGAAGGCTCGATTGCCAAGGCCCGCGAAATCATCGCGGCCTATGAAGAGCGCGGCATCGGCAAGGACCGCATCCTCATCAAGCTGGCTTCCACATGGGAAGGCATTCGCGCCTGCGAAGTGCTGCAGAAGGAAGGCATCGACTGCAACCTGACGCTGCTGTTCTCCAAATGCCAGGCGATTGCCTGCGCCGATGCCGGCGCTTTCCTGATTTCGCCCTTCGTCGGCCGTATCCTCGACTGGTACAAGAAGGCCACGGGCGAGGACTACACCGCCGAAACCGATCCGGGCGTCCTGTCGGTGCGTTCGATCTACAATTACTACAAGGCCAATGGCATCAGCACCGTGGTCATGGGCGCGTCGTTCCGCAATACCGGTGAAATCGAAGGTCTGGCCGGGTGCGACCGCCTGACGATCTCGCCGAACCTGCTCGAGGAACTGGCCAATGACGAAGGCAAGCTGGAACGCAAGCTTGCACCGGAAACCTTCGAAGCCGAACCGAAGGTCGAAATGGACGAGCAGACCTTCCGTTGGATGATGAACGAAGACGCCATGGCGACTGAAAAGCTGGCCGAAGGCATCCGTAATTTTGCTGCCGACCTCGGAAAACTGCGCACGAAAGTGGCAAAAGAACTCGACGCCTGATCACGAAAACGTCAGATTGCACAAAAATCAACCCGGCCCTTGCGGCCGGGTTTTTTGATGCGCGGGTCACCTCAGCCAGCAGCGCGCGCCTGTGATGCGCATATATATCCTATTGAAAATAAAAGAATAATTCTATCGGTCGATGCGCTGAATTATGAGGCGTGCGCGCTGTTTCGGTGAACGCCCACCGGAGAGTGTCAACATTTTGACAACGCAGCGGTGCGAAAATGGCGTCTTGTTGATCATTCGATTAAATCCTAACTCCCGGTCATCGAACGAAACAACGATGACACACAGGAGTTCATCACAATGTCCAAGTTTATCGCATCCGCCGCCCTGGTCTCTGTTCTTGCCGCCGCTCCGGCCGCCTTCGCGCTTCAGCCTTCGGCTATCCCGGAAACCGGCACGCTCACCAAGGCCCCTGTCGGCAGCACGGTCACCATCGAATCGACCGGCAAGTTCGGCAACCGTTACCAGAACTACTTCCGTGTTGCTGAAAACGGCGAACTGGAATTCGTTTTCCAGGACACAGTGAACTGATTTCACACAACAAAAGAGGCGCGGGCAAGGGGCTGAACGGCCCCAGGCCCGCCGCTCAAAACCCGCAGAGCGATCAAAAAAAATTCGCTCACATCGCTTTGAGCCTCTTGTTAATCAATTGATTAAAACTACATCTGAACCATCAGATAGAATCAGTCAGGAGACTGTCATGAAGAAGATTTTTGCATCCGCCGCCCTGGTTTCCGTTCTTGCGGCTGCCCCGGCTGCGTTCGCCATCCAGCCTTCGGCTATCCCGGAAACCGGCACGCTGACCAAGGCTCCGACCGGCAGCACAGTCGTGATCCAGTCGACCGGCAAGTTCGGCAACCAGTACGACAACTATTTCCGCGTGGGTGAAGACGGCGAACTGGAGTTCGTCGACCAGTTCCGCATGAACTGATCATCGCTTGCGCGACAGGGCAAGAGCGACGGGGCATGGGGCCCTTGAGCTTGAGCCCGCAACCCGCCCGTCAGCGTCGCGGTCAGGCATGAAGCCGGCCTGTGGAATAGCTTTCGGGCAACCCAAACACTCCCAAGACTTTAAAAACCAATCAGGAGAGACTCCCATGAAGAAGATTTTTGCATCCGCCGCCCTCGTTTCCGTTCTCGCTGCCGCTCCGGCCGCCTTCGCGCTTTCGCCGTCGGCTATCCCGGAAACCGGTACGCTTTCCAAGGCACCGGTCGGCAGCACCGTCATGATCGAAGGCACCAACAAGTTCGGTGACCACTTCGACAACTACTTCCGCGTTGGCGAAAACGGCGAACTTGAATTCGTTGATCAGGTTCGTCAGAGCAACGACTAATCTCCTCGTCGTTACTCTTACCCTGGGCAAAGCAGAAAAGGGCGGCCGCAACAAGCGGCCGCCCTTTTTATGTGCCTAAAATCAAGACCTTCGCCCGCAGCGGCGATTACGCCTTTCCTGCGTTGCGCCGCCAGACCTGTGCTTTCGGAGAGGGCCCGACCGCCTTTTGGGTTGGTCGAAGCCGGAAAGGTCCGGCAAACCCGGATGCGACCCGGCGGGTCCTGACACAGCAGTTGCTCGCCCGGATCGCTATTTCACGCGAACCTGACTTCAGTGCGCCGCGGCAAGAAGGGTGGCAACGAGGCCTTTGGTCGAGGAATCGTGCCCTTCGGCGCTTTCGCTTCCCGAGACCACCGGCAGCAGACCGGTGGCAAGTTCCTTGCCAAGCTCCACGCCCCACTGATCGAAGGAATTGATGCCGAAAAGCACGCCTTCGACGAAGACGCGGTGTTCGTAAAGCGCGATCATCCGGCCAAGCGCGTAAGGCGTCAGTGCATCATAGACGAAGGTGATCGACGGGCGGTTGCCGGAAAATACGCGGTGCGGCGCAATCTTGTCGGCCGTTTCGGCATCCATCCCCTTGTCGAGAAGCTGGGCCTTGGCCTCTTCCAGCGTGCGCCCCTTCATCAGGGCCTCCGACTGGGCCAGGCAATTGGCCATCAGCAACTGGTGCTGGTGCCGCAGGTCGGTTTCATGGCCATTGGCGGCGATCATGAATTCGATCGGGATGATGTTGGTGCCCTGGTGGAGCAACTGGAAGAAAGCGTGCTGGCCATTGGTGCCGGGTTCGCCCCAGACGATCGGGCCGGTCGGCGTGGTCACCTCCTCAGAGCCGATCGTCACCGACTTGCCGTTGCTCTCCATGTCGAGCTGCTGGAGATAGGCGGCAAATCGCGACATGCGCTGGTCATAGGGGATGACGGCGCGCGACGGGTAGCCGAGCACGACACGCTGGTAATAGCCGATCAGGCCGAGCATGAAGGGCAGGTTTTCGGTCACCGGCGCTTCCTGGAAATGCTTGTCGATGGCGTGCGCACCATCAAGGAAGGCGCCGAAATTCTTCGACCCGATCGCGATCATCAGCGGCAGGCCGATTGCCGACCAGATCGAATAACGTCCGCCGACCCAGTCCCAGAAGCCGAAGACGCGCGAGGAGTCGATGCCGAAATCGGCAACCTTGCCGAGCGCGGTCGAAACGGCGCAAAAGTGATGGCCGACAGCCTCTTCGCCGAGCGCTTCCGCGATGAATTTGCGCGCCGTGCCGGCATTGGTCATGGTTTCGATTGTGGTGAAAGTCTTGGAGGCGACGATGAACAGCGTCGTTTCCGGATTAAGGCCGGCAATCGTGTCGGCAATATGGGCGCCGTCGATATTGGAGACGTAATGCAGCCGCGGCCCGTCGTGATAAGGCGCCAGCGCCAGCGTGGTCATGGCCGGGCCGAGGTCCGAACCGCCAATGCCGATATTGACAACATCGGTGAAGGCCTTGCCGGTGGCGCCGTTGATGCTGCCGCTGCGAATGCCCTCGGAGAATTTGCCCATGGCGTCGAGCACGTCGTTGACGTCGGGCATGACATCCTTGCCGTCAACCATGACCGGCGTATTGGCGCGGTTGCGCAGCGCGGTGTGCAGCACGGCGCGGTCTTCGGTGATGTTGATCTTTTCACCCGCAAACATGGCCGCGCGCTTTTCCTCGACGCCCTTTTCCGCGGCGAGCCTGACGAGCGCGTCAAGGACCTCGGCATTGATGGCAATCTTGGAGAAATCCATCAGCAGGTCTTCAAACCGCAGGCTGAAATTCCTGAAACGCTCCGGGTCGCCGGCAAATGCTGCGCGCAGATCCGTGGCGCTTGTCCTGTCGGCTGTTTTCTTGAGGGAATTGAGAAGGGCATTCATGTCGATGTGCTCCCTGAAAATGCTTTGATTGGGCGGTTATAGCGCTTTTTTAAAACGATTGAATGGGATTCTGCTAAATCATGACAGCGGAGTCGAACGGATTTTTGACATTGAAGGCGGTTGAGACATGAAAATCAACCGCTCGAATGTGAAAAGCCATCGGCGAAAGACACAGGAAACCGCGCGCCGGAGGGCGCGCGGTTGAGGCATTCGGATCAATGAGTTCGTTCAGCCGGCGGTGTGCGGCGTGGGATGGTGCTCGCGTTTGTGGGCGACCACCATGAAGTAGATGAACACGAACGGGATCGCGCTCCAATAGGCGACCGACGTGTCGTGGCCCATATTGCGGGCGCGAAATGCGGTGAAGCGTCCGAACGCAAGGCCGGGCACGATCGCATAGATCGACAGGCCCATATAATAGGCGGTCGAAAGGGCCATGCCTTCGCTGCCGATGGATTCACGCGGAAATGCGAACTCCAGAAGATAGGAAATCACCAGATTGATCACGAAAATGAAGCAGGCGCGCAGGAAGTAGTCCCGGCGGTCGTACTCCCTGGCCTCACGGGTCAGGTAAACCCCCAGCAGCACGCCGATGGCGCTTGTTACATATGGAAAGAAAAACAGGCCTGACATCACGTCTCCTCCTCGAAACGATTGTGTGCAGTTTGTCGCATGTGGCGTATTGTCGCACATAACCCCGCGCCTATGCAACTCCCGGCAAAACCGGGCCTTTCATTTGTGCGCGCCGGATGTTGAACAGGCTGTCGGATGAATACTGAAAGTCGATGCTGCGCTGCAGCAAAACCGCAGTCCTGGGCGACAATACTCCCGCACTGTTCTTTTGAGCGAGATCAATGAAGGCGGCTGAAATCGCCGCCGCCGCCGTCGGCAAACCTGCCGATTGCCAATTTACGTGGCATTTTTCACGCATTACGCGCAAAAAAGAGGCGGGCAGGTGACGTGAATGCGGCCTTGTGCCAAAATGCCACAGGACGGCAACGCTTCATTTTTGCTCTGATTGCGATTAAGAGACCGTCAGAGATGACACCTCCGTGCACACAGGCAGGGGGCTGTCTATTAAGGAAATGCCTGCATTACGCGTTCGGCCGCCGCGGGGCGATGGGTTGGGGCCGGCAGGCATTTTATCGACAATCAAGTCTGGATTATCCGCGCAATCCGGCGTCATTGTAGAGAATGAAGGCGATTGTGAACTTTTTCAAGTTATTGAAACCGGCGCTGCTTTTGCCGCTTGCGCTGCTGTTGTCGGGCTGTCAGCTCATTCTTCTCGACCCGGCCGGCTGGGTCGCCAATCAGGAGCGCGATCTTCTGATCGCCTCGACCGTGCTGATGCTCGTCATCATCGTTCCGGTCCTGGTACTGGCCGTGTACATCCCGTGGCGCTATCGCGATAGCCGCAAGGCAACGGATGATTACGATCCCGAGTTCGAGCATTCGTCGCTGTTCGAGGCCTTCATCTGGGGCGTGCCGGTGCTGATCATCATCGCGCTCGGCGCGCTGACATGGATCTACACCCACAGGCTCGACCCCTACAGGCCGCTGGATCATATCGCCGGCGAACCGCTGGAGATCGAAGCCGTGTCGCTCGACTGGAAATGGCTGTTCATCTACCCTGAACAGGACATGGCCGTCGTCAACCAGCTGGTCATCCCGACGGACCGCCCGGTCAACCTGAAGCTCACCTCCAGCTCGGTGATGAACACCTTCTCCGTGCCTGCCCTTGCCGGCATGATCTACACCATGGCCGGCATGGAAACGAAGCTGCATCTGGTGGCTGAAGAAGCCGGCCAGTATTACGGCCGTTCGGCCAACTATTCCGGCCCCGGCTATGCGCATATGGATTTCGAGACATTCGCTGTTTCCGAAGACGAGTTCGACAACTGGGTCAACACGGTCAAGACCTCTTCCAACACGATGAGCGACGAGACCTATCTCCAGCTTGCCAAGCCGACGGTTGCCGACAGCGTGTCCTATTATAACGGCGTGGCCGACAACCTCTTCGACAAGATCGTCGGACTGTGTGTCGAGCCGGGCAAGGTCTGTATTGGCGACATGATGATGCAGGACATGATGGGTGGCGGCGGCCTGCAGGGCGTTAACACCAAGGACCAGTACATCTACGACGAATTCCCGCCGGGCGAAGGGTTCGACCAGCATGAATTCGACGAGGTGCTCCACGCCAACCCCGATGAGCCGACGAAGGGTCCGGTCAACGTCAAGAACCCCGACCAGACCGTGACCAATATTTCCGGCGGCGACGATGCGTCGAACGCTTCAGAACCCGTGAGGCAGCAATGAGATCTGAAATCTGGAACATCATATTCGGTAAACTCACTTGGGATGACATTCCCTACGACGTTCTCATTCTCGATTTCACCTTTGCGGCAGTCGTCATTGCCGGTCTGGCGGTTTTCGGACTGATTACCTATCACCGTAAATGGGCCTATCTGTGGAATGAGTGGTTTACTTCGGTCGACCACAAGAAGATCGGTATCATGTATATCGTGCTGGCGCTGGTGATGCTGTTCCGCGGCTTTACCGATGCCTTCATGATGCGCACCCAGCAGGCGATTGCCGCCGGCGGGGCGCAGGGCTATCTGCCGCCGCACCATTTCGACCAGATCTTCACCGCCCACGGCACGGTCATGATCTTCTTCTTCGCCATGGCCTTCCTGGTCGGCGTGATGAATATCGCCATGCCGCTGCAGATCGGCGCGCGCGACGTTGCCTTTCCGTGGCTGAACAATTTCTCGTTCTGGATGACGGTGGCCGGCGCGATCCTGCTCAACGTGTCGCTATTCATCGGGCTTCTCGGTCGTACCGGCTGGCTCGCCATGCCGCCGCTTTCGGGCATTGCATACTCGCCCGATGTGGGGGTCGACTATTATATATGGTCGCTACAGATCGCGGGGATCGGCACGACGCTTTCGGGCGTCAACATGATCGCCACGATCCTGAAAATGCGCGCGCCGGGCATGACCATGATGCGCATGCCGGTGTTCACCTGGACCACGCTTGCCGCCAACGTCCTGATCGTCGCCGCCTTCCCGGTGCTGACGGCAACGCTGGCCATGCTGGCGCTCGACCGCTATCTCGGCATGCACTTCTTCACCAATGACATGGGCGGCAATCCCATGCTCTACGTGAACCTGATCTGGATCTGGGGGCACCCGGAGGTCTATATCCTGATCCTGCCCTGTTTCGGCATCTTCTCCGAGGTGGTCGCGACCTTCTCCGGCAAGCCGCTGTTCGGCTATCGCTCGATGGTCTATGCGACCTCCTGTATCCTGGTGCTGTCCTTCGTGGTCTGGCTGCACCACTTCTTCACCATGGGGTCTGGCGCCAGCGTCAACACCTTCTTCGGCATTGCCACGATGGTGATTGCGGTGCCGACGGGGGCCAAGATCTTCAACTGGCTGTTCACCATGTACCGCGGGCGTATCCGGTTCGAGACGCCGATGTACTGGACGGTCGGCTTCCTGATCACCTTCACCATCGGCGGCATGACCGGTGTGATGCTGGCCGTTCCGCCGGCCGACTTCCAGCTGCACAATACGCTGTTCCTGATTGCCCATTTCCATAACGTCATCATCGGCGGCGTGGTCTTCGGCCTGATGGCGGGGTATCAGTACTGGTGGCCGAAAGTCTTCGGTTTCAAGCTCGACGACAAGTGGGGCCGCCGCTCCTTCTGGTTCTGGTGCATCGGTTTTTACGTTGCCTTCATGCCGCTTTACGTTCTCGGCCTGATGGGTGTGACCCGCCGTCTGCAGAGCTATACGGATACCGGCTGGCAGATCTATTTCATCGTTGCCTGTATCGGCATGCTGCTGATCGGCTGTGGCATCGCCTGCACGGTCATTCAGCTGGTCGTGACCATCAAGAACCGCGACAAGCTGAAATGCGGTCCCGATCCGTGGAACGGCCGCACGCTGGAATGGGCCACCGCTTCGCCGGTGCCTGCCTACAACTTCCCGCAGGATGTTGTTGTGACCGGTCGTGACGCCTGGTGGCAGATGAAGAAGCAGGGCTTCAAGTGGTCGACGGATTATGAGCCGATCCATATGCCCAAGGGCACCTGGGCCGGCATCGTTCCCGCCTTCCTGGCGCTGGTGCTGGGTTTCGCGCTGGTCTGGCACATCTGGTGGCTGGTCATTGCCAGCTTCCTCGCTGCCGTCGGCACGATCATCTATCACACCTTCAATTTCGATCGCGACTTCTACATTCCGGCCGAGGAAATCGCCCGTGACCAGGAGAAGGCCAAGGAGGCTTATGCATGACGATCGCTGATCAGACGGGCGATACGCATCACGAAGAACACGCCCACAGCAGCCCGACACAGCTCGGCTTCTGGATCTACCTCATGAGCGACTGCCTGATCTTCGGCACGCTGTTTGCAACCTATGCCGTGCTGGGCCGCTCCTATGCGGGCGGTCCCTCGCCGGCCAACCTGTTCGAGCTCGATTTCGCGCTCATCGAAACGGCGCTGCTGTTGTTTTCCTCGGTCACCTTCGGCATGGGCATGCTGCGGATGGACAAGGGCGACAAGGCCGGGCTGATGAAGTGGCTGGTTGTTGCCGGGCTGTTCGCCATCGGCTTTCTGGCAATGGAAGTCTACGAGTTCCATCACTTCATCGAACTCGGCGCCACCCCGGATCGCTCGGCGTTTCTGTCGGCCTATTTCACTCTGGTCGGCACGCACGGCCTGCACGTGACCTTCGGTACGATCTGGCTGATCGTGCTGCTGGTTCAGATTTCGCGCAAGGGTCTGAACGAGGCGACGCGCCGGCGCACCGCGACATTGTCGATGTTCTGGCACTTCCTCGATCTGGTCTGGATCGGCGTGTTCTCGCTCGTTTATCTCACGGGAGTGGTTCTATGAGTTCAGCCAACGAACATGTATCCCACGAAAGCCACGGTCACGACGGTCACGGGCACGGCAGCTTCAAGGCACTGATGACGGGCTTCGGTCTGGCGGCCGTTCTCACCATCATTCCCTTCGGTCTGGTGATGGCGGATGCGATCACGAGCAAGAGCTTTCTGATTGCGGTCATCATGATCTGTGCCGCCGCCCAGATCCTGGTGCATCTGAAGTATTTCCTGCTTTTGAGCAGCCAGCAGGAAGAAGGCTGGACCATGGCGTCCTCGCTTCTGGCGCTGATCCTGCTTCTGATCGTGCTGGCCGGCTCGCTGTGGGTCATGCACAACATGAACGCCTACATGATGCCCCTGCCGGAAAGCGGCTATACCTATCTCGACGATGGCACCATTGTCTGCGCCACACCCGAGATCGCCCAGCAGTTGCGCGATGCCGGCGTGACCGGAAACATCATCGTTCAGGGTCAGCAGTAAGGCCTCGTCCTCGTTGTCAGGACAGGAAAAGGAGCATGGCGGTTATCGGTCTTGCGACGCCATGCTCTCAACATCTTGATGCGTCATCCTCGGGCTTGACCCGAGGATCCAGTGTCCTGTCTCCACGACGGGACCGGGCTATTCAGATCGCGTGTTTCTGAAAAGCCAATTTCTTTTTCGCGGAAAGGCTGACTGGATGCTCGGGTCGAGCCCGAGCATGACGCCGAAAGATGCATTCCGGCCCAAAAATGTCTTTCATTCCTGCACCTGAGCTTCATTACAAAACATTGTCAGGACGCTTCAGGTTCGAAAGGTGCTTTCCCAATGGCTGCTTCTTCATCCAGAACACGTCTGATCACCATCACCGCCATTGCCGCGGTGATCTTTTCCGGGTTCGTCGCGCTCGGCGTCTGGCAGGTCTATCGCCTGCAATGGAAACTCGACCTGATTGCCGCTGTCGATGCGCGGGTCGAGGCGCCGGCAGTGCCCGCGCCGGGGCCTGACACATGGCCCGAGATCACCCGTGACAAGGACGCCTACCGGCATGTGACGGTGACGGGCAAACTTCTGAACAGCCAGGAAGTGCAGATCTATTATTCGACCGAGCTTGGGCCCGGCTTCTTCGTGATGACGCCATTGCTGCGGCCGGATGGCACCTATGTGCTGATCAATCGCGGTTTCGTGCCGGAGGAAAAGCGGGACCCCGCGACCCGCACGGCGCCGGAAGGCGAGGTGACCATCGACGGTCTGCTGCGCATGTCGGAGGACAAGGGCTGGCTGTTTTCGCGCGCCAACGATCCTGAAAACGGCAATTGGTACCGGCGTGATGTGCAGTCGATCATGGCGACCAAGGGCCTGCTTCCGGCAGCGCCCTATTTCATCGACGCCGACAATACGGCCAATCCGGGCGGCTATCCGATCGGCGGGCTGACCGTGGTGAAGTTCCGCAATGCCCATCTCAGCTATGCCCTGACATGGTTTGCCATGGCGCTCGGTACCGCGTTTTTATACGGGCTGGTGCTGCGCTATGAAGGTGTCTGGGGCACCCGCCGTCCGCCGCAGGACGACGACGACGAATAGCGCCGGTTTTCGCCGGTCAAGCGCTACGCGCGGCCGCGCCTGTTTTCTGAGCCGCATATCACCAGCTTTTTTGCGTGGCTGTGGAAAGTGCTGAAGAATAGCCGCGTGTATGCGTGTTCAATCCTGGGTTGGTAGCCGTCGCCCGGGATATGCAGGCATCTTTGCCGCCGTCGACATTCATGTCAGATCGATTCGCCAGGTTGCCGCTGTTTGTTTTCAAAAGCGGCACGCCTGCGCAGGCTGTTATTTCCCCTTTACTAAAAATTAACGCTGTATGTGGAAAACATCCCCACGTCGCACTATATATTGTGAGTTCGGGCATTTCAGTTCGCATATATTGTGTTATGGTGATTCTATCGAATCAAGCTGATGCGTCAGCAGCGTCCGGTTTTCAGGTTTTTGAGTCTTCAATAGCATATGTCGAAGCGGTGCTCGCCCGAGAGCTGCGCGACCTGTGCCGACTTGTCGAGGGCCAGAAAATGCAATCCGGTCAATGCGTTCGAGGAGATCGTTGAGAGACGGTGGCGAAGACGGTTTACAACCGCAGCTGTCCTGTTCGGCGGATGCCGGCGACGATCGGATCCGGGGTCATCCTGTTGGTTTTGCAACAGGCCTGCCCTTCAGATGCGCGGAAAGGCGCCGTGGTTTTGCCGGCGGCGCTTTTTTGAGAAAAATGATTATGCGAGGATAACGATGAAGATCACTGTCTATTCCAAACCGGCTTGCGTGCAGTGCAATGCAACGACCCGCGCACTGGAGCGCAAGGGCCTCGACTACGAGATTGTCGATGTGTCGGTAGACAACGACGCCTATGATCATGTCGTCGGCATGGGTTATCGCCAGGTTCCGGTTGTCGTTGCCGGCGAACAGCACTGGTCCGGTTTCCGTCCGGACATGATCGGCGCCCTCGCCTGAACAGAACATTCCGGCCGCGCTTCTGCGCTGCGGCCGGCAATTTGCGCGTGACCGCAGGCAGGAATGCGGTCCGGTGATTGGACAAAGCGGCGGCGCGTCAGAAAGGCGCGCCGCACTGGTGAAGAGGTAAGGGGATGACGGGCATGCTCGTCTATTATTCCAGCGCAACGGGCAATACCCACCGTTTCGTCTCCAAGACGGGGCTTCCGGCAAGGCGGCTTTACCCGCAGGGCGACACGGAAACGGTGGACGAACCCTATGTGCTGGTGGTGCCGACCTATGCCGGCGGCGATGGCAAGGGGGCTGTGCCGAAGCCGGTCATCCGTTTCCTCAACAACCCGGAAAACAGGGCGCTTCTGAGAGGCGTCATCGCCTCCGGAAACACCAATTTCGGAATTACATACGGTGTCGCAGGCGACATCATCGCGAAGAAATGCAGCGTACCGTACCTCTATCGTTTCGAGCTGCTCGGGACTGAAGAGGATGTCAACAACGTCAGACAGGGACTGGAAGAGTTTTGGAAACGGCAGAACTGAGGATGGCCGCAAGCGCCGAGGAAGAGACCGTGCAGGATACCGCCACGGAAACCAAGACCGCTGAAAAGGGCGCCGCCAAGACCAAGGCGGCGACGCTGGACTATCATGCGCTCAACGCCATGCTCAATCTCTATGACGAGAACGGGCATATCCAGTTCGACGCCGACCGGATGGCGGCCAAGCAGTATTTCCTGCAGCATGTGAACCAGAACACCGTGTTCTTCCACAATCTGCGCGAAAAGCTCGATTACCTCGTTGATGAGGGCTATTATGAGCAGGAAGTGCTGGACCAGTACGCGTTCAATTTCGTGCGCGACCTGTGGGATCATGCCTTCGACAAGAAATTCCGCTTCCAGACCTTCCTCGGCGCGTTCAAATATTACACCGCCTACACGCTGAAGACGTTTGACGGCAAACGCTATCTGGAGCGTTACGAGGACCGCGTGTGCATGGTGGCGCTGGCGCTGGCCAAGGGCGACGAGGCGCTCGCAACCGCGCTGGTCGATGAAATCATCGCCGGCCGTTTCCAGCCCGCAACGCCCACCTTCCTCAATGCCGGCAAGAAGAGCCGCGGCGAGCTGGTTTCCTGCTTCCTGCTTCGAATCGAAGACAATATGGAAAGCATCGGCCGCTCGATCAATTCGGCGCTGCAGCTTTCCAAGCGCGGCGGCGGTGTGGCCCTGTCGCTTACCAATATCCGTGAATCCGGCGCGCCGATCAAGAAGATCGAAAACCAGTCCTCCGGCGTCATTCCGGTGATGAAGCTGCTGGAAGATAGCTTCTCCTATGCCAACCAGCTGGGCGCGCGTCAGGGTGCGGGTGCGGTTTATCTGAACGCGCACCACCCCGACATCATGCGCTTTCTCGACACCAAGCGCGAAAATGCCGACGAGAAGATCCGCATCAAGACGCTGTCGCTCGGCGTTGTCATTCCGGATATCACCTTCGAACTGGCGAAGAACAACGAGGACATGTACCTGTTCTCGCCCTATGACGTGGAGCGCGTCTACGGCAAGGCGATGTCGGAAGTCGAAATCTCCAAGCACTATCGCGAGATGGTCGACAATTCCGAGATCCGCAAGAAGAAGATCAACGCCCGCGCCTTCTTCCAGACGCTGGCCGAACTGCAGTTCGAAAGCGGTTATCCCTATATCCTGTTCGAGGACACCGCCAACCGCGCCAACCCGGTCGAGGGCCGGATTTCGATGAGCAATCTCTGCTCGGAAATCCTGCAGGTCTCCGAGGCTAGCGAATTTCGCGACGACCTGTCCTACAAGCATCTCGGCAAGGATATTTCCTGCAATCTCGGCTCGATGAACATCGCCATGGCGATGGATTCATCCGATTTCGGCCGCACCGTCGATACCGCGATCCGCGCGCTGACGGCGGTCTCCGACATGAGCCACATCTCCTCCGTGCCGTCGATCGAAAAGGGCAATGACGAAAGCCACGCCATCGGCCTCGGCCAGATGAACCTGCATGGCTATCTCGCCCGCGAACGCATCTTCTACGGTTCGGAAGAAGGCGTCGACTTCACCAACATGTATTTCTACGCCGTGACCTATCATGCGCTGAAGGCGTCGAACCGGATTGCCGTGGAGCGTGGCGTTTCCTTTGCCGGCTTTGAAAACTCGAAATATGCCAGCGGCGAATATTTCGACAAATACACCGAGCAGGACTGGGCGCCAGCGACTGAAAAGGTGCGCGATCTGTTCGAAAAATCCGGCATCGACCTGCCGACGAAGGAAGACTGGCTGGCGCTGAAGGACGCGGTGATGAAGGGCGGTCTTTATAACCGCAACCTGCAGGCCGTGCCGCCGACGGGGTCGATCTCCTACATCAACAATGCCACAGCCTCGATCCACCCGATTGTCTCGAAGATCGAAATCCGCAAGGAAGGCAAGATCGGCCGCGTCTATTATCCCGCGCCGTTCATGTCGAACGACAATCTGGAATACTACCAGGATGCCTACGAGATCGGGCCGGAAAAGATCATCGACACCTATGCGGCTGCCACCCAGCACGTCGATCAGGGCCTGTCGCTGACGCTGTTCTTCCGCGACACCGCCACCACGCGCGATGTCAACAAGGCGCAGATCTACGCCTGGAAGAAGGGCATCAAGACCATTTACTACATCCGTCTTCGGCAGATGGCGCTTTCGGGCACCGAGGTCGAAGGCTGCGTTTCGTGCAGCCTGTGATGAAGGGAAACAGAACCGTGAACATGCAGACAAAACCCGCCATCGCCGTGCCGCGCGCCGTCAACTGGAACCGCATCGAGGACGAGAAGGACCTGGAAGTCTGGAACCGTCTCACCGGTAATTTCTGGCTGCCGGAAAAGGTGCCGCTGTCGAACGATATCCCGTCATGGGCGACGCTGAAGGAAGACGAGCAGCAGCTCACCATCCGTGTGTTCACCGGCCTGACGCTGCTCGACACTATCCAGAACACGGTCGGTGCGATTTCGCTGATGCCGGATGCCGTGACCCCGCATGAAGAGGCGGTACTGTCCAACATCTCCTTCATGGAAGCGGTGCATGCGCGCTCCTATTCGTCGATCTTCTCGACGCTGTGCTCGATGGCCGAGATCGACGACGCCTATCGCTGGTCCGAGGAAAACTCTTTCCTTCAGGAAAAGTCGCAGCTCGTGCTGCAGGAATACCGCGCCACCGATCCCTTGCGGAAAAAGGTCGCCAGCGTTTTCCTCGAAAGCTTCCAGTTCTATTCGGGCTTCTATCTGCCGATGTACTGGTCGAGCCGCGCCAAGCTGACCAATACCGCCGACCTCATCCGCCTGATCATCCGCGACGAGGCCGTGCATGGCTATTATATCGGCTACAAGTTCCAGGAAGGGCTGAAGAAGGTCAGTGAGGCAGAGCGCCAGGCCATCAAGGACTTCGCCTTCGGTCTGCTGTTCGAACTTTACGACATCGAGTCGAAATACACCGAGCAGCTCTATGATTCAGTGGGCCTGACCGAAGACGTCAAAGCCTTCCTGCATTACAACGCCAACAAGGCGCTGATGAACCTCGGTTACGAAGCGCTGTTTCCGCCGGAAGCCTGCAAGGTCAACCCGGCCATCATGTCCGCACTCTCACCGAACGCCGACGAGAACCACGACTTCTTCTCCGGCTCCGGCTCCTCCTACGTCATCGGCAAGGCGGTCTCGACCGAAGACGACGACTGGGATTTCTGAAAAAGCACGGACAGTGCAGATGACATCGAAAAGGCGGCCTTTGCGGGCCGCCTTTGGCTTATGGCCAAACCGCTCATACCTCGGTTTGACCGGAGGCGTCAGAGAGCTGTTTGCTCGATGGCTTGCGCGGAAGGGATGTTTGGGCGGGGTGGACAACAAATCAACCCCGGACCAGAGGCCCGGGGTTTTACGTGAGGGTGTCAGGACGTTGCGGAACGGGGTTGCGCAGCCATTACCTGAATGAGGGCGCGTGTTTGCGCGTTATTTCGACGTGACGGCCTGGACCTTGTTGACGAGTTCGTCGCCGTATTTTGCGGTAAACGTATCCCAGACGGGACGAACGGCTTTCTGGAAGGCGGCGTGGTCGACGTCATCGTTGACGATCATGCCGTTGCTTTCCAGATCGGCGATCATCGCGGCATCGCCGTCTTTCGACAGCTTGCGTTCGTAATCGATGGCGTCCTTGGCCGCCTTCATGATGATGGCCTGCTGATCTTCGGACAGGCTGTTGAACTTCTTCTCGTTCATGGCCAGAACCAGCGCCGCATAGGAATGGTTGGTCAGCGACAGATATTTCTGCACTTCGTAGAACTTGAAGGACTGAACGATGGTGATCGGGTGATCCTGTGCATCAACGACACCGGTTTCCAGCGCGGTATAGAGTTCCGCCACCGGGATCTGCTGCGGGTTGGCCTTCAGCAGCGCGAACATCTCGTTGAGCGCTTCTGAATTGTTGGTGCGCATCCGCAGGCCCTCGAGATCCTTCGGCTCGACAATCGGGCCGCGGTTATTGGTGATCTCGCGGAAGCCGTTTTCCGGATAGCCGAGAACCTTGAGGCCGAAATTCTCAAATTTCGCAGAGGCTTCCTGACCGATCTCGCCGTCATAGACTTCGTAGGCCTGGTCACGATCGGTGATCATGAACGGCAGCATCAGGCCGCCGAGTTCGGGCATCATGCCGGTGAAGTTGTTCAGGCCGCTCATGGTGATATCGATGATGCCGGAGCGTGTTCCGGTGATCATCTGGGAATCATTGCCGAGCTGTCCCTGCGGAAAGATCTGCACCGTGATATCGCCGTCCGACATGGTCTTGACGTCTTCGGCAAAGCGCTCGGCCAGCTTTTGCTGCAGGTCGCCCTGCGGTGCTGCATGCGCCAGCTTCAGCGTCGTGGCATTGGCCGAAACCGTGCCGGCGACCAGCATGCCGACGGCAATCAGGCCTGTTGTAAAACGTTTCATTTCATATCCTCCGTAGAAAGTGAGAAGTCAGCCCGCGATCCATCCGAGTGGAACCGTGATCAGTTGCGGTACAAGAATGAACAGGATCAGCACGGCCACATAGACAGCTATGAATGGCAATACACCTCCGACTGCGTCCTGAACGCGGGTTTTTCCAACGCCGCAAACAACGTTGAGAACCGTACCGACCGGCGGCGTAATAAGGCCGATACAGGTATTGATGACGAACATCAGTCCGAAATAGACAGGGTCGATGCCGGCTTCCTTGACCACGGGCATCAAGAGCGGCACGAGGATCAGAATGGTGGGGCTCAGATCCATCACCATGCCGACCAGCAGCACCAGAACCATGATCGCAGCCATCAGCAGGCGGGGGCTGTCGACAAGCGGGCCGAGAATGACGGCGAGCTGTTGCGGCAACTGCGCGACGGTGATCAGCCAGGATGCGACCATTGCCGCACCGACCAGGAACATGACCATGGCCGTGGCGCGGCCGGAACTGAGCAGGACCCGGTAGAATTTCGCAAGCGTGAGCTCGCGATAGACCAATGCCGAGACCAGAATGGCATAGACGGCGGCGACAACGGCGGCTTCGGTGGGCGTGAAGATGCCGAAGCGGATACCGCCGACGATGATCAGCGGCAGGATCAACGCCCAGACCCCATCCTTGAGGGCGGCGCGGCGTTCTTCCTTCGGCGCCTTTTCATGGGTTTCCAGCTTTTCGTTACGCAGCAGGAAAGCCCATGTGCCGATCAGCGCCGTGCCCATGATCAGGCCCGGCACAATGCCGCCGAGGAACAGTTTGGCAATCGAGATATTGCCCGCAACACCCATGATGATCAACGGCAGGGACGGGGGAATGACCGGGGCGATGATGCCGCCGGCGGCCAGAAGACCGACCGAACGCTTCTGCGGGTAATTGGCCTCGCGCATCATCGGATAGATGATCGATACCAGCGCTGCGGCGTCCGCCACGGCCGAACCGGACAGGCCGGCAAGCACGATCGATGTCAGGATCGCGACATAGCCGAGCCCGCCCTTGCGGTGACCGACATAGGCCATGGCAAGGCGGACGATGCGCCGGGACAGGCCGCCGGTGGACATGGTTTCGCCGGCGACCATGAAGAAGGGGATGGCGAGCAGGGGAAAACTGTCGACGCCGTTGACCAGCGACTGGGCGAGAATGTCGACGCTGAACAGATGCATGTGCAGCATCAGGCCGACGGAACTCAGCAGAAGCGCAAAGGCGACAGGAACACCAAGCAGGATGGCGCCGATCAGAACGGAAAGAAACAGGACGAGGGTCATTGTACATTCTCCCCGGCATTTTCGGCGTCGGGGCCATAATCGGGCGCCGCATTGCGCGGATCGATCAGGCGCAGGAGAGCAATGCCGGCCATCAGCACGCCGCCGATGACACCGGCCAGATAGAACATGCCGACGGGAATGCCGCTCATCGGGGAGATGTTGTCCCAGTTCGCGACAACCTGCGGGGCGGCACCCAGAACGAGCATGATGCAACAGCCCAGAATGACGGCGTTGACGAAGCGCCGCAGCCAGAAGCGCGCTTTCGGAAACACAGCCTCGGCGATGTCTGCAAGGGCAAGATGCTCGAAATTGCGAAGGCAGGTGGCCGCGCCAAGCATGATGACCCAGACGAACAGAAGCCTTGAGATTTCGACCGACCCCAGAATGCCGCTGGAGAAGCCGTAGCGCAGAACGACATTGGCAAACACCAGAACAATCATGACCACAAGTGCAAGTGCGATCAGCGCATCAATAATTCGCCAGCCAATACTGACGATCCGGGTGAGCATGCTCATTTCCAGGTACCTCCCTGAACTCTCCAGTTTTGTCTCGCAGAGACATGTTATCGATAACAAACCTCTGCGGAATTGTCCCGTCTTTTCTGGCCTTCCAGGCATAAAGTTTGGACTTTTCGACGTGAAAATATCCGAAGCTTTTGGCGCTCCCGCCCGGCTGCATAGGTGCTTTTGGCCGGGTTCCCGGTCCGTCAGAAAACGCGGACGCGGCAAGCGTCACGCCGGTGCGTATTGGTCGCCGTCGAAGACGTGATGGTGAACGCGGCCGGTGAACATCTCCAGAAGCCCCTGGGTCACGTCGCGGCTTTGATAGCGCACATCGGATTCCAGCGCTTTGGCGACAGCGTCAAGACTGTCATAGCGCACCGCCATGACGAGCGCATATTCGGGCGCGCCATCGTCGCGTTCGACGCTGAAATAGACCTGCAGGTCCTGCGCGCCGGGGAACTGGCGCCAGAGAGGCACCAGTTTTTCCGTCACGTAAGCGCGAAATTCGGCCTCGCGGCCTTCATTGATCCTGCCTTCGAAAAGGGCGTAGCGGATGATCATTCAAGTGTCCTCCCTGAAAAGCCGCGTTAGCGCGGTCAGGCGCTGGGAATGGAGAAAGGCGCACCCTTTCCCGGTTTGTCATGCCGGCCGGATCATTCCGGCCGGGTTGTACCGTCGAGCAGGCGCATCATTTCGGCAGAGTCCTTCGGACCCAGACCCGCGGCGACCAGAAGACGGTGAATTTCGGTCACCTGACCGGTCATCGGCAGCGGCGTGCGGGTCTTCAGCGCAAAGGATTGCAGGCTGTCGAGATCCTTCAGCATGTTGTCGATGCGACCTGTCGGGGAGAAATCGCGGGCGGCAAACTTGCCCATGAATTCCTGCATGATGTTGCTGTCGGCCCGCCCGCCGGCAAGCGCCTGCGGAATGCTGGCCGCATCGACGCCGCCGGCCTCGGCCAGCTTGACCGCCTCTGCAACCGCCTGAAACTGGACGGCGCAAAACAGCTGATTGATCAGCTTTGTTGTCTGTCCGGCACCGCTCGGGCCCATCAGGGTGTAGTTGGCGCAAAGATCGTCCATGACGGCGCGCGCGCTTTCGAAATCGTCCCTTGTGCCGCCGGCCATGACGGTCAGTCGCCCTTTCGCCGCACCCGGCGCACCACCGGAAAGCGGGCAGTCGACCCAGCCCATGCCGGTCTGCGAAAGCAGCTGTCGGGACATCTCGGCGGTGGCCTTCGGGTCGATCGATGACATGTCGATCAGCAGCTTGTCTCCGCTTGCGGCTTCGGCGACGCCGTCCTTGCCGAAAACGACGGCGTTGACGATGTCGGCGTGGTTCAGGCTCAGGATCACGAAGCGGGAAGCCGCAGTTGCCTCTTGCGGGCTTGCCGCAGCCGTCGCGCCGCGTTCCACCAGGGCTGCGACCTTTCCGGCATCCAGATCCGAAACGGTCAGCCTGTGTCCCTTTTCCAAGAGGCGCGTGGCAATGGCGGTGCCCATGATGCCTGCGCCGATGACGGCGATTGCCTCGGTCATTGTCGGTCTCCTTGTTCCGCTTTCACAAAGGCGAGGGAGGCCTCGGCAATCTTTTCCGGTTTCAGATCGCAATCGAGTGTCAGGACATCCGGCTCGCCGTTGGTGGCTTCCAGCGTTGCAAGCTGACTGTCAAGCAGGGAGACCGGCATATAATGGCCGGGTCGGTTGGCCATGCGCCTGGCAAGCACATCGCGCTCGCCCTTCAGGTGGATGAAGCGCAGTGCCGGGCCGGCGCGCTGTCTCAGAAGATCACGATAGCTTTTCTTCAGCGCCGAGCAGGCAACGATAACGCCGTTGTCATCGCCCGCCGTGGCAAGCGTCTGGCCGACCAGTTCGAGCCACGGTTTGCGGTCGTCATCGTTGAGCGGAATGCCGGCCCGCATTTTCTCCACATTGATGTCGGGATGCAGGCTGTCACCCTCGACGAAACGGGCGGCGAGCGCCTCGCCAAGGGCGCGGCCGGCGGAGGATTTTCCGCAGCCGCTGACCCCCATGACCACGATAGCGGTTGTCATCTCACACGCTCACAGTGATGCCGCCGTCAACGGCAAGGACATGGCCGTTGACGAAGGATGATGCCGGCGAGGCCAGATAGACCGCAGCGCCGACGAGTTCCTCGACGTCGCCCCAGCGTCCCGCAGGGGTGCGCTTTTCCAGCCATGCGGTGAATTCGGGATTATCGACCAGCGCCTGATTGAGCGGGGTCTTGAAATAGCCGGGCGCGATGCCGTTGATCTGCAGTCCGTACTTGGCCCAGTCGGTGCACATGCCGCGTGTCAGATTGCGCACGGCGCCCTTGGTGGCGGTGTAGGGGGCGATGCCGGGACGGGCAAGCTCGCTCTGCACCGAGCAGATGTTGATGATCTTGCCGCTGCCGCGCTTGATCATGTGGCGCGCTACCGCCTGGCCGGTGAAGAAAACGCCCGAAATATTGGTCTCGAGAAGGCGGTGCCATTGTTCTTCGGGGAAGTCTTCGAGTGGCGTGCGATACTGGATGCCGGCATTGTTGATCAGGATTTCGATCGGCCCAACCGCGTCCTCAATCGCATCGACACCGGCGTCAACCGCTTGTTTATCGGTAACATCAAACACCGCTGAATAGGCCTTCACGCCCTTTTCGGCAAATGCTTTCACGGCCGCTTCCGCACGCTCGCCATTGCGGTCGTTCACGACAGGTATAGCGCCCTGATCGGCGAGCCCGGAAATCAGCGAATGACCGATTCCCTGGCTGGAACCCGTTACAAGAGCGAGCTTTCCGTTAAGCTTGAACATATCGGACATTGGCATTCTCCTACCCTGTGGCCGGCGCGCTTTAATGGGTGATCCGCTGGTGCGCGGAAATATATGCGCCGTCTCCGAATGTTCTTGACTTAACTGTTATCGATAACATAATCAACATTAAAATCGGTCCCGGACAAAAATCGTCGGGCAGGACATTACAGGCGGGGCGAAAACCGGTCTCCGATTTCCGGAGCCGCGCCGAACAACGCTTATCAAGGGAGGCAGTGATGAAAGCTGCAATCATCCACGCGGCCAAGGACCTGCGCATAGAGGACATCGCACCGGAAGCGGCCGGTCCCGGTCAGCTGGAAATCAGGATCGGTGCCGGCGGTATCTGCGGTTCCGATCTGCACTACTATAACCACGGCGGCTTCGGTGATGTGCGCGTTCGCGAACCGATGATCCTGGGACACGAGGTGGCCGGAACGGTCACGGCGCTTGGTGCGGGCGTTGACGGGTTTGCGGTCGGTGATCGCGTTGCCGTTTCGCCGTCACGGCCCTGCAATAGCTGCGAATACTGCTTGAAGGGGCTGCAAAACCACTGCATCAACATGCGCTTTTACGGCAGCGCCATGCCGATGCCGCATATTCAGGGCGCGTTCCGACAAAACCTGGTCGCCGAAGCCTGGCAGTGCCACAAGGTTGCCGATACCGTTTCGCTTGGCGAAGCCGCAATGGCGGAGCCGCTTGCGGTCACCCTCCATGCGGTTTCCCGCGCAGGATCGCTTCTGGGCAAGCGGGTTCTGGTGTCCGGCTGCGGCCCCATCGGGGCGCTGTGCATTGTGTCTGCCCGCGCGCATGGTGCGCGTGAAATCGTGGTCACCGACGTCATGGACGACGTTCTGCCTTATGCGGAAGCTGTCGGCGCCAACCGGGTGATCAATGTTGCCAAGGACCCGGAAGCGCTGTCGACCTATGCGGCCGGCAAGGGATCTTTCGATGTGATGTTCGAGGCATCCGGCAATGCCCGTGCCTTGGCCAGCGGCCTTCAGGCTCTGCGCCCGCGCGGCGTTCTCGTTCAGCTCGGCCTTGGCGGCGAAGTTGGTCTGCCGCAGAACATGGTGGTCTCCAAGGAGATCGAGATCCGCGGTTCGTTCCGCTTTCACGAGGAATATGGTCTGGCCGTCGATCTCATCAATCAGGGCAGAATCGATATCAAGCCTCTGATTTCGCAAACCTATCCGCTCGACGACGCGGTTTCGGCCTTCGAAACCGCCAGCGACCGGTCGAAATCGATGAAGGTGCAGCTGGCCTTCGAATAGAAAGTGCCGGCCCTGTCGCTTTTTCCATCGATGAAGCGACAAGGCTGTCTTTTGCATCTAAGATGCGGCCCCGCCTTCGGGCAGGGGCCTTGCGTCGGATATTCAGACCGGGTCGGCGCCAATTGCGGCAAGTGCTGCCCGGGCGACGATGATGTCCTGATCGCCGGTGCCCGAGCCGATGCCGATGCCGCCGGCCAGCAGGCCGTCAAAGCGGATCGGAAGGCCGCCCTTGAGATTGATGACGTCGCCTTCGGTGGCGATGGCCGCCGTTATCGCAAAGTCCGGCGCCATCTGCCCGGTCGGCCCATTGATCGAGGCTGCGGTTACGGCCTTGGCCCGCGCCGTTTTCATCGAGGTGAACTTGGCGCCGTCCATGCGGAAAACGGTCAGCGTTTCACCGCTCTGATCAACGATCACGACATTCTGCGGAACCTCGATTTCTTCTGCCTTGGCAACAGCTGCGGCTAGGGCGGTCATGACGCCGCTGTGGCTGAGGGCGACGGCTGGGCGGGTGTGGGACAATTCGCTTTCCTTTCGTGAGTGATGAACGGTCACGTGCTTTCGCGCAACAACACCTTATAGGGCGTCAGGATCAGTTCGTCATTGCCGGCTTCGTCACCGGCAATCTCGCGCAGCAGTTTTTCGGCCGCAAGGCGACCGATATCGTGGCAACCGACATTCACCGTGGAAATGCGCGGATGGCAGAAGGCGGAAATCTCGTAATCGCCAAATCCGGCAATCGCGATATCTTCGGGGACCCGGATATTGCGCCGCTGGCATTCCATCAGCGCGCCGAAGGCAGAGAGGTCGGAGACGCACAGAACCGCCTCGGTATCCGGCCAGCGCTCGAGCATCGAGACAATCGCCTGGGCGCCCTGCTCGATCGAAATGGGGGGCACGCCGAAGGAAATCAGCCGTCCGGGTTCCAGATCCAGTTCCTTGATGGCATTCAGAAAACCGATCTTGCGCATATTGCCGCGGGTGTCGCGCGTGCTGGTGCCGCCGATATAGCCGAATTTCCGGTATCCCTTGGCTGCCAGCGCCTTGACCATGTCGCGCATCACCGCGCTGTTGGAAAATCCAACGACGCTGTCGATCGGTTCCTCGGGAATTTCCCAGGTCTCGATCACCGGTATTGCGGAATTGACCAGCATGCGCCGGGCGCTCAGCGTATGCGCACCGCCGGTCAGGATAATGCCCTCGGGGCGGCGCTGAAGCATGGACTGGATCAGCTGTTCTTCCTTGTCCGGCGAATAGTCGGTATAGCCGAGCAGCAGTTGCAGTCCCGTTCCTTCCAGCGTTTCGGTAATGCCGCGTGCCGTTTCGGAGAAGTTCGAATTGTTGAGGGAGGGGACGAGGGCGGCGACGAACCCGGTCTTGCGCGACGACAGCGAGCCCGCCGACTGATCGAGAACATAGCCGAGCTCATCAACCGCTTCGAGGATGCGCTTTCGCGTCTCGCGGGAGACGTGGCCGTCTTTCTTGAGTGCCCTTGAAACCGTCATCGTCGAAACACCCGCCAGCCTGGCGACGTCCGCCATGGTTGGGGCGCTTTGCGGCCGCGCGACGTTTTTCTGGCCGTTTTTCACTTTGTCTTTTGCCAAACCGAATTTCCGTAAACGGTCCCCTGCTGCTGAACCATGGGCCTGCGGCTGTGCGCGCCGCCTGATCTTCTGGTCAGGGGGCGGCCAGCTGTCAATGAAGCATAGCCTTCGCCCCCAGAAGATGCCGGAACCGTAGCCCCGATTTCCCAGGTTTGAGAAGGCTTTGTCTTGACGTTTATAACATATCTGTTATCGATATCATAGGTCTTTGTTACCACTGTTTCCGCAACATCGTTTTCGGGTGGTCATATCGGAATGGCTTTGACCGGCGGACAGGGCGCAGGTCATGTTGAACAGTCTGAGAATCACGCGGCTGAGGATATTATGAAAATAGCATTTCTGGGAACCGGGCTCATGGGCGCACCGATGGCGCTTAACCTGATCAAGGCGGGCTTTCCGGTCACCGTCTGGAACAGGAGCCCCGGCAAGACGGATGCCCTGTCGGAAGCCGGCGCCACAGTGGCGACGACACCCGCCGGCGCTGTTGCGCAGGCCGATGTTGTCATCACCATGGTTTCCGATGGCTCCGCCGTTGACGACCTGCTGTTCGGGCAGGGCGTCGCGCGCAACATGCAAGCCGGCGCGACGGTGATCGACATGAGTTCGATCAAGCCTGCCGAAGCGCGTGAGCACAGCCGCAGGCTGGCTGAAATGGGCATCCACCATATCGATGCGCCGGTCAGTGGCGGAACGAAGGGTGCGGAAGCCGGCAGTTTGGCCATCATGGCGGGCGGCGAAGACGCGGTGTTTTCGCCGCTATTGCCGGTTTTCGAGGCCATGGGGCGGGCCATCCTGCTCGGGCCTTCGGGAAGCGGCCAACTGGCAAAGCTTTCCAATCAGGCGATTGTCGCCATCACCATCGGTGCCGTGGCGGAGGCAACGCTGCTGGTGCGCGAAGGCGGCGTCGATCCGGCCCGGTTCCGTGCCGTCCTGCAGGGTGGCTTTGCCGATTCCGTTATCTTGCAGCAGCATGGTGCGCGCATGCAAAACAGCGATTTCACGCCCGGCGGACGCTCTGCCTTCCAGCTCAAGGATCTGGAAAATGTCCTGGCGGAATGCCGGGAGATGGGCATTTCACTGCCGCTGACCACGCTTCAGCGTGACCGGTTTGCAGATCTTGTCGAGCGCCTCGACGGCGCCGATCTCGATCATTCCGCCTTGTTCGTCGAACTTCTCGACCGCAACAATCTGTCCTGAAGACAAGGGCCGTCCGCTTTTCGGCAGGCGGCCTTTGCTTCCGGCGTTTATGATATCGATAACATATAATCAAAGGAAAACACCCATGTCCAAAGTCGAAATCCTTCAGATCGGCGCCTATCAGAGCTGGGACGACGAAAGGCTCAATGCGCAATTCACCATGCGGCGCTATTACGAGGCCGAAGACAAGCAGGCCTTCGTCAAGGAGCATGCGGCCAATATCCGCGGCATTGCCACCCGCGGCGAACTGGGTGCTGACCGGGCGCTGATCGAAGCCCTTCCCGCCCTTGAGATCATCAGCGTCTACGGCGTCGGCTATGATGCCGTTGACCTTGATGTCGCCCGCGAACGCGGTATCCGCGTTACCAACACGCCGGATGTGCTGACCAAGGATGTCGCCGATCTCGGTGTTGCGATGATGCTCTGCCTGTCGCGCGGCGTCGTCGGTGCCGAGGCATGGGTGAAAAGCGGCAACTGGGCAGAAAAGGGGCTTTATCCGCTGATGCACCGCATTCACGGCAAGCGCGCCGGTGTGCTCGGTCTCGGCCGCATCGGCTACGAAGTTGCCCGCAGGCTTTCCGGTTTCGACATGGATATTGCCTACAGCGACGTGGCGCCGAAGGATTTCGCCGCCGACTGGACATATGTCGAGACGGCCGAAAAGCTGGCGGAAAATGTCGATTTCCTGTTTGTCACGCTGGCGGCATCCGCCGCAACGCGCCATATCGTCGACAAATCCGTGATCGAGGCGCTGGGACCGGAAGGCATGCTGGTCAACATTTCACGCGCGTCGAATATCGATGAGGAAGCGCTGCTCGATGCGCTTGAGGGCGGAAAGCTCGGCTCGGCAGCGCTTGATGTTTTCGATGGCGAACCGAATATCAATCCGCGGTTTCTGGCGCTCGACAATGTCCTGCTGCAGCCCCATCACGCCTCGGGGACCTATGAAACCCGCAAGGCGATGGGCAAGCTGGTGTTCGACAACCTTGTGGCCCAGTTTGACGGCAAACCCTTGCCGACGCCGGTGCTCTAAGCGGCACGGTAAGCGCCCCGGTGCCGCCACTATCGTCCCGAAGCGTCGGGCGAAAAAGCCTTTACCGGCTTTTCGTTACCCGACGCGCCGGGGGTAAAAACGGACCGTCGGACGATGCTCGTCAATCGCCCGATGGTCTAGTCAAGCAGTGCGCGAAGCGCCTCGGCGCCCAGTTGATGATCCTGATACTGGGTGAGGCCGGAGACGGTGACGCAGCCGACGAAGCCGCTGTCGGCGGTTCTGATGGCGACGCCGCCGCCGGAATGCACGAAATCGGCTTCGCTCAGCTTGAACTGTTCGGGGATCTTGCGGCCGCGCTCGTCACATCTGAGCGTCACCAGAAGCGAGCTTTCCCAGAACCGTTCAACAACGTTGCGCTTGCGCCTGATCCACTCCGCGTTATCCGGGCTTGCGCCCGGCATCGCGGCGAAGAACAGCCGCCCGCCGATGCCTGAAACCTCGATGGCAATCGGGTAATTCTCGGCGGAGGCGCGCGCCCGGATGTGATTTCCGATCGTCCAGGCGACATCCGCATTGAATGCAGGCAGAACGAGCGTGCGGCGCTCCTCTTCCAGGCGGGCGATATGATCGAGCCGTTCGCTCACAGGCGCCTCCCTGATTTGCGGTCGAAGACATGGACCTTTTCCGGCGGGACATGCGCCTGGATCGTCTGATCCACCGCATATTCGCTGGCCGCATCGACCACGGCAAGGAATGGCTGGGCCGTCTTTCCGGTGGAAACCGAAACCAGTGTCTGCGCGCCCGTCGGCTCGATCATGGTCACGGACCCGGCAAAGCTGCCGTCGCCCAGGGCAAAATCTTCCGGCCGGAAGCCGAGGGTCACGTCCAGGCCGGCCTTGTCGGCATAAGACGCCGGCAGCACGATGTCGTTGCCATCGACACAATGGCCGACGACGGTTTCACCCTTCTTCGCGATTTCGGCGTCGATGAAATTCATCGCCGGTGAACCGATAAAGCCTGCGACGAACAGGTTTGCCGGCTCGCGATAGAGGTCGAGCGGCCGTCCGACCTGTTCGATGATGCCGCCATTGAGCACGACAATGCGGTCGGCAAGGGTCATGGCCTCGATCTGGTCATGCGTGACGTAGACCGAGGTGGTGCGGACCTTCTGATGCAGCGCCTTGATTTCGGCACGCATCTGAACGCGCAGCTTGGCATCGAGGTTCGACAGCGGTTCGTCGAAAAGGAACACCTCGGGATTGCGCACCACGGCGCGGCCCATGGCAACGCGCTGGCGCTGGCCGCCGGAAAGGTTGGCTGGCTTGCGGTCCAGCAGGTTTTCCAGCCCCAGCATGCGGGCGGCTTCATCCACGCGCTCGTTCTGCTGGGCCTTTGGCGTGCCGGACAAACGCAGATTGAAGCTCATGTTCTGACGCACGGTCATATGCGGATAGAGCGCATAGGACTGGAACACCATCGCGATATTGCGTTCGCGCGGCGAAAGATCGTTGACGGTTTTTGCACCGATCTGGATTTCGCCTGCCGTCACCTCCTCAAGGCCGGCCAGCATGCGCAGCAATGTGGATTTGCCGCAGCCCGAAGGACCGACCAGCGCCAGGAATTCGCCATCCCTGACATCGAGGCTGACGTCGTGAATCACTTCGACCGAGCCAAAGGACTTCTTGACGTTCTTGAGACTGATATTAGCCATGTTACTCCTCCACGGCGGGTTTGTTCAGAGCGGGTTCTTTTCGCGCCATGCGCGGTATTCGGCCTCGACTTCCTTGGAAATCGGGTAGTATTTGCGAAGATCGGCACCCTGGCTCAGCCTGAGACGGGCGAAATCCTCCCAGTCGGCATGTTCATTGCCCATTTCGAGGATCTGTTCGGCAAGCTTGATCGGAACGACCACCGCGCCATCATCGTCGGCAACGACGATATCGCCCGGCAGCACCGTGGTGCCGCCACAGGCAACGGGCACATTGACGGCATAGGGCATCAGGCCGGTCTGGGTGTGGAAATTGGGGGTCCGTCCGCGCGACCAGATATTGACCCCGAGGTCGGCAATTTTCGGCGTGTCGCGCAGGCAGCCGTCAACCACGAGGCCTGCGCCCTTGCGACCCTTGAAATAGGTCATCATCATTTCGCCGAAAATGCCGGAATGCATGTCGCCGCGGGCATCGACGACGACGACATCGCCTTCCTGCACCAGATAGAGCACATGGCGGTGGATCTGCTTTTCCGGCTCTTCATATTCCTCGCCGGGGGCAAGGTCTTCGCGCTTGGGCAGAAACTGCAATGTCAGCGCCGGGCCGGCCATGCACTGGCCATGGGCCATCGGCGTCAGGCCGGTCAGTTGCGGATCGCGGATGCCCAGCCGGCTGAGTTCTCCGCTGATGGAGGCTGTGCCGATTTGGGCCAGGCCGTCGACAAGCTTTTTCGGCGGGCGGGTGATATCGGCAGGCGGCGTGACGGATGGATCGATGATCATATGGAAGCGACCTTTTCCCAGGTATGGCTCTTGGCAGAGCGGTAAAGTGCGTCGATTGCCGCCATGTTGTTGACGGCGTTTTCGATCGGATATTCGGCGGGTGTCTCGCCACGGAAAACGCGGGCGGCCAGATCGGCCTGAAGCGTGTACTGATCCGAAGCCGCGATCACTTCATGGCGCATCTGCGCCGGATCGTTGGTGCCGTCGGCATCGATCGTGATCGTCACTTCCTCGCCCTGCGGGGCATTGAGCGAAACCGGCACCTCGATACGGCCCTTGCGGCCGATGATCTGGACTGTCTGGAAACGCGCCAGCTGCGTGCCGCAGGCAAAGGAAAGCTGCCGACCGTTGCCGAAGTCGATGATCCCGCTCATCAGCCGGTCGGTGTGCATGTTCGGGTCGATATCGCTCATGGAGACGACCTGCAGCGGTTCGGCATTGAAGACAAATCGCGACAGGAAGAGGGCATAACAGCCGACATCATAGAGCGCCCCGCCGCCGACTTCGGCGATGTTGCGGATATTGTTGGGGTCGTCGTTGAAGAAACTCATCGTCGTCTGCATCAGGCAGACCTCGCCGATTTCGCCGGAACGGATGATCTCGGCGACGCGCAGCCATTGCGGATGCTGGCGCACCATGACGGCTTCCAGAACCTGTTTGCCGGTGCGCTCACGTGCGTCAATCAGACGCGCGGCCTCTTCGGCGCTCATCGCAATCGGCTTTTCGCACAGCACATGCTTGCCGGCTTCCATGGCGCGAATCGACCAGTCGACATGCATGTTGACCGGTAGCGGATTGTAGATCGCGTCGATTTCCGGATCGGCCAGCAATTCTTCATAACTGCCGTAAGATACCGGAATCTGAAGTTTTTCAGCCGCCGCCGCCGCTTTTGCCGCGTCGCGCGAGGCAATCGCCTGAACCGTGACCAGCTCGGATTTCTTCATACCGGGAATGACCTTGCGCATACCGATTCCGGCTGTGCTCAAGACACCCCATTTGAGTTTATCGGACATGGATGCCCTCCCATAGTTTCATATTTGGACCAAATAGGTTCCGAATATGGATTGAAAAGAGAGGAAAATTCAGTCAAAGTCAATAGCGAAGAGTCGCGATCACAGCGACGGGCAGGGAAGCAGGAGCGCCCAATGAAAATCACGGACCTTAAATGCGCGGTCATCGGCAACCACCCGGTTGTCCGTATCTCAACCAATGAGGGGATTTACGGGATCGGCCAGGCCGAATTCTACAAACCGTTTCTCAAGCCGCAGATACTGCAACTTCGCGAAGCCATTCTCGGTGCCGACCCGACGGATGTGGAGCGCGTCATGCTGCGCATCCGTCAGCGGGGCGGCAACAAGCCCTTCGGCAGCGCCGTCAGCGTGATCGAGATGGCGCTGTGGGATATTGCCGGCAAGGCCGCGAACCTGCCGGTTCACAAGCTGCTTGGTGGCAAGGTCCGCGACAAGCTGCGCGTCTATAATGGCGGCATCCGCTTTCCGCTGAACGGCTACCGGCCGGAAGACTATGCCGACGACATGCGCAAGATGATGGCGCTGCCGGAAGGCTTCACCATGATCAAGCAGCCGATCGCCTTCCATTGCGCGATGAAGGAGGTGGTTCCGGGCTATCATTATGGTGAGCATGCGGGTGCCGGACCGCACGGTATTCTCGAGCGCGGCAAGATCACCGAGAAGGGGCTGCGCCATACGATCGATTGCGTCGAGGCGATGAAGGAAGTCGCCGGGGAAACCGTCGGTATTGCGCTCGATTGCGGTCCGGGCTGGATGTTTTCCGATGCGCTGCGGTTTGCCCGCGGCGTGGAGCATCTCGATCTGCTCTGGCTCGAGGACCTGATTTCGGGCGATTACACGCCCTGGTCGGACACCGATCTTTATCGTGACCTGACCACGGCGACCTCGTCACCGATCCATACCGGCGAGCAGATCTATCTCAGAAACAATTACAAGCCGCTGATCGAAGCGCGCGCTGTCGATGTGATCGGCCCCGACCCGGCCGATGTCGGCGGTCTTGCCGAGCTGAAATGGATTGCCGAATACGCCGATCTGCACGGAATCATGATGGCGCCGCACGGCACGGCCAACGGGTTGATCGGCCTTGCCGCGCTCATCCAGGTCAGCGCGACGCTGCCGGCCAATTTCATCGCGTTTGAATATCCGATCGCCGTTCCCGAATGGTGGGCGGAGATCGTTACCGGACTGCCCGAAACGATCGTGAAGGACGGGTTTGTCGACGTTTTGACCGCACCGGGCCTCGGCGTCGATCTGATTCCCGAAGCCGCCGAACGCTATCTGAATGACGACGATGCGGATTTCTTCAAATGAGATCAGCCGTTCCAGCCCGTCGAACTGCGCTTGGGCGCTGCCGGCAGGTCCGCTGCGATGGCGCCGGCGCTGGAAATCGTGGCGGCGCGCAGCATATCGAGACGGCTGCCATCGGTTTCGCCCGCGAGATAGGGCAGGCTGAGGGCGGCAATCGTCTTGCCGTTGCGGTCGGGCACCGGCGCGGCAAAGGCGTTCACGCCGGTGGAAAACTCGCCTTCGTCCCAGGCCCAGCCCTGACGGCGGATGCGGGTCAGTTCGGCGCGCAGGCTCTTTACCGAGGTGATGGTGCGCGGCGTGTAGCGCGCCAGCGTCTCGGGAAGGATGGTGTCCAGCTCCGATTTGGTGAGGCTGGCGAGCAGGACCTTGCTTGCCGCGCCCGCATGCAGCGGCAGGCGTTGTCCCGGCACGCCGGCAAGCGCATGACCGCGCGAACCGGGGCTGGCGGCAATCACCACAACGCCGTCCTCGTTGAGAACGGAGAGTTTGCAGCCCTCCCCCGTGGTCTCCGAAAGCCGCTCCATATGCGGGGTGGCCAGCAGCACGATATCGATATCGGCGGCGCTCGGCAGGACGCGGGCGGCCAGCGAAATCAGCCGCGTGCCGAGCACGTAGCTGCCATCCGGCAAGTGCCGGACAATACCGTAGGCATGAAGCGAATTCAGCAGGCGGTAGACCGTGGTGCGCGGCAGGTGCAGCACTTCCACAAGCTCGCGCATCGATGCGCCGCCGGGCTTTCGCTCAAGATAGGACAGAACATCCATCATGCGATCGATTGCGGGAATGCGGTTTTTTTCCGCGGCTGCACCATACCCCTCGGCTGCCACCCCCGGCGCATCAGACCTCGTTTTCATAGAATGATCCCAAATATGAACTTTTTCTTTTGGGTATCGGGATTTTCGGCGCTTGTCCATCGGTCGGGCGCACAAACCTTGGGTACAACCCACATTGCAGAGGAGTAAACGCAATGGTTTTCACCGGAATCGCTCACGTGGCCATTCGTTGCACGGACATCGAAAAGTCGCTTGAATTCTACCAGACGGTTTTCGGTTTTCCCGAAATGTTCCGCCTGAATCAGGACGACGGCCGCGTCTGGCTGGTCTACCTGAAGGTGACCGACACAGTCTATCTCGAGCTCTTCCCGGAAGGCGAAGGCAACCCGGTTCCCGGGCCAAACGCCACGGGTCTCAACCATTTCTGCGTTGAAACCGGCGATATCGACGCGGCTGCAAAGCGCTTTGCAGAGATGAATGTTCCGCTCGCCAAACCGGTTGTGACCGGCCGCGACGGAAACCGCCAGTGCTGGGTCGATGATCCCGACGGCAACCGTATCGAGGTCATGCAGATGATGCCGGACAGCATGCAGTTCGCTGCCATCAAGGCGATGGCCGCCAAGTAGGCGATAATTCGCGCAACCGGCGTCGCATTCAGGACAAAGGTCTTGACTCGATGCGTTATGACGATTTAGTTTCATATAAAGAACAATAAGTTCCAAATATGGACTTTTTGAAAGAGATGCGAAACCGGGAGAGGCAAAGGTTTGGCAATCTCGATTGGGAGCACGAAATGCGGGTAGGACTGACACTTTTCGGAGAAAGCCTTTCACCGGCCGGCGCGCGCTTTGCCGCCCAGCTCGGTGTCCGGGATGCTGTCATCCATCTCGTGCGCTACGGCCACAAAGCCGACCCATCGGGCTGGCTGGCCGGCGAAGCAGGTCCGCCTCTCTCCGAAGACCGCGACGCCGTGCTCTGGGACTATGAAACGCTTTCCGGTGCGGTGAAGATGCTGGCCGACAACGGCCTTGGCGTTGCCGCGCTGGAAAACTTCTCGCCGTCCTTCTGGTCCGACATCCTCCTGAACGGCCCCGAACGGGCAGCGCAGATGGATGGTCTGAAAAAGCTCGTCCGCGATTGCGGGCGGGCCGGCATCCCCGTCATCGGCTACAATTTTTCACTGGCCGGTGTGTGGGGCTGGCAGAGGCAGCCGATCGCCCGTGGCGGCGCGATGGCAACGACATTCGACATGTCGCGCTTCGATCACGACCGGCCGATCCCCGACGGTATCGTCTGGAACATGCGTGTGCGTGAAGGTCGCGGGCCTGACCCGGTGACCTGCAGCGAAGAAGAATTGTGGCAGCGCCTCGAATGGTTCCTGAAGGAACTGGTGCCGGTGGCCGAAGAAGCGGGCGTGGTGCTTGCCGCGCATCCCGACGATCCGCCGGCCGACAGCCTGCGCGGGACCGCCCGTCTCGTCAACCGCCACGAAAAATACGACCGGCTGCTGCAGATCGTCGACAGCCCCTCCAATGCCATGCAGTTCTGCATCGGCTCGCTGATGGAAATGCCGGGCGATGTCTACGAAACCACGCGTCACTACGCCCGCACGGGGCGGATTGCCTATGTGCATTTCCGCAACGTCAAGGGCAAGGTTCCCCGCTACGCGGAAGCCTTCATCGATGACGGTGACACCGATATGGCCGAAATCGCTCGTATCCTTCATGCCGAAGGCTATGACGGCGTGCTCGTTCCCGATCACATTCCTGAAATTTCCTGTCCTGCCCCCTGGCATGTCGGGATGGCGCATGCCGTGGGCTACATGAACGCCCTCGTCAGGACAGCGCCGCGGGTCAACGACCCGCAAATGTCCTGAACCACAACACTTCTTACTTGGGAGGAAGACCATGAGACTTAAATCCAAACTCGCACTGACCGCGGCCGTGCCGCTGTTCCTGATGCAGGCCCCGGCCTTTGCCGGCGAAATTACATGGTGGGCGCCTGAATTCGGTGCCGATCGCGCCGAAGCGCTGGCGCAGAAGTTCGAAGAACAGAACCCCGATATCTCGGTCCGGGTCGAACGCGTCGTGCCCAACGGCCTGCAGAACCGCGTTCTCGTGGCCCTGCAGTCCGGCAATACGCCTGACCTCATCGATGTTGCCAACGGCTGGACCGTGCCGTTCGCGACCACCGGCGGGCTGGCCCAGCTCGACGATTTCATTGCCGAAAACGAGATCGATCTCGATGACTTCCTGCCGGCAGCCCTGCAGACGGCCGAAGTCGACGGCGGCCTTTACGGCATTCCGTTCCGCGCCGAAGCGCATGCGATGATCTACAACAAGGACATGTTCCGCGAAGCCGGTCTCGATCCGGAAGACTTCCCGGAAACCTGGGCCGAGCTGACGGAAACCGCTGCCGCACTGACCAATAACGGTCACTATGGCATCGGTATTGCCGGTGGCGGCGAGGTCTCCAACACGATCTTCCGTTCGCTTCCCTTCCTGTGGATGAATGGCGGCGGCGTTCTTGCTGAAGACCTGCAGTCGAGCATTCTCGATACGCCGGAATCGGTGGAAGCCGTCGACTTCTATACGAGCTTCCTGGCTGACGGCTCCGCGCCGCCCTCCACGCTCGAAAACGACGGCACGGCGCTGCGCCGCCTGTTCATCGCCGGCACCATTGCCATGTATCAGTCGGGCCAGTTCGACCTCGGCTCGATCGGTCAGGAAAACCCGGATATCGATGTCGGCACCGCGCTGATCCCGCACCCGGAAGGCAAGGAAACCGCGGTTATCCTCGGCGGCTGGAACTTCGTGATCCCGGAAGCGGCAAAGAACAAGGAAGACGCCGAAACCTTCCTCGCCTATCTGCTGGAGCCGGAAAACATGGGCTTCTACACCCATGACAACTTCCCGGCCCGCGAAACGGCCATGCAAATGGAGCAGTTTCAGCTTCCCGAATACGAGAAGTTCCGCGAAATGCTGCAGTATGCGCGTCCGCAGCCGCCGGTGAACAACTGGGTGCAGATCACGCAGATGTACTTTGACTCCATCCAGGAAATCCTGCTCGGCGGCGCCGATGTTCAGGAGGTTCTGACGGATACGACCCAGCAGATCGACGGTCTTCTGAAATAACAACTTTTCCGGCCGGGCCGCGCCCATGTGCTGCGGCCCGGCCTCTCCGCTGTTTTCAAGAGGAATGCCATGCGTGTCAGTTCCCGCTTCACCGGACCGCTGTTCGTGTTTCCGGCACTATTCGTGCTTGCCCTGCTGGTGTTTTATCCGCTGGTCTACACAGTCGTCCTTTCCGTCACAGATCCTGCGGGCAATTATGTCGGTCTGGAGACCTTCCGGACCATGCTGGATCAGCGCCTGACCGGCATCACGCTCCGCAACACCTTCGTCTACGTGTTCTTCTCGATCGTCTTCCAGATCATTCTGGGCACGGCGGTCGGCATCCTGCTCAACGCGCCCTTCTGGGGCCGCAGCGCGCTGCGTGCGATGATCGTCGTGCCGTGGGTCATTCCCGGCATTGTTGCCGCCACCACCTGGGCATGGATGTTCCACACCGAATTCGGCATCATCAACTACATGGCGCAGGGCGCCGGCGTGATCGATCAGCCGATCGGCTGGCTGACCAACCCGAACACCGTCATGCCGGCGCTGGTCACCGTCAATGTGTGGAAGATGTTCCCCTTCGTCGCCATCATGGTTCTGGCGGGCCTGCAGGCCATTCCGCAGGATGTCTATGAGGCCGCCCGCATCGACGGCGCCAAGCTGCACCACGAAATCCTCTACGTGACGCTGCCCTATCTGAAGCCGGTGCTGAGTTCGCTTTCGTTGCTCCTGGCCATCTGGGGGCTGAATGCCATCACCATCATCTACGCGATGACCGGTGGCGGGCCTGCCAACCGCAGTATCATCCTGCCGATCCAGATCTTCCGTCAGGCGTTCCAGTTCTTCCAGTTCAACCAGGCTGCCGCCCTTTCGGTGATGTTCCTGGGCATTACCGGCGTGCTGATGGTCCTCTACGTAACCGTATTCGCAGAAAAGGAGTAAGGTGATGGCTTCCCGTACCCGGGCCAAATGGCCGCTTTATCCCGCTGTCGCCGTCGTCGTCGTCGTTACGATGTTTCCGTTTCTCTGGATGCTGATCTCATCCTTCAAGAAACTGAGCGAGCTTTATACCGTTCCGCCGACATGGATTCCCGAAGCGCCGAGCTGGGCCAATTACGCAAAGGTCCTGTTCGAATCCAACGTGCCGCGCTACTTCCTGAACTCGCTGATCATCTCGGCCGGTTCGACGGCAATCGCGCTGGCGCTTGCCATTCTCGCCTCCTATGGCTTTGCCCGCTTCAAGTTCAGGGGCAAGTCGCTGGCGATCTCGCTGATCATCGTCGGCCAGCTTCTGCCGACGGCGGCGATCATCGTGCCGCTTTATGTCGTGCTCAACTGGCTGAACCTGCTCAACACCTATCTCGGCCTGATCCTCGCCTATCTCATCCTGACCCTGCCGCTCAGCGTGTTCATGCTGATCTCCTATTTCCGCGGCATTCCGGTTGAGCTGGAAGAGGCGGCCATTGTCGACGGCGCTTCAAGGCTCGGCGCGCTGTTGCGCATCACGCTGCCGCTGTCGCTTCCCGGCGTTGTCGCGGTGATCGTCTATGCCTTCGTGACCACATGGAACGAATTCATCTTCGCGCTGTGTTTCGCCATCGACTCCTCAACCAAGACGCTGCCGATCGGCCTGTCGGAATTCACCACCGAATTCAATACCGACTGGGGGGCCGTCATGGCCGCCTCCGTCATCATGACGGTGCCGATCGCCATTCTTTTCCTTGCCATGCAGAAGCTCTTTGTCGGCGGTCTGACGGCCGGCGGAACCAAGGGCTGAAGGAGATACCATGCCTGACAAAATCCCGATGATGGGCCTTGGAACCTATGGACGCCTCGAAGAAGACGGCATCCGCGCCATCGTCTCCGCGCTCGAAATCGGCTATCGCCACATCGACACGGCGCAAAGCTACGGCTCCGAACCGATGGTCGGCGAGGCGGTGCGCAGAAGCGGCATCGACCGCGACGATATCTTCATCACCACCAAGGTGGCCCAGAAGAAACTCGACCGCGCCCAGTTCATGCCGTCGGTCGAAAACAGCCTGAAGGATCTGCAGGTCGACGTCATCGACCTCGTGCTGATCCACTGGCCGTCGATTGAGCCCGATGTGCCGTTCGAAAGCTATATGGAAGATCTCGGCCGCCTTCAGGATCAGGGCAAGGCGCGCCATATCGGCGTTTCCAATTTCCCGATTGCACGCCTGAAACAGGCCGAAGCGGTTCTCGGTCCGGGACGAATTCATACCGATCAGGTGGAAATCCATCCCTTCCTGCAAAACAGCAAGCTTGTCGATTTTGCCCTGTCGAAGGGCATTGTGCCGACGGCCTACATGCCGCTGGCGCAGGGGCGTGTTGCCGACGATCCGGTGTTGAAGGAAATTGCCGAAGAGCATGATGCGCTGGCCTCGCAGATCTCGCTTGCCTGGCTGATGCAGCGCGGCATTGCCGTCATTCCCGCGTCCTCCAGCGCCGAGCGCCAGAAGAGCAATTTCGAAGCGCAGAACATTGCCCTGAGCGAGGCGGAAATGAACCGCATTGCCGAACTCGACCGCGGGTTCAGGATTGTCGTGCCGGAGGTCGGCCCGGACTGGGACTGATTTTCAGCCCGGCCCGGCCGTGAACCCAGCAGCAATGACGGGGGCGCGCGTCGTTTCCGTCAGTGCGCTGACAAACCTATCCTTTTTACGGACGTCATCCTCGGGCTTGTCCCGAGGATCCAATCACCACTCCGCGCGAGCGGCGTTGGCGTTTCGTAAAGCTGACGGGGCCGTGCACCGTCCCCGTTCAACAAACTGGAATAGAGATCATGAAAACCGTTCTCGGCGTCGGCCTTATCGGCTGCGGCAATATCTCGGCGGCCTATCTTGCGCGCGCCAAAACCTTCGAAAACATCACCTTTGTCGGCGTTGCCGACATGGATGAGGCCGCAGCCGAAGCGCGCGGCGCGGAATTCGGGATAAAGGCGATGTCGCCGGAGGCGCTTCTGGCCGACCCGGATGTCGATATCATCCTCAATCTCACGCCGCCCGCCGCGCATTTCCCGGTGTCGAAAATGGCGCTTGAGGCGGGCAAGCATGTCTATTGCGAAAAGCCGTTCGTGGTGGATGTTGATGAGGGCAAGGCCCTGATGCAGCTTGCCGAAGCGCGGGGCTTGCGGGTCGGTTCCGCGCCCGACACGATCCTTGGCGCGTCGCATCAGCTTGCCCGGCATCTGATCGATGACGATGCCATCGGCACGATCACGTCGGGAACCTGTTTCGTGATGAACCATGGCATGGAGGAATGGCATCCCGCACCCGATTTCTTCTTCCGCAAGGGCGGCGGGCCGATCCTCGATCTCGGCCCCTATTACGTTGCCAATCTCGTCCAGCTTCTCGGCCCTGTTGTCCGCGTCTCCGCCGAGGCCGCAATGCCGGAAAGCTCCCGCCGCATCGGCTCCGGCCCGCGCACCGGCGAAACCGTTCCGGTGGAAGTCGCGACGACGGTGCAGGCGATCCTCACATTTGAATCCGGCGCGCTGGTGACCCTCGTGACAAGCTGGGATGTCTGGCAGCACAATCTCGCGCCGATGGCGCTTTATGGCAGCGAGGGCACCATCCACATTCCCAACCCGAATTTCTTCGATGGTCCGGTGGTCGTGACCAGAAAGCGCGACATCGCCGAACTGCCGCACTGGGACCATCCGCTTGGGCCCCCCAACCGCACGGTCTCGACGGGCGAGGTCGCCGATTACCGCACAGCAGGCCTCGCCGACATGGCGCAGGCCATCGTCGAAGGTCGCGAACACCGCTGCAACGGCGAATATGCGCTCCATGTCGTGGACGTCCTCACCGCGATCCTGCGTGCCGCCGAAGATCAGCGCAGTGTTGAAGTGTCCACGCGTTGCCGTCGTCCCGAGGCGCTGGACGGCCCGCAGGCCGGTCGCCTTCTGAAAGCCTAGGCGGACAATTCCGCGGACAGCAAAAGATCTTGAAGCGGTTCGGCCGCTTCAAGATCGCGCAACGGCGGCCGGAATTATAAGCTGCGATGAAGCCTGCGAGCGCGGACTTTTCTGCGAATATGTTGCCCCGCCGGTGACGCCGATTGCGGGCCAAGTGTCCTCTTTATGTTTGTAATGCGTTTTTCAAAACTTACATGACGTTCATCAATTTGCCTGATGAAGAAACACAGGCGGTCGGCAATGGCGAGCGTGGATCAGCCCGGAAGCGCTGGCCGCTCACACGGTCAAACCACTCTCGCGTCATGAGGAGAAACGCCATGAAAAACATTCCCTGGAATCATGTTCTTGCAGGGCTGTTGACCGCGTTTTTTGCCGTTGGCGGAACGCTCAACCTGATGGCGTCTGCGGCAACCGTCGAGGAATATGTGCACTGGGGCTATCCCGCCTGGTTTCCCTATGTCACCGGAACGCTGGAATGGGCAGCGGCCGTTCTCATCGCCCTTCCTGTCGTCCGGCTCGCCGGAAGCGCACTTGCCGGTGTGGTCATGGCGGCGGCCGGCATAACCGTGCTGTCGAATGGTGAATACGCTCACGTCATTCCGCCTGCGGTGATATTGACGCTGGTCTGCCTCAATGGCTGGCTGACATGGCGCAGCCGGCGCAAAACCATATAAATTCCAGCTTTAAAAACGGGGCCGTCACGACTTTTCGTCGTAGCGGATCCGTGATGTTTCGATTTCCGACAGGTGGCGGAAGGCCCATGCGCCGACCGCCTGCACCGGTTCGGCGAGCGAATGGCCCAGTGCGGTCAGTTCGTAGTCGACGCGCGGCGGTATCGACGTTGTCACCGTGCGCGTGACGAGGCCATCCCGTTCGAGATTGCGCAATGTCAGTGTCAGCATCCGCTGTGAGATGCCGTCGATGCCGCGCTTCAACTCGCTGAAACGAAGCGGTTTTTCCCTGAGCAGCATGATGATGAGGACGCTCCATTTGCCGGCGATGCTCGAGAGCACGCGCGCAACACGTAGGCATTCCTCGGAATGGCGGATAACAGGTTGGTCGGTTCCTTGCATGTAACCCCGGTATCATTTTTGTGCCGTCTTGCGGCGGAAATACGTGGCTACATATATATACCGAGTTACAAAAATATACCAGAAAACGCCCGTCCATGGCGGCGGCCTTTCCGGTATCCCGACCACGAACAAGGCTTCACCGTTCCTTCCGGTGCGTTGCCGAAAATCAGACAGACGAGGATAAATATGACCGAAGCAGGCAAGATCGTTGTGCTCGCTGGCGCAACCGGCAATCTGGGCTCGCTCATCGCCGATCAGCTTCTGGACAGGCCGGATGTGCAATTGCGCGTGCTTGTACGGCCGCAAAGCGCGGCAAAGGTCGCGGGCTTGCGCGAAAAAGGCGCGGAGATCGTCGAGATTGAAGTCGACTCCGAGGCTCAGGCTGATCGTCTGGAAGACGCGCTCCAGGGCGCATATTCCGTGATCTCGGCAATACAGGGCGGTTCCGCCATCATCGTCGATGCGCAGCTGCGCCTGCTTGAGGCCGCCCGCAAGGTCGGCGTGCGCCGGTTCATTCCATCCAATTTCTCCTACAATATCTTCGGCGTCGACGACGGCGACAACATCAATTCGGATGACCGCCGCGCCTTTGCCAAGGCGGCCGAAAAGGCGAAGGGCGATGTCGAAGTCGTTCAGATCCAGAACGGCGCTTTCATGGACCGGATCGTTCTGTTCGGTTTTCTCGGCGCCTTCGATCTTGACGCGCGCACCGCATTCCTGTGGGGCGATGGCAATGCCCTGATGGATTTCACCACCTATGCCGATACGGCCCGCTTCACGGTCGAGGTGGCGCTGGACGATGAACCCGTTCCGGCCATCTTCGAGGTTGCCGGCGAGACGCTCGATTTTCATGACCTTCTGAAGACCTATGAGGATGCGTCGGGCAAAACCCTGACCGTGAAGCAGATGGGAACGCTCGCCGATCTCGACGCCGAAATCGCAAACCGCCGGAAAGCGGAGCCTGCCAATGTGTTCAACTGGCTGCCGCTGATGTACTGGCGTGCGCTGCTGACGGGTAAGGGCAAGCTGCAGGCAATTGCCAATGACCGCTATCCGCATATCATGCCGGTCAGCGTCGCGGACTATGTCAAACGCGAGGGACTTTGAGATGACCGCGACGATCGATCTTGCAAAGGCACGCTATCCCGACCTTTCCGACCGCCGTGTCGTCATTGCCGGCGGCACGGGCGATGTCGGCGAGGGCATTGTCCGCACATGGCTGAAGACCGGCGCGCATGTCATCGTGCCATCGCGCACGGAAGGCCGGGTGAAACGGTTCCGGGAGGTGCTGACTGAGGCCGGTGAGAGCGAAAAACTGTCTTTCGTGACCGGCGATTACACCGGTTTCGACAGTGCGCAGGCGATGGCCGAGCGTATTACCGCCGAGTTCGGCCCGGTCACCGATGTCATCGCCTCCATCGGCGGCTGGTGGCAGGGCAAGAGCCTGTGGGAGATTTCCGAAAGCGACTGGCAGCGCTATTTCGTCGATATGTCGACGGCGCATGTCGCCACCGCCCGCGCCTGGATCAGGCGCCTGCCGCAAACGGGCAGCTATCAGCTTGTTCTCGGCGGCAGCGCGGTTGCGCCGGTCCCCGGTGCCTCGATCATCAATATGCAGCAGGCAGCCCTGTTCATGATGCGCCAGGTTCTTTCAGCCGAGGTTGGAAAGGCGCAACGCGTGGCAGCGCAGGTGCTGGGGCCGGTGATCACCCGCGCCAGACTGCGCTACAATGACGACTGGGTTTCCAATGAGGAAGTCGGCCTGGTCTCGGCCGGCATTGCCGCCAGTCCGGCGGTGAGCGACGCGGACTACTTCGCCTATGACAAGACCGAGATGCTGGAAGGCCTGCAAAAGCTCGGCGTCTATCCGAAATAAACAGCAAAACGTAAGCTGAAAGGAAAAGATCATGAAAGCGGTCCAGTTCAGTGAATATGGCGAGCCGGATGTCCTGAAAGTGGTTGACGTGGACGAACCGCATGCCGGTCCCGGTCAGGTGCGCATCGCCGCGCGGGCAGCCGGCGTCAACCCGGCGGACTGGAAGCGGCGGTCGGGGATTTTCCGCGACTTCATGCCGCTGGAGTTCCCCCACACGGTTGGTTTCGAGGCTTCCGGCGTGGTGGACGAGGTCGGAGAAGGCGTAACCGGCGTTTCCGTCGGCGATGCGGTCTTCGGGCTCGGCAACCACGCCACGGCGGAATATGTCGTGCTGAAAAGCTGGGCGCTGAAGCCGGACGACATGTCCTTCGAAATGGCCGCGGCCCTGCCCGTGGCCGTGGAAACGGCCTGGCGCATTCTCGATCAGGTGCAGGCGAAAGCGGGCCAGACGGTGCTTGTCAGCGGCGCTTCCGGCGCGGTGGGATCGATTGCCGTGCAGCTTGCCCGCCACCGCGGCTTGACGGTGATTGCAACGGCCAGCGAGCGGAACCACGATTACCTGCGCAAACTGGGCGCAACCCCCACGACATACGGCCCGGGCCTTGCCGCACGCGTGCGCGAACTGGCTCCCGGCGGTGTGGATATTGCGCTCGATATTGCCGGTTCCGGCATCATCGACGAACTGATCGAGATTACCGGTGATGCGGCGCGGGTCATTTCCATCGCCGATTTTTCCGCATCCGATCGCGGCGCCCTGTTCTCGCCCACGCAGCTGAAAAATCCCGGCGCTTTGTTTGCCGAAGCCGCCCGGCTCTACACCGAGGGCGCATTGCGGCTCGATGTTCAAAAGACATTCCCGATGGAAAAGACCGGCGAAGCACAGGCGCTCAGTGCCGAAGGGCATGTGACCGGAAAGCTGGTGATTTCGGTGCCCTGAAGGATCATACCTCGCCCGGCGTGCGGCTCATGGCGCGCCATGGGCGGCGTCGATGCGCCCTGGCGACGAGTAGCCGCCGCTGTCGACCAGCACCAGAGCGCCGGTGGCCAGCGGCGTGTAGGAAGCGCGGAAATGGCCGATGGACTTCACCGCGATGAGGTCCATCTTTTCCAGGTCGATCCCCTGTGAGATGAACGCGTTGACGTCGTAGGCCTGAATGCGGAGGCTGGAAACGAGAATGCGCGAGGAGCCGATGGACAGCACCGCGCCGGGCCCGCCATAAAGCATCTCGCCCTGCATCATCGCGCCGGTATTGCGGTAACGGATATCGGCCAGCGCCTCGACACCGGCGGCAATCGTGCCGCCCGGAACGGCGATGTTAATCGTGCTGCCGGTTCCGGCCTGCTGCGCTGCGGTCACCAGTTCGGGCGCGACCAGAAAACCGAAGGCGAAGGGCCTTTTCAGCGAAACGAGGGCGGGCAGAAGAGCGGTGACGTCGCCAAGCCCGCCGCCGCCCGGATTGTCGCCGATATCGGCGATGACCACGCGGCCGCGTGACAGGCCGCCGCGGATTGCGGGCAACGCCTCGTCGATGCCGGGAACGGGCGCCAGAAGGGCTGCGCGCCGTTCATCAATGGCGGCACGCACCTTGTCTGCCACGGGCACTGTCTGCGTCTTGTCTGTCGTGGTCACCAGAAGACTTGTTCCCCTGAACGGCGCCATCGAGAACGGGAAGCCGCCAAGCAGCGTGACGTCGCCGATATCGCCGCCTTCCAGCCTATCCGTCAGCGCCGCCAGTGCGCTGAAGGGGCCATCGACGGTTTCCTGCCGGGGCATGGGCACCTGAAGGCCCATCGGAACATGTACCGTTTTCCAGTCCGTCTCCGACAGCGCCAGTTCCACCAGCCGTGCGCCGCGTTCGCGCGTATCCGTATGCGGATAGAGCTTGCCGCCCAGCACGATATCGGCAGCCTCGATCAGGCCCGGTCCGGGGTTGGCGTGGAAATCGAGCGGCACGGCGATACGGGCCGCGTCGCCGACCCTTTTGCGCACGGCGCGGGTGATATCGCCCTCCGGATCGTCGCGCCCCTCGGCCAGCAGCGCGCCATGCAGCAGCAGGAAGACGTGGCTGACGGGGCCTTCGGCAAGAATGGCATCGAGGCTTTCCAACAACTCCGCCTCAAGCATGGCAAAATCGTCAGCCGCGATGGGGCCACCCGGCAGGGCGGCCGTGCAAAGCCCGATCTCATACGGCATCTCCGCCAAATCGAGTGCCGTCAGAACGCCGCCCATCCAGTTGCGGGTGTCGCGAAAGGCATCGGCCACAGCGCGGCCGCGCAAATGATGGCGTTCGAGGAATTCCGTCCGGCGCACCTGAAGCGGCGAAATGGCGCTGGCCTCATGGAAAAGCTGAAGAACGACAGCACGCCGGACGGGGCTGTTCATGGCCGTTTAACCCCAGGTTTCACCGAAAAGGCGCATCCAGTTGCCGCCGAGGATTTTTTCTATCCGGGCCTCGCTCCAGCCGCGTCGCTGCATTTCCGCGGTAAGATTGGGGAATTCGTCGTTGCGGCGGATGCCTTCCGGCTTGGTGATCTTTGCCGAACCGAATTCCGTCAGCGTGCGGCCGGTTCCCTTGTCCTTGTTGGCCCAGAGAAGCCACGGGCCGGGACGGGCCCGGTTGTGGTTGAAGTCCGTGCCGATGGCGACATGATCTTCGCCGACCAGACCGAGCGTGTATTCCATGGCGTCGATGACATCGGCAACGGTGGCGTCATTGCCCTTTGCAAGGCCGGGCGCAAACAGCGACGTACCGATCACGCCGCCCTTTTCGGCGCATGCCCGGAAAACGTCGTCCGGCTTGTTGCGCGGCACATCCTTCAGGCCGCGCGGCAGGCAATGGGTAATGGCAACGGGCTGTTTCGCGTAGTCGATCGTATCGAGCGCCGTCTGGACGCCGACATGGGAAAGGTCGATCATGATGCCACAGCGGCGCATCTCGTCGACGGCCTCGCGGCCGAACCCGGTCAGCCCGCTGTCATTTGCCTCGAGATAACCGGCGCCGAAGAAATTCTGGGTATTGTAGGTCAACTGCATGATGTTGACGCCGAGATCCTTGAAAATCCCGAAATAGTCGAGCCGGTCTTCCACCGGAGAGGTGTTCTGCCAGCCGAAAATAATGCCGACCTTGCCTTCAGCCTTTGCCCGGCGGATGTCGTCAGGCGTTTTCACCGGCATGGCGATATCGGCGTTCTCCTCCAGCTTCTTCTTCCACATGATGACATATTCCATGCCGCCCTCGAAATTTTCCCAGAGAACAGACGAGGCGCTGATTGCCGTCACCCCGCCCTTTTGCGCTTCCAGCAGGATTTCACGGTTGAAGTCGGAGCATTGCAATGCGTCGATGACGAGTGATCGGGTATGAAGGTCGGTATCGGTCATGGAAGACATCCCATTGGTTCAGGCAGTGACGGAGAGATCGGAAGGACGCCATTCCTCGCCGGTCATGTCAGGCACATCGTAATTGCGGAAACGGGCGAGGTGAAGTTCGCCATCCTCGGCGAAAAGCGAGCGGACCAGGCCGGAGGCAAGCCGGCGCGCGCCCTCGCTGGAGGCCGGAATGCCAGAGGTCACCTTGCCGTGGCTGGGCACGGACGGGTAGGCGAAACAGGTCACTTTCGAAAGGGAAGGGCAGGCGCCCTTTTCGTTTTCGATGAAGGTAAAATCGAAATCCAGATAGGGGTGGGCGGCAAGACCGGGATTGGCGGCGGCCTTTTCAGCGCCCATCACATCGCCCCAGGTGCGGATATGCGCGGCAAAGGAGGAAAGCTCCGGCCGCTGCGCCAGATCGATGCCGAAGCCGGTGGCGAAAACGGCGATATCGGCTTCGAGTGTGCCGGCCGGCGTCACCACGCGAATGCCGTTTTCCGTTTCCTCCAGGCCGGTGACAGGGGCGCCGACATGCAGAAAGGCGTTTTCGTGGCGGGCAACCCGTTCGACGGAATGTTTCGGCGGCGGCACGGGAAAGCGGTCGCCCTCGTTCATCAGTTCCCACTTGATGGTATCCGGCAGGCCGACATAGCCGGACGTCATGCCGCGCGAGCCGGTTCCGGTAAACTTGTCGATGACCGGAATGGCCGGGCGGCGCACCAGAAGGTCGAGACGCGCGCACCCCGCCTCGAGCGCCGTTGCCGCATTGTCCATGGCAGACGCGCCGGCGCCGACAACGACGACACGCTTGCCCTTCAGGGTCGCGGTGTCGAAGGTATCGGCGGAGTGGCAGACCTTGTCGCGCGGCAGGTTGCGGGCGATTGCGGGCAGGCGCGGCGCGCCCATGGCATCAAGGCCGGTGGCGATGACCACGCGGCGGGCGAAAACCGCACCGTTTGACGTTTCCAGACGCAGGAGCGCGCCTTCCGGTTCGATCCCGGTCACGGCACAGTCATTCACGACATCGGCCCCGGTCATCGCCCGGAACCAGTTCATGTAGTCCATCCACATGGTGCGCGGGGCAAGGTCCATCGCCTCCCAGGCCTCGTCACCCCATTGCGCCTCGAACCAGGCGCGGAAGGTCAGCGCCGGTATACCCATGGCCGGTCCCGCCGCTTCCTTGACGGTGCGCAGCGTTTCCATGCGGGCATAGGTGATCCACGGCCCTTCACGCCCTTTTTCAGCCCGGTCGAACAGGCGGATATTGAAAATGCCTTCCATCTGCAGCGCCAGATTGGCGACGAGCCCGCACAATCCCGCGCCGATAATGGCCACGTCGAGCACGGTGGCGCCGTCTGGTCCGGTTGTTTCCGGCATCCATGCTTTCGGCGGCAGGTTCAGAAGTGTCTTCTGCCGCTGAAGTTCGGTTTCGAGGGCGGCGAGGCCGGAAGCAAGGGGCCCGGAGGATTGGGACATAGTCGCGTCCTTGTCTAGATACTGGCGTGGTCGAGCTGCCGGATGTCGGCGGGATCGTGAAACACGCAATCGGGGATAATGGTCGTGCAGGCCGTGCGGAAACTGTCGATGAAGGGGGTGATGTCACCGGGAAGCGTGCGCCCTGCCGCGCTGAACAGCCCCCATGTATAAGGCATCTCGTGATCGAGCTGCCGGATCGCGGTGCCTTCGACGGGTATCCCGAAAGCGGTGACCGGATCGATGATCGCAATCCCGAGGCCGGAGCGCGCCGCCATCAGGGCATTGAGCGATGAATTGGTCGCGAGTTCGGCTTCCGGCGAAAGTCCGGCCTCGCTGAAAACGCGGTTGATTTTCCGCCGGATGCGATACGTGTTGCCGACCGTCAGAAGCCGGGTGGCGGCAATCTCTGCCAGTGTAACCGGCGTATCCGTGTCGAACGGTCCGCCGGCTTCAACTGCTGCGACAAGGCGGGAGCGGCAAACCACCAGCGCTTCCAGCGCGGCATGTTCGAGCGGCAGCGCGGAAACGCCGAAATCGGCGGTGCGCCCGGTCAGGTTTCGGGCCACATGTTCGGCCGTCATGCTCTGAATATTGACGATGCCGGGCAGGCTGTCCTTCATCCGGGCCAGCGCCGGGCCGAGCAGGCCGCCGGCCATTGTCGGTGTGGCCGCGATATCGATGGCCGGAAGCCGCTGTTCGCGGATGGCGACGGCCCGGTCGCCGATCTGATGCAGGCCGGACATGAGGCGCTGGACCTCATCATAAAAGCGCAAGCCGCGATCGGTTGGCGAAATGCGGGGCCCGTTCCGGTGGAACAGGGCAAAGCCGACGATCTTTTCGAGGTCTTTCACCAGACGCGTGACGGCCGGCTGGCCAATGCCCAGCTGTTTTGCCGCGCCGGTCATCGAGCCATAGGCCATGGCCGCCTGAAAGGCCTCAAGCGCCTTGACATCGAAAATCTTACCATTCTCTATTGACATAATTTGCTAATCATTATCCAAATTATGAATATTGACAAGACCAGAAAGCAGGCCGGTCCGCAGATGAAGCAATGTCTGGCGTGACCGATACCCAAGAAGAGCCACAGAGGAGTTCCCGCATGTCTGTTATTGCCCGTTTCGTGGGGAGCGTCACAATTGCCGCTTCGGCCGTGTTCATGTCCCAGTCCGCCGGTGCCGCAGAGGTGTGGCGGCTCAGCTCGATGATGACCCCCGACAGTTTCGAGGGGCAGACCTACCAGAAGTTCGCGGATCTGGTGGATGAATACACCGATGGCGAAATCACGGTGCGCATCTATCCCAACGAGCAGATCGGCTCGATGGATTCCGTCGTGGAACAGCTCAGCCAGGGCATTGTGCAGCTTGCGCCCTCCGGCCTGTCCTTCCTGTCGCGCTGGGAAGACGGTATCCGCTATGCCGCAGCGCCGTTCCTGTTCGACGATTACCAGCACTGGTCGAACTTCGTGAACGGCGATCTGTTCCAGTCCTGGCTCGCCAGTGTCGAGGAAGAAGCCGATATCACCGTTCTCGGCAATATTCCCGATACGCCGCGCGGCTCCTTCCGCACGCTTCTGTCCAAGACGCCGGTTGAAACCGCCGACGATATCGAAGGGCTGAAATTGCGGCAGTATCAGGACCAGCTCGTGATCGACGCCTGGACCCATCTCGGCGCCGAGGTTCGGGTTCTGCCTTGGGGCGAAGTCTATGACGGCATCAACCGCGGCATTGTCGATGCGGTGACATCCCCTGCCGAACTGATCGAATCCATGCGCTTTTATGAAGTGGCGCCGTATATCATCCGCACCAACGAATATCCGCAGGCTGTGGCCTGGATGATGAATGCCGATGCCTGGAATGCGTTGACGCCGGACCAGCAGGACGCCATGCTGCGTGCACACAGCGAAGCCGCCGCCTATGGCCGGCAATTGCTCGATGAAGCTTCGGCCACGCTTGAACAGGATCTGAAATCGAAGGAAGGGGTTACCGTGAATTTCGATTTCGACACCGCGCCGCTGGTGGAAAAGATGGCGACCTTCTATCAGCAGCGCGCCGATGCCGGTGAACTGCCGGAAGGCCTGATGCAGGCGGTGCAGGCCGCACGGCAAGAGTAAGCCCCGATGGGTGCGCTCAACCGGGCACTTGATCTGCTCGCCAGCCTCTTCAAGGGGCTGGCGACGCTTTGTCTTGCGGTCATGGTCACGCTCAATCTGTTCAACGTGATCTGGCGCGCGGTTTTCGATCAGGCGTTCGGCTGGGTGTTCTCGTGGACGCTGCTTTTGTTCATGTGGATGCTGCTGTTCGGTTTCTTTGCCTATATCCGCGGACGCCGCGATGTGGTGGTCGATATCTTCATGTCGCGCCTGAGCACGGTGCCGCGGCGGATCATGGGCATGTTTTCCTGTCTTGTCGGCATGGCGGTGATGGTGGCAATCCTGCGGGCAGCACCCGAACTGCTCGCCCTGCAGCGCGCGCCGATGGAAGGCACGGGGCTGCCGATCTGGAGCCGTTCCCTGCCGCTGTTCATTTCCGCAGCGCTGATCTTCGCGCATTTCCTTATACTTTTCATCGAGATCGCCACCGGCCGGGCCGAGCCCTTTCCGCGTGACAGCGAACCCGTCGAACACGGAGCTGTCGAATGATACTCGGACTGATCGTTGTCGGCGGATTCATCCTTCTGATGCTGCTCGGCGTGCCCGTCACGATTGCCATCGGAGCAAGCTCGATCATCGGTCTCTACTGGGCCGGATTTGGCGATATGAGCCTTGTCATCCCCCAGCAGATCCTGGATGGCGCCGGCAAGCCGGCCCTGATGGCCATCCCGTTTTTCGTGCTGGCCGGCAATCTGATGAACACGATCGGGCTGACGGATCGTATTTTCAATTTCTGTCTGGCGCTGGTCGGCCATTTCCGCGCCGGCCTGGCGTATGTGAACGTTATTGCATCGCTGTTGTTTGCCGGCGTTTCCGGTGCCGCTACCGCCGATATCGCCGGCCTCGGCCAGCTTGAAGTCAAGGCGATGCGCAAACGGGGGTATTCGCCCGAGTTTTCCGCAGCCCTGACGGTTGCGACCTCGCTGGTCGGGCCGATCGTGCCGCCTTCAATCAGCCTGATTGTCTATGCCTGGCTTGCCAACCAGTCGGTCGCCCGGCTGTTTCTCGCCGGTATCGTGCCCGGCATTCTCGTGGCGCTGTCCTTTATCGTCTATATCCGCGTCGTTGCGACCTGGACGCCGATGCCGCGCGAAAAGCGCGCGACCATACGCGACCTCGGCCGCGCGACAATCGAGGGCGTGCCGGCGCTGATCGCGCCCGCCATCATCCTCGGCGCAATCGTGTTCGGTTTCGCGACAGCCACCGAGGCAGGCGTGATTGCCTGCGGCTATTCCCTGCTGATCGGTCTGTTCTATCGCTCGATCCGCTGGAAGGGCATCTGGGATGCACTGGTCGAAAGCGCCATCCTGTCGGCTCTGATCATGATGATCATCGGCGTTTCGCAGATCATGGGCTGGCTGTTTGCCTTCGAACAGGTGCCGCAGTCCTTCGCATCCGGCATTCTGGATACGATCAGCCAGCCCTGGGTGTTCATGATGTTCACCATCGTGCTTTTGGTGGTGATCGGCTGCTTCATGGAGGCGACGCCGGCCAAGATCATCCTTCTGCCGCTTCTTCTGCCGGCCGCCGATGCGTTTGGCATCGACCGGGTGCAGTTCGGCATGGTGATCACACTGGCGCTGCTTCTGGGGATCGCGACGCCACCACTGGGCGTCGGGCTTTATCTGATGTCGGCGGTTTCTGGGGTGCGGTTCGAGAAACTGGCGATTGCGATCCTGCCGCTGATGATCCCGCCGATCATCGTGCTGATCCTGCTTGCCACCGTGCCGGAGATTACGCTCTGGCTCCCCGATCTGATCATGGGTCCGCAATGACGATATCACACGAACGCCCCGATACACTCGACCGCGCCGGCGCGCTTGCCGAAGACGGCGCCGTCTTTTCCCTGCGCGCGCAAAGACCGGAATTCCTCAATGGCGCGGAGGATTGCCGCAAGGCGGTGCTCGCACCGGACAATGATCTCGGTCTTTCGCACGATCTTCGTCTGGCCATCGGCCGCCGTGTTGCGCTGACGGGGGGAAATGACCGGCTTCTTGCCGAATATCCGATGCCGGAAAGCGAGGATCACCGCGCCCTGGCATCTGGCGATATGCCGGAAGATGCAAGGCTTGCGGCAATCGCGGTGCATACCGACATGATTGCCACCGATCCCGGGGCAAGCAGCCGTGAAAGTCTCGACAGGCTTCTGGATGCGAGGCTTTCCGTGCCGCAGGTGATCGCCCTGTCCGAACTGCTGGCCTTCGTCTGTTTTCAGATTCGGGTTGCCCACGGGCTGGCGCTTCTGGAGGCATGTGCATGAGCGCGCCCGGCAATATCCGTATCAAGCCGCTGACCTGGCACCCGCATCTGCCGCCGGTGGAGGTCAGCGAGGCAACGCCGGAACAGCTTGAGGCGATGAAGGTGACGCCTTCGGCCAAGAAGGTTTCTCCCTATGTGCGCACGCTGGCGCATGACCCGGAAAGCTATGTGGCGCGCACCACGCTGTTCAACGCGATCATGTATGCCGATGGCGGCCTGCCGCGCCCGGACCGCGAGCTTGGCGCCCTTGCCGCCTCGCTGGTCAATGGCTGCCGCTACTGCGCCAATGTCCATGCCCGCCAGCATATCCGGCTTACCGGTTCGTCGGCGACGATTGCGGCGCTGTGGACGCAGGAGCGCGACCGGCTTTCGCCGCGTGATGCGGCAATCGTGGATTTTGCCGAAGCGTTGACGGCAACGCCGCCGAAGGCAGACCGGAACCATATCGAACGGCTGAAAGCCGATGGCATGGATACGTTCGAAATTATCGACCTGATCCATGCCATCGCGATTTTCGGCTGGGCAAACCGGCTGATGCACCCGCTCGGTCATTCCGATCCCGGAGAAAAGGAAAAGCAGCAATGAAGACCATCTCTACCGAAACCGCTCCGGCCGCCATCGGCCCTTACAGCCAGGCGATGCGTTCGGGCAATCTTCTGTTCGTTTCCGGCCAGCTTCCGCTCGATCCTGAAACCGGGGAAATCGTACCCGGCGGGGCTGTCGAGCAGATGCGCCAGTGCCTGAAAAACATCGCCGCGATTGCAGAAGGTGCGGGAACCGAGCTTTCCAGGACCGTCAAGACCACCATTCTTGTCACCGATCTTTCCGGTTTTGCCGACATCAATGCTGAATACGGCAAGGCCTTCGTCGATCCTTTTCCGGCCAGGGCCTGCTACGAGGTTTCGGCGCTGCCCAGGGGCGCTATGGTGGAAGTCGAAGCGGTGATCGAGATCTGACGTCATGGAAACGGATGTTTTTTCAGGTGATGATCTGCCGCTTGCCCTGCCGGAATGCGCCGGGCGTGAATGGGCGCGGCGCGCCATCGGCCTGTTGCAGGGAGACGCGCGCCGCTCGGCCGATACCCATCTGATCAAGCCGGTGTTTCCGGGGCTGGGCAATATCTCGGTTTATCTCAAGGATGAGAGCACCCATCCGACCGGCAGCCTGAAACATCGGCTGGCGCGCTCGCTTGTGCTCTACGGCATCTGCAACGGCTATATCCGCGAGGGCACGACGCTGGTTGAAGCCTCCTCCGGATCGACGGCGGTGTCGGAGGCCTATTTCGCCCGGATACTGCATCTGCCGTTCATTGCCGTCATGCCGCGCTCGACATCGGCGCAGAAGATCGAGGCGATCGAGCGCTTCGGTGGACGGTGCCATTTCGTCGAAAGGTCGGCGGAGGTCTATCAGGCCGCTCAGCAGATCGCGGCGGAAACCGGCGGTCATTATCTCGACCAGTTTACCTATGCGGAGCGGGCGACGGACTGGCGCGGCAATAACAATATCGCCGAAAGCATTTTCGCGCAGATGGAAAACGAGCCGCAGCCGGAACCGGAATGGGTGGTGATGAGCGCGGGAACGGGCGGAACGTCGGCGACGATCGGCCGCTATATCCGCTACCGCAACCTGTCGACGCGGCTCTGTGTTGTCGACGTCGAGAATTCGGTCTTTTACGACAGCTATGTCAAAGGCGATCCGGCGATGACCTGCACGGCCGGTTCGCGGATCGAGGGGATCGGACGTCCGCGCGTCGAACCGTCCTTCATGCCGACGGTCATCGATCATATGATCCGGGTGCCGGATGTGGCCTCGCTTGCGGCGATGCATGTTCTGTCTGACCGGATTTTCCGGCGGGTCGGCGGCTCGACCGGCACGAATTTCTTCGGCCTTTGCCGGATTGCCGCGCAGATGCTGCGCGAGGGGCGCGAGGGATCGCTTGTCACGCTGATCTGCGACAGCGGCGCGCGCTACACCGATACCTATTACAATCCCGACTGGCTGAAGGACAACGGCTTCGAGCTTGGTCCTCATATCGACCGGCTGAATGCGTTTCTGGATACCGGAAGGACGCTCACTTCCTCGGCCGGCTGAGATGCGAAGCCAGATCGCGTATCGACGGCTGATTTCGAGCGACCTTCGGTACCAAGACCGCAAGACGGATCCTTGAAAGCATCACCGTTTGAATTTCGACCGGCTGTCTCAACGATCTGGCCGGACGCAAAATGTTTTCCGGCAACCCGCTAAACGGAAAATTCATAAACTTGACGCTAGAAAAAAACATGATTTAAACAATCAACTTTCATGATGCTCTCTTCCGGCGGGCGGCTGGCCGTCCGCACGGATGACGGGTGACATGAATATACGGCATCTCAGACCTGGCCTGACGTCTGCTACGGGTTGCAAGGGACATTCGTTTCTTATGACTTCTTGGAAACAGCAACTGGCGCGGCTGTTTGCCATGCACAAGGGGCATGTCGAACAGATTGCATTCCGGCGCGTGCGTGATCGCGAGGTGGCAGCCGATATCGTGCAAACCGCTTTTACAAAGTTGCTCGCAAGCGGTGGCCGCGAGAGCGAAGAGGAAAATACGAAGATCTTGTTTACCGCCGTCCGGAATGAAAGTTCGAACTATTTGACGGGCCGCATGCGCCGGTCGAATATTCTGTCCGGCCTGACGCTGGAGCAGATGTTCAGGCAGCAACCGTCCTCACAGGACGCAATGGAAAGCGCGCAGGCGATGACGGCGCTTGAAGAAGCCCTTGGTGCGTTGCCGGAAAGAACCCGGCATATTTTCATACGGCGACGTGTCCACGGTGAAAGCAATGCCGTGATTGCCGCCGACCTTGGCATTTCCGTACGTGCCGTTGAAAAACATCTGGTGCGGGCGATGGAGCATTGCCGCTCCGCAGTTGAAGACTATTTTCTGCCCTGAGGCTCACACGCCGTTGATAAAGCGCCAGAACGGGAGAAACTGTCGGCACATGAACAGGGACGACGGGAAGCAAGAACAGGAAGACGCAGCGATGCAATCCATTATCCTGACCGGTGCTGACCGGAAGGCCGCCTATGAATGGCTGGCGTTGAGGGACGGGGAAACGGGACCGGAAACCGAGGCCTCGTTTCAGAACTGGCTGCGCCAGAGTCCCCGTAATCGCAAGGCCTATGAAGAGGCGAACAGGCTGTGGGCAATGTTGCGCACGCCGGCGTTGAATATCTCTGCTGCCAATGACTGTCGGCCCGAAACGCGCGTGCGGGCCGGTCCCGCCTTCACGCCCTGGGCGATGGCTGCCTCGCTTGTTTTCGCCATCGCTGTTGCGGTCTGGATGATTGACCCGGCATTCGTCCAGAACTGGCGCGCGGACATGAAGACCGCCTATGGCGAAACACGCAGCTTTTCGCTTCCCGACGGGTCTTCGGTCATTCTCGGGCCGGACGCCGCGCTTGTAAACAATTTTGCCGAAGGCGAGCGGCGTGACGTCGAGATCTTGCGTGGTGAGGCGTTTTTTCGGGTGAAGCACGGCCTTCCCACGCCGTTTGTTGTCGATGCGGGCAAAGGGCGTGTGACGGTGACGGGCACGGCTTTCGATGTCGACAGGATCGGCGACCATATTTCCGTGGTTGTCGAAAACGGTTCCGTCGATGTGTCCGGCAATGCGGGTCAGACGCGTTCGCTGACGCCGTCTGAAAAAGTATCGCTGGATGACGGCAGGCCCGGCGCGGTCAGCACCGTTGACCTTGGTCTCGAACTTGGGTGGATGACCGGCCAGATTTCCTTCGACCGGCAGCCGGTCGACCATGTGATGGCGACGCTTGAACGCTACCTCCCGGTCAAGATCATGATGCGGGGCGGAATTGGTGATCGTCTGGTCTCCGGCAGCTTCCCGACAGATGATCCGGAAGAGGCAATGCAGGCAATCGCTGCGGCCGTGGACGCACGCGTTAGACACATAACCCCTTGGATTGTTGTCGTTTTCTGACAATCTGGAGTGGGTTGGATTTTTTAGAAAAAAACTTGAGTAAAAAAGTTCGCTTTTAGCGCACTCGCTTGTTTTATCTGATGGAAGGCAAGAACGCCTTCTGCCGGAAACGGCAGATACAAACAGGGAATGCTCGCTTTATGGTGTATCGCGTAATCGGAAGACGGGGCGTCGTCTGTTTCGCCTCGCTGCTTTTGGCTTCGACTTCATTTGTTCCTCCCGCATCGGCACAATCGTCGTCCGGCAATACGGCTGTCGAGGCCGGGGTCTATGATTTCAATCTGCAGCCGTCTTCGCTTGCCTCCACCGTTGCCCGGATCGGCGCCGTGTCCGGCTGGCGGATCTTTTATGGCGGGGGCGTTCCCTCCGACACGCTGACCAATGCCGTCAGTGGCCAGTTGACAGTGACCGAAGCGCTCGGGCGCGCGCTGCAGGGGACCGGCCTTCAGTATGAGCTGACCGGCTCGCGCTCCGTCAGCATCGTTTCCGCAATGCCCATCGAAGACGACGTGTCCTATCTTGATGACGGCGTTTCCACCTTTCTCGATCCGGTCTATGTCACCACCGGCGCGGGCGGCGCTTCCGGCGCGGGCTTCATGGGCACGCCGGACTGGGTCTACGACACAGCCGGTTCGCTCAGCGTTGTCTCCCGCGATGCGATCCTTGCATCGCCATCGCGCAATGCGCGCGATCTTCTCGACAACGTTGCCGGCGTCTACGCCAACCGTTCCAACGGGCAGGACCCGGGCATTTCCGTCAATATCCGCGGGCTTCAGGACCAGAACCGCGTCGTCACCATGGTCGACGGCGCGCGGCAGAATTTTCAGATCGCCGGTCATGGCTCCACATCGCGCGCCTATGTGGATTCCGCCTTCATTCGCGAGATCGATATCGACAAGATGGGCGGTTCCGGTGTGGGCGGAGCGGGCAATCTCGGCGGCTCGGTCAATTTCCGCACGCTGATTGCCGATGACGTGATCCTGCCCGGCAATGACTGGGGCCTGTCATTCAACGGCGCCAGCGGCTCGAACGAGTTCCAGTATGACGGATCGATCGTGGCGGCCACGCGGATCACCGACAATTTCTCGGTTCTGGGCGGCTACAGCCGCAAGAAGATGGGTGCTTACAGTTTCGGCACCAATGGCGATGTGAAGATCAATCCGGAAACCACGATTGACGGCATTTCGGTGTTCACCGGCTCCGAGGTGGAATCGAGCATTCTGAAAGGTGAGGCGCTTCTGGGTGAGGATATCGATCTGACGCTGACCTGGCTGCGCAACAGTTCCGAATTCAGCACCGGCGGCTATATCCCGGCCGGCCCGCTGGAAGGCGGAACGCAGGAATCCAGATACGGCGTGGTCAACAATACGGTGACGGCCAATCTCGGCTGGAACCCTCTGAGCGATCTCGTCGATCTCGATGTCAGCCTCTGGTACAACCACCTGCAGAATGATCAGGAGTTCGAGCAGCTTTTGATCAACACGATATTGTCTGCGCCGGCGCATTACCGCCTCGGCACGATCGGCGGCAGTATCGACAATACCAGCTTTTTCGATACGCGGTTTGGCGACCTGACCGTCAATTACGGCATCGAGGGTTTTCACGACGATGGCAAGACCCAGGTCGATGCTGATTTTCCGAGAGATGAACTCACCGGCAATGAAGGGCTTACCGGGCCGAATCCGACCGGAACGCGCGATGTCTTCAGCGGTTTCGCCAGCGCCACTTTGGAGCCCACTGACTGGCTCTCGCTGACCGGCGGGCTTCGCTATGACTGGTACAGGATCAAGGGGATCGGGTCTTACGCATGGATGCGAAAGCATCCCAGCACCCGCGAATGTGAAACTGTCTGGGATGCGTCGACCGGTTCTTGGCGTGAAATATGCACAGGCGAACGGTACTGGCAGGAATGGGCCAAGGAAGATGTTGATATTGACCGCTCGGACGGCGCGTTTCTGCCTTCGGTAACGGCTGCGTTTGGTCCGTGGGACGGTCTTCAGCCCTTTGTCCGCTATGCGAAAACCTTCCGCCCGCCGACCCTGATGGAGCAGCTGTGGGGCGGTCAGCACTATATCGGTAGTGCACCGCTCAGCTATGCGCCCAATCCCAACCTGAAGGCCGAAAGCGCCGATACCTATGAGATCGGTGTCAATTATGCCCGCGACGGCTGGTTCCGGGGCGACGACAGTTTCAGGATGAAGGCCGTCGGCTTCTTCCGCGAGGTCGATGACTATATCGCGCTTGGCCACGTCTACAAGGATGTCGGTGATCGCGCTTACCAGTCCTTCGTCAATCTCAACGGCGCCAGCTACATGAAGGGTCTCGAACTCGAGGCCAATTACGATGTCGGCCGGTTTTATGTCGGCGCCTCGGCAACCGTTCTCAGCACCGATTATGCCGATACCTACACCTATCATGGCGAAAGGGCGCCGGGATCGGGAACGAATGTACCACTCAAGCCCGGAGAGGTGAGGAGCTCCGACACGCTCTATGTTCCGCCGACCTTTTACCTGACCATGGATGCGGGGTTGCGGTTCTTCGATGAACGCCTGACTGTCGGCGGTCGGCTGACTCATTCTTCCGGCGGCAAGGCCGGTGAACTGCGGGCCTACGATGTCGAGGATTACACGGTTTACGACATCTACGGCTCGTGGGAATTCAACGAGACCGCGGCGCTGCGTTTTGCCGTCGATAACGTCACCAATCTTGCCTATGTGCCGTCGATGGGCACCGCCGACCTGCCCGCACCGGGCAGAACCTTCACCGCATCGTTGAATTTGAATTTCTGATATTCCCCGGCCCGCGCCGGGAACAGGGATCCGTCTGCGGACGGATAATGCGAGAAACGCCATCAACTTGGAAGGAAAAGGAAAATGGCAGTTACAATCACGCAGCAGAATGGTGCCAGCAACGACCTGCTTGGCTACTTTGATTCCTGGAGCACGAACTCGACGTATCGTGACCACGGCTTTTTCAACCCGGACGATGGTTCCGGTGGTCCCTATACACAATGGGGTGCTGGCAACATATATGATCCAACGGATCCGGCGTCCACGCCGACACCAAGTGTGATCTTGGGAGGTGACGATTTCACATATACTACCGGGAATTTTTCGGGTGAAATTCAGTCTCTGAACTTTGGAGAGGGAATCTACTATGATTCGGCCTCTTCCCAATACGTGCAGAACGATCAGCTGCTGATTGATGTAAGCAGTGTAGAAGAATCCGACGATTTCGCCACGGCAATTTATGTCCTGTCGAATGAAGGTTCGTTTACAAGCCAGACCATTTTCGGCACGAACTTCCCGGGCATGTATGACTTTTTCGAAGAGCAGGGAACGGAGCAGGTCGGTACGGCCGGCGCCGATACCCAGTCCAGCTTCGGCGGTGATGATACGCTGACGGGTGGTGCTGGCAACGACAGCTTCCGTTTCGTTCTCGACGATACCGGCGCAAGTGCGATCGGCGATGACACGATCACCGATTTCGACGCTGCAAACGAGACAATCTACATCGGTCTCAACGATAGCGCCTACGACAGCTACAGCGAGATTCTCAATGCAGCCTCAGATACCGCCGACGGTGTCAACATTGATCTCGGCAGCCATGGGTCCATCACGCTGGCAGATGTGAGCGTCTCCGAGCTCTCCAGCGACAACTTCGCGTTCGCGTAGGTACCCGGACATATGTTTGGAGCTTCCAGACAGGTTCCGCCGCAGCCACGTGCTGCGGCGGTATCCTTCCCGATTGCGAAAAGCGCGGCAGGCATTGCCATGATTAGCGGCGTGGTCAACGTTCTGGCGCTGACATCGCCGCTGTTCATGCTGCAGGTCTATGACCGGGTGCTGGCAAGCGGCAGCGTGCCGACATTGATCGGTCTGGCCGTGTTGGCCGCCGGCCTCTACGGCTTTCAGGCCGTGCTCGATGCCTTGCGCGGACGTGTGCTGCTGCGGATCGGCGAGCGTTTCGACGGCGATTTTTCCGGCCGGGTCTTTGATGCTGTCCTGCGTGTGCCGCTTCTTACCCGCGTGAAGGGCGACGGCCTCCAGCCGTTGCGCGATCTCGACAATGTGCGCGGCTTTCTGGGCGGCAATGGTCCGACGGCCTTTTTCGATCTGCCGTGGATGCCGCTTTATCTGGCAATCTGCTTCCTGTTTCATTTCTGGATCGGCGTGACTGCACTTGTCGGCGCGGTGCTTCTGATCGGCATGACGCTTCTCACCAATGCCCTGTCTCAGGCCGCAATCCGCGATGTTATCGCGCGCAACATGACGCGCAACACGCTGATGGAGGCAGGCCGCCGCAATGCCGAAGTCGTGCGTGCCATGGGCCTGCATGCGCAGATGGCCGGGCGCTGGCAGACGGCCAACGGCGCCTATCTGGATGCCAACCGCAAGGCAGGGGATGTTGCTGGCGGACTTGGCTCCCTTTCGAAGACAATGCGGATGATGCTCCAGTCCACAATTCTTGGTGTCGGCGCCTATCTTGTTATCCGCCAGGAAGTGACTGCGGGTGTGATGATCGCCAGTTCGATCATGATGGGCCGGGCACTCGCGCCGGTCGATATCGCGATTTCAAGCTGGAGACCGTTTCTCATGGCCCGGCAAAGCTGGAGCCGCCTGAAAGACCTTCTGGGCTCGGTCCCCCACGACGAGCGCTTTCTGGCTCTGCCGGACCCCGAAAAGGAGTTGCGGGTGGAAGCGCTTGCCGTTGTTCCTCCGGGGCAGAAGGCCCCGAACCTTGCCGGGGTCGGTTTTTCGGTCAGCGCGGGTAACGCGCTCGGTGTGATCGGTCCGTCCGGTTCGGGAAAATCGACATTCGCCCGTGCTCTGGTCGGTGTCTGGCAGCCGGCTTCCGGCAAGGTCCGGATCGACGGTGCGAGCCTCGATCAGTGGGACCGCCAGATGCTCGGACGCCACATCGGCTACCTGCCTCAGGGTGTCGAACTGTTCGACGGTACGATTGCCGAAAACATTGCCCGTTTCGAACCAGATGCCGATCCGGCGGCAATCGTCTCGGCCGCCCGGATCGCCGGCGCTCACGAGCTGATCCTGCGCTTTGAAAACGGATATGAAACGCAGATCGGCGAAAGCGGATCGGCGCTGTCCGCCGGTCAGCGCCAGAGGGTCGGTCTTGCCCGCGCACTTTATGGCAATCCGTTTCTCGTGGTGATGGACGAACCCAACGCCAATCTTGATGCCGCCGGGGAGGCGGCCGTCGTAAAGGCGATTTCGGCGGTGCGCGAAAGGGGTGGCATTGTCGTGGTGATCGCTCATCGGCCCAGCGCCATAGACGCCGTCGATCTCGTGCTGATGCTGGAAAACGGACGGCAGAAAGCCTTTGGCCAACGCGATGAGGTGTTGTCGCGCGTTTTGAAACCGGCGGCGGCCACCGCATCTGAAACCCGCGGTTTTCCGGCGTCCGCGACCGGACTGACACCGCTGCGGGTGATCGCCGAGGCGGCTTCGAAACAGGCAGGTGCTCAGGAGACAAAGTTGAAGGAGGCGCCGGATGGAACGCACTGACAGGGTGTCCCGCTCGATCCGCTTTCATCTGATGGCCGGAATGGCCGTCAGTCTGCTGCTGGTCGGCGGCGTCGGCGCCTGGGCAACGACAACAAGGCTTGCCGGCGCGGTTGTCGCTTCGGGGCACTTCGTGGTCAACAGTTATGTCAAGAAGGTGCAGCACCCGACAGGCGGCGTTGTCGGCGAGATTCTCGTGCATGACGGTGACGACGTTGCGGCAGGCGAAGTCGTCATGCGTCTCGACGCCACCCAGACGCGCGCCAATCTGGCGATCATCGTCAAGAGACTGGATGAACTGAATGCCCGGCTTGCGCGGCTACAGGCTGAAAGGGACGATCTCGACCAGATCACCTTTCCGGAAGACCTTCTTGCGCGACAGGATGAACCCGATGTGGCCTCGGCAATCCGCAGCGAGACGCGGCTGTTTGAATTCCGGCAGGAATCGCGGGCCGGCAGAAAGGCGCAGCTTCGGGAACGTATCACCCAGTTCGAGCATGAGATTGAGGGGCTCAAGGCCCAGGAAGTTGCCTATTCCCGTGGACTTGAGGTGCTGGAAGGGGAGATCGCTTCACAGAAATCACTATTCGAGCAAGGCATCGTTTCCGTTCAGCGTCTCAACGGTTTGCTTACAGAAGCAGCGACTTTCGGCGGAGAGCGCGGCGAGAAGATTGCCTACCAGGCGCAGGCCGCCGGCCGGATTGCCGAAACCAGACTGCAGATCCTTTCCATCGACAACGACCTGAAAACCGAAGTCGGCCAGGAACTGAGAGAAGTGCAGGCTCAGATCGGGGAATATGTGGAGCGCAGGGTTGCCGCTGAAGACGAACTGAAGCGCATCGATATCATCGCGCCGCAGTCAGGCGTGGTGCACCAGCTTGCCGTTCACACGGTGGGCGGTGTGGTTTCGCCGGCCGAACCGGTCATGCTGATCGTGCCCGAAAGTGACGATCTGACGCTTGAAGTGCGTATCCGTCCTCAGGATATCGACCAGATCCGGACCGGCCAGAAGGCCATGCTGCGAATGTCCGCTTTCAATTTGAGGACCACGCCCGAGCTGGAAGGATATGTCAGCCGCGTTGCTGCCGATCTGACCACCGACGAGCATAGCGGCATGTCCTATTACCTGATCCGGATCGCCGTGCCGTCTGCCGAACTGGACAAGCTCGGGGAACTGACTCTGATGCCGGGCATGCCTGCCGAAGCGATGATCCGCACCGGCGACCGGACCGCACTTTCCTATTTCATGAAACCGCTTTCCGACCAGTTGGCGAAAGCTTTCCGCGAACAATAGCCGAGCGGTCAGGGCTGCATTGTCAGCACTCGCTTTAAAAGAAGGGACACAGAACACATGACTGATATCAAGTATTGCGTTGCAAACAAAACCAACGCGCGTTCGACAGGCCATACGCTTCGGCGTTTCAACCGCCACCTGCTGGCCGGGGCGGTATTCGCCATGACGGCGCTCGCCGCGCATGCGCCGCTTCACGCCGAGGATTGGATTGCCGGAACGGGCGACTGGTTCAACGGCGCCAACTGGTCCAACGGCGTGGTGCCGGATGTTCAGCCGGATAACAACATATACCGCACGGCCGTAATCGCAAACGGCGGAGAGGTGACCCTGAGCAGCGGAGATGCCGTCGCCATGACGCTGGAGATTGGCAATGATGATGGGGACGGCGGCACGATGACGTTCACCGGTGGTAGCCTGAATACCGGCGGAGCCGAGATCGATGGTGGCGGCGTGATGACCGTTTCCGGCCGGGGAGCGGAATGGGATCTGGCAAAACCCAACCTGCCCGTTTTCAGTGGAGGTCAAATCGCGATCCGGGAGGGATCGCTCGCGATTTCCGACGGGGCGAAAGTGTATAATGCCGGCAGTGTGACACTCCTTGGGGACGATGCGACATCATCTATGGTCGTGAGCGGAACCGGGACGACCTTTTCGTCTATTAACGTGACGAGCGTTGGCGGTAGTGGTGGCGCGGCCACTTTGAGGGTAGATGATCACGCGATCTATCAGGCGAGAAACCTTTATATCGGCACATTTGGCGGCGGAAGAGGAGCAGTTGTGGCGACCGGCGCCGGCACCAGCCTGGCGGTCGAATATCTGGCGGTCGGCAACCGTGGCGAGGAAGATGACCGGGCCAGCGCGACATTGACCATAGCCGATGGTGCACAGGTAACGGCTTCGGAAGAGGCCCTCATCACCAGAGACAGCAATTACGGGGGCTGGACATCCGGCACGATCAACATCGGCGCCGCCGAGGGTGAGGCAGCAGCAGCGGCCGGTACGCTCAATGCCGATAACGGCGTGCACTTCGGTTATGGCGATGCCAATCTGGTCTTCAATCACACCGAGACCGACTATGACTTTTCCCATGTGATGACCAATTCCGACGTGGATACGGCCAGTGCCTCGATCAGGCAGGTGGCCGGCGTCACCGAGCTTTCCGGCAACAGCGGCAGCTTCACCGGTTCCACGGAAGCAACCGGCGGCACGCTGCTGGTGACCGGCAATCTAGGCGGCGTTCTTTCGGCTTCCGAGGCGGGCACGATCGGCGGAACCGGCACCATCGGCTCCACCACGATCGGTGACGGCGGCACGCTGGCGCCGGGCATGCGCAATGCGATCGGGTCGCTCACCGTCAATGGCGATCTGACATTCGAAAGCGGCTCGACCTATGTCGTCGATCTCACCGGCGCGGAAAGCGATCTTGTGACGGTCTCGGGAACGGCGTCGCTCGGCGGCACGGTTTCCATCCGTTCGCTCGATGATTCCACCAGCTATCAGGAAAGCCAGACCTACACGATCCTGTCGGCGGGAACGCGCGACGGTTCGTTTGAGGAAGCCCTCAGCCAGTCAGCCTTTCTTGACGTGACGACCAGCTATGAAGGCAATGACGCCAAGATCACGGTCGCGCTCATCGGCGAAGGCGAGGGCGAAGGCGGTGACGGCGGCGATAATGGCGACGGCAATGACGGCGGAAACGGCGGCGGTGATCCGGGGGACGAAGGCGTTTTCACCTGGGCAGCCGATACGCCGAACCAGTATGCCGTGGCACAGGCGCTCGATTCGCTCGATCAGTCCGGGGATTCGCTCGAACTCTACAACGAGATGCTGATGCTCGGCCTCGATGACGCACGTGAAACCTATGAACAGCTCGGTGGCCTTGATTATGCTGCCGGACAATCGGCGATGATGCAGAATTCGCTGTCTGTCGGCAGGATGATCAACAACCGCCTGCGGTCGGCGTCAGGCGGTGCTGCCGCGCCGTCCGTGCCCGCGCTTGGCTATGCCGAGGAGAGCGACGTCGCCGCCAAGGGCGCCTTCCCCGACAGCGCAACGAATGGCTTCGATGAAGGACGCTTCACCGCCTGGGGCAGCGGCTTCGGTACGTGGGGCGAGATCGACGGAACCAATGGCAGTGCCGATGCGGATATCGGTAGCGGCGGTTTCATCGGTGGTGCCGACATGATGGTCAATGATATGTGGCGGGTCGGTGTCGCCGCCGGCTATTCGCGTTCCACCTTCGATGTCGACCAGTCAACTGGCAAGAGCGACAACTACACCTTGGCGACCTATGCCGACATGGAGTGGAACGCGCTCGCCGTGCGCGGCGGTCTTGGATATACGTTCCACAGAGCCGAGGCCGACCGCAAGATCACCGCGCTCGACCAGACGCTGAAGGGCGAATATGACGCCAACAGCTTCAACGCGTTCGGCGAACTGGCCTATCGTGCGGATCTCGGTCCCGCATCGGTGGAACCCTTCGCCAATCTGGCCTTCGTTCACCTGAAAACCGACAGCTTTACCGAAACCGGCGGCACGGCGGCGCTCAGGGTGGATGGCCAGAAGATGAGCACCACCTTCACCACGATCGGCGTGCGGGCTGCCACCGATTTCGACTTCGGCGGTGTGCCGACAGTCGCGCGCGGTTCGCTCGGCTGGATGCATGCGTTTGGCGATGTCGATACCCAGACGACGGCGCGCTTTGCCACCGGCAACGACTTCACCGTCTTCGGAACGCCGCTCGACGAGAATACGGCGCTGGTGGAAGCCGGGCTGGACTTTGCGGTTACGGAATCGGCCACGCTGGGCGTCAGCTACAGTGGCCAGTTCGGCGAAAACGCCACCGATCAGGGGTTGAACGCCAACTTGCGCGTGCGGTTCTGATATGCTGAAAACTACGCCGTCGACGCATTGTCGTCGCCGGCGTTGCCATGATGTGGCGGATGGCCGGATGCCGTCGGTATATCCGGCAAGGCCATCAAAACGAGAGGAAGAAATTCATGAAGATTTACGCCTCGTTCCCCCGAATTCCTGTGTACGGGTTCATCGGAGAGCGGACGCCGTTCGGCAAGGTCGCCCGGTGTCGCTGATGTGACCTCCTCACAGGGCCGGACCGGCAAGCCAGCCAGCCAAACGCATCGCGCGTATTGGCAAGCCAGCCAGCCGGTCCGGGTTTCTTTTCCCGATCTGTGTTCCGGTCAAACGAAGAGCTTCAGGGCCGGTTTCGGGCCCTTGTCACGGCATCGCGCCAGTTGCGGCGTCTTTCGCTGCGGTCGCAATCCCGCCCGTTCGGTGCGAATGAACGTGTATTCTCGCGGACAAAACCGCGGGCATCCTCGTCGTCAAACATGCCGTCCGCAACGCCGGCCATGAGACCGGCGCCGTAGCCGCTTAATGCATGAATGGCCGGAACATGAACCGGGGCATTGAGAAGGTCGGCCTGGGTCTGCATCAGAAATGGATTTGCAGCCGCGCCGCCATCGGCAAGCAGGCCGGAAATGGCGACATCGAGATCGGCAGCCATGGCGTCTGCAACATCGCAAACCTGCATGGCGATGGCTTCCAGCGTGGCGCGGGCAATGTGGGCGGGTTTCGTCGAAAGGGAAAGGCCGGTAAGGGTTCCCCGCGCTTCGGCGTCCCAGTGCGGCGCACCAAGGCCGGCCAGCGCCGGCACGAACACGACGCCATCCGTGTCGGCCACTGTTTGGGCCAGCGATGAAAGCGCGGCAGGGTCGGCCAGACCCAGCATGGTGCTTGCAAAGGCCGCTGCCTGCCCGGAAACCGTGATGTTGCCCTCAAGCGCGTAGAGCGTTTCGCCACCGCGCTTCCAGGCAATTGTCGTCGATAGACCGTTTTGTGAATGCAGCGGCGCCTCGGTCAGTGTCATCAATGAGGTGCCCGTGCCATAGGTGGCCTTGATCACACCCGGCCCGCGGGCGCCGTGGCCGAAGAGGGCGGCGTGACTGTCACCGATCATCACCCGGATCGGAATCCCTGTCGGCAGCGCCAGTCCTGTCGCGGTTTGACCGAAAGTGCCGTCGCTGTCGACGACCTCGGCAAGCAGGGAGGTCGGAACGTCGAACAAGGTGCAGAGATCTTCGCTCCACCGATTGGCGGCAATATCGAAGAGCTGGGTTCTCGACGCATTCGATGCATCGGTCCTGAAGCTTTCACCGCCGGTCAGCCGATAAAGAAGGTATGTGTCGATCGTCCCGGCACAGAGCCTGCCTTCATTGGCGGCCTGTCGCGCGTCGTCAACATTGTCGAGCAGCCAGCCGATTTTTGCCGCCGGAAACAGCGGGTCGAGGTTGAGGCCGGTTTTTTGCCGCACCAGCCGTTCTGTCTCGTCGCTGCGCAGCGGGCCGAGGCGTTCTTCCGAGCGCCTGCACTGCCAGATGATGCAGGGGCCGACGGGGTCGCCGGTCTGCCGGTCCCACAGGAGGACCGATTCTCGCTGGTTGGAAATGCCGATTGCGGCAATGCTGACATCGCCTGCCATGCTCAGACAGGCGGTGATGGCCGCCTCGACGCTCTTCCAGATTGCCTCGCCGGTTGTTTCCGCCCAACCCGGTCTGGGATAGACAACCTCAAGAGCGGCCGACCCCGTCGCGACAATTGCGCCTTTCCCGTCGATCAGGAGAACCTTTGTGTTGGTCGTCCCCTGATCGATGGCGAGGATATGCCCCGTCATGTGTCGTTCCCGGCTTCAAGCACGCCACGAACAGAGGCGGCGATGCCATCGGCAGTCAGGTTGAAATGCGAATACAGAAACGAGATCGAGCCCGTCGGCGCAAATTCCGGGAAGCCCATGATTTTCAGGCGTGCCGGGCAGTGCTCGGCCATGACTTCCGCCACGGCTCCGCCCAGTCCGCCACGAACCGAACCTTCCTCGACGGTGACGACGGCGCCTGTTCCGGCCGCTGAAACGATAGTCTCGATATCGAGCGGCGCGATCGACGACATATTGATGACGCGGGCATCGATGCCTTGTCCGGCCAGTTTGGCCGCGGCTTCCAGCGCCCGGTGCACCATCACGCCATTGGCGATGATGGCCGCATCATTGCCCGGCTTCAGCGTTTCGGCGACGCCGAGCCTGAACTGCGCGCCTTCCGGCCGCGCAATTGCCGGCACGGGAAAGCGGCTGATCCTGAGATAGACGGGGCCATCAACGCTGGCCGCCAGCCTGACGGCTTCGCTCGTTTCCCAGGGGTCGGAGGGTACGATGATCCTGAGGTTCGGCAGCGCGCGCAGCCAGGCCATGTCCTCGATAGAATGATGGGTCGGGCCGAGTTCGCCGTAAGCGACGCCGGAAGACTGGCCGACCAGCTTCACATTGGTATTGGTATAGCAGACATCCGCCTTGATCTGTTCAAGCGCGCGGGCCGTCAAAAAGCAGCCGGCGGCGCTGACGAAGGGAATTCTGCCGCCGTTTGCAAGACCGGCGCCGACGCCGACCATGTTCTGCTCGGCGATGCCGACATTGACCAGCCGCTCGGGCCAGCGCTTCTGAAAGCCGCCGAGCTTGGACGAGCCGACACTGTCATTGACCACCGTGACGATGGAGGTGTTGTCCTCGGCCAGCGCTTCCAGCGTCGAGGCGAACGCAACGCGGCAGTCAAACAGCTTTTCTTCCTTTTCAGCCAGCGCGCTCATCGCTCAATTCTCCTATTGCCTGGTCATATTGTGTGCGGTTCAGGACACCGTGGTGCCAGTGCACCTCATTTTCCATGAAGGAGACGCCCTTGCCCTTGATCGTGTGGGCAATGATGCAGCGGGGCTTGCCTTCCGAAGCGGCGGTGAGGTGCCCGAAAAGCGCACCATGATCGTGGCCGTCACATTCCCGCACGTCCCAGCCGAAGGCGCGCCACTTGTCGCCCAGCGGCTCGAGCGTATTGGTGTCTTCCACCCTTGCTCCCTGCTGCAGCCGGTTGCGGTCGATGATCAGCGTCAGATTGTCCAGCTTGCGATGACCGGCCAGCATGCCGGCTTCCCAGTTGCTGCCTTCCTGCTGCTCGCCATCGCCGGTGACGACGAACACGCGACGATCGGAACCGTCGAGCTTGGCGGCGATCGCCATGCCGGCGGCAACCGGCATGCCGTGGCCAAGCGGCCCGGTATTGGTTTCCACGCCCGGCAGATAATTGCGGTTCGGGTGACCATTGAGGCGCGAGAGCGGGCCCATATAGGTGGAAAGTTCCGAATGCGGAAAATAACCGGCTTCGGCAAGCGTTGCGTAGAACGCGCCGGTGCAGTGGCCCTTGCTCATGACGAAGCGGTCGCGTTCCGGCGCATTCGGCTCGGCCGGATCGTAGCGCAGGACGCCGAAGAACAGCGTCGCCAGAATATCGGTGACCGACATATCGCCGCCGGGATGGCCGATCTGGGCCTCGAAGACCATGGACAGCGCACTGCGCCGGATGTGTGTGGCCTTTTCCCGAAGGAAGGCAATGATTTCATCCGGATCGGATGACAGGCCGGCCCTTGTCGTGCCGGCAGGCAGGGTAACGGTATTCATTCGTCTGGCCTCACTGGAAAATATTGGGTTGCGGACAGAGCGCTTCGGCCTCGCCGCCATGCCGGTAGAGCGGCCATTTCAGATAGCGCGTGATGGCTTCCTCCACGACATCGCCGTGATGGCCGCGGACCATGGCGACGTGGTGCTCGAAGCCGTTGCGCACGATAAAGCGCATCAGCGAGCGCAGTTTCTGCACCGAGGTGACGGCGATGCCGCCATCCATCGGGAAGGGATCGTCGGTAAAATCACCCTCGCCGGTATAGGCTTTCAGCGTGCCGGCGGTGTCGTCGGACGACAGCCGGAAATAGGTCATCGGGCCGGCCTTGACCTTGCCCTTGACGGCGCCGAAGCATTTTTCCTTGCCGATCACCGTGCCGAGAACGTCGAGTTCTGAGATTTCCGGCTCCGCACCGATGAAGCTGCGGGGGAAATTGCCGCAATGCGTGCACACGCATTTGTCCGCCTCGCGGGCATAATTGTTGTTCCAGTCGAGAATGGCGGCCGGCGCGCCGGAGGCGAGCGAGAGCGCATACATGGAAATCGCGCCCATCACATCCACCTCGCAGGCGCTCGGCATCAGCTTTTCACTCAGCATCGACATCGACACACATGTGGCGCAGCCGAAATTGTCCTGAAGCGAGCGCCAGCACTGGATGGCGCTGGCGTCGCATTCGTTTTCCGCAATCCAGCGGTCGACGGTGACGCCCCATTTGGCCTGGCGGACAAGCTTTTCGCGGCCGATATGCGCCGGGATATGGCCATATTGGGCAATCGCCTCGACCTTGGCTGCAACCTCGCTGTCGGCATCGGCCAGCTTTCCGGCGCGGTCGATCAGTTCGGAAAGATCGACCGTCACGACCGTGACACCGCTTTTCTGCAGCAGTTTTTCCGAATAGCGCATCGTCTGGAATGAGCCGGTGCGCGCGCCGATGGAGCCGATACGGGCGTTTTTAAGCCCGCGTACGGTGCGACAGATGCGGGAAAACCGCTCCAGATCCGCGCCGAATTCGTCGCCATCGACATCCGACGTATGTGTGGTCGTGTCGGTGAAATCGATGCCGTACTGATAGAAATTGTTCGAAACCGAGATCTTGCCGCAAAACGCATCGCGGCGGGAATGGACATCGACCTTGTCGACTTCGTCATTGGACGCCTGCAGCAGCACCGGCACTTCGAGCCCGGCGCCGGCCACGGTTTCGGCGATTGCGATCTCGTCGCCGAAATTCGGCAGCAGCACGACAAGACCGTCGATCTCGTCACGGTGTTCCTTCAGAAAACGCGCGCACAGTGCGGCATCCTCGCGGGACTGGACTGCGCCGTTTTCCGTTGCATCGAACGGTAATATGCGGTGGTCGATATCGTATTTCGAAAGCTGCTCGATAACCTGACGGCGGCTTTCAACGGCGGGCGCGCCATTGAAAAACTGACGACTGCCCACGATAAGTCCGAATGTGATTTTCTTCTCGAAATGATGCACTGAGCCTCCTCCCGGCAACGCCACATCGCGAATTATTTTCGAATTCTATCGAATATTTGTGTTTTTAATCATTTTGTCAATCGCAGATTTCTGTTTTTCTTTGATGGCGGTGCAGTTCTAAGGTATGGATTGCCTAGATTGCGGGAGTGTGAAGCATAGTTGCAACCGCCCGGCGCGCGCGTGATTTGTTCTTGATCGTGGCTGCCTCGCGGGCTTGTCTATGCGGAAGGAATGGCTGATGGCACAAAGAAAATCCGGAAAAAATGTGGATGCGGCAACGGGCAACGGCGACAGGAAAGCACTGCTTGCCGAGCCGCGCCGGCTCAAGATCATGGAATGGCTGCAGGAGGAAGGCAGTGCGCGCGTGCGCGACCTTTCGGTTGCTTTCGAAGTCTCCGAGGCCACCGTCCGCCAGGACCTCGAACGGCTGGAAAACGAGGGGCATATCGTCCGGGAGCATGGCGGTGCCTATCTGAAGACCATGCCGCAGCAGGTGCAGACCCTTTCGCTTCAGCATCACGATCACATGGTCGAGAAAGCCGCAATCGGCCGGGTTGCCGCCGGGCTGGTGAAAGACGGTGAGACGGTTATTCTGGATGCCGGGTCGACAACCACGGCCACGGCCGAAAACCTGTTGAAACACAAGGACCTGACGGTCATCACCAATGCGCTGAACATCGCGCTGATGCTCGGCAGCGTGCCGGGCTTTACCGTTCATATGCCGGGCGGACAGTTCAAGGCGCCGACCCTTTCGCTCAGCGGCGACAAGTCGGTCGAATACTTCCGCGACATCTTTGCCAACAGGCTGTTTCTGGCAACGGCGGGGGTCGGTATCGAGACGGGACTGACCTATCCGAGCTTTGCCGATCTTCAGCTCAAGGAAGCGATGATACGGGCTGCCTCACGGGTCTATCTTGTCGCTGATTCCTCCAAGATCAACCGCGCCTCTTTCACCCGCCTGGGCGCGCTGGACATGATCCATTCGTTTGTGACCGATGCCGGCATCAGCGACAAGGATGCGCAGGCGCTGGAGCGCCACGGCATCGAAATCATCATCGCCTGATCCATTCATTTTCGTCTGTTTTGCCTGCGTAAACCCGCGGCGCGTTGTCGCGGCGGGTGTTCGCGTCGATTCCCGTGTCCGCTTTTCAGAGCGCCTCGGCAGTATCATGACCGCAAAAATCAAAAAAAATAATAGGAAAACAAAAAAATATTGACAGTTATCGAAAGTTCGCCATGATAATCGTCATTAATCGAAAATAGTTGAAGCCTTGGGAGGAGAACATGGCGAAACTGTCTATTCGTGCGGCGCTGATGGCCGGCGCGGCTGTTGCGGGTCTGGGGACAGGTGCAGCGCAGGCGCAGGAGGAGAAACTGACGATCTGGACGATCGCCTACACGTCCGATGCGCAGGTGCAGGCGCTTATGAACGCCGCGACGGGCTTTGAGGAGACCCATCCGGGCGTGGATGTCGAGATTGTCCAGCGCGGCATCGATGAGCACAAGACCGCGCTCAGGGTGGCCGCGGGCGCTTCCACCGGCCCCGACATCTATATGAGCTGGGCCGGGCTTGGTCTCGGCGGTGAATATGTTGCGGCCGGTCTCAGTGCCGATATTTCGAAATATTACGAACAGTATGGCTGGGCCGACCGCCTGTCTGCGCCGTCTCTGGCCTTTGCCAGCCAGTTCGGCGAGGGCATGCACGGCATTCCTTTCCGCTTTTCCGGCGAGGCGATCTACTACAACAAGACGCTCTTTGAGGAAGCGGGCATCGAAAGCGAGCCGCAGACCTATGACGAGCTTGTCGCTGCCGCCCAGAAGCTGGCGGATGCCGGCATCCCGGCCTTCACCTTCGGCGGAACGGTCAACTGGCACCTGATGCGCCTCATGGACAACCTGCTGGAAACCGAATGTGGCGCCGAAACGCATGACGCGCTGATGGCCATGGAGCTCAACTGGGCGGAAACGGCCTGTGCGACCGACGCATTTTCGGAAATGCAGATGTGGGCACAGAATTACATCCTGTCTCCCTTCATGGGCATCGATCAGGCGCAGTCCTTCAACCTCTACGTCGCCGGACGCGCCGCCATGATGCTCGAAGGCGACTGGCTGGTGAACCAGTTGAATGAAGTCACCGATATTGCCGATTACGACGTGTTCCCGTTCCCGACCGGGACCGACCGTCTCTACGGCTTTGCCGAATATTTCTACATTTCGACCAAGACCGACGACCCAGATCTGGCGGCGGAGTTCTTCGACTTCTTCACCTCCGATGACTATCAGGAACAGGTCAAGGGCACGTTCGGCGCCATATCGGTGAACATGAATGTCGACCTCGACGCCGATGCGCTGCCGATCGAACAACAGTGGTACGACATTTTCGCCAATGCCAAAGGCACGTTCGTGAATGGCGACCAGGCGTTTCCGCTGGATGTCACCACCGAATATTTCCGCGTCATCAACGATGTGGCGTCGGGCAATATGGAGCCCTCAGAGGCTGCCGGAGAAATGCAGACCTTCATCAACAATCGCGGCTGATGTCCTCCTGTCGCAGTTGACAGCCGGCCGGGCCGAAAAGGTTCGGCCGGTCTGCCCCGTGCCGGTGAAACAATGCCGCTTTGAGGATGTGGAAACATGAACCTGAAGAATACGCTGCACGATCCGCGCTATCAGGCGTTCGTCCTGTTGGGGCCCGCGCTGATCATCTATGCGGTTTTTGCAATCTACCCGATGATCGACGTGATCATCCTGAGCTTCCAGCGCTGGAACGGGCTGGACCCGAATCGGGAATGGGTGGGGCTCGCCAATTACCGGCACATCTTCACCCGCGATCCGGTGTTCTGGGTGGCCTTCCGCAATACGGTGATCTGGACCGTTCTCTCGGTCATCTTTCCGCCGATGATCGGCCTGTTGCTGGCGCTCGGGCTCAACCAGAAGATTTTTGCCCGCGGCAGCCTGCGTGCGCTTTATTATCTGCCCGTCATCATCGCGCCGATTGCGGTCGCCACCATGTGGCGCTGGATGTACGACCCCTTCTTCGGCCTGTTCAACCAGCTTTTGACCGCGTGGGGCATGCGGGGCCTGATACAGGACTGGCTGGGCGACCGCGATATCGCGCTCTATTCCGTTTTCGTTGCCTATGTCTGGCAGTCCGTCGGTTTTTCCATGGTGCTGTTTCTCGCCGGCCTTCAGGGCGTTTCGAAATCGCTCGTCGAGGCGGCGCTGATCGATGGCGCCAGCCGCTGGCAGGTGTTTCGCTTCGTCACCCTGCCCGCACTTCAGGCGACGATGACGATCGTGCTGGTTCTGTCGCTGATCAATTCGCTCAAGGCCTTCGACATCATTTACGGCATGACCGGTGGCGGACCGGCGCAATCGACGCAGATGCTGGCATTGTGGGCGTTTACCCAGGCCATGCAGATTTTCGACTTCGGCCGGGGCGGTGCGATCTCGGTGGTCCTTCTGGTGATCACCATGGTGATTGTCGTGCCCTACATGAACTGGTCGCGCAAGCGTGAGGAGGCGGCGCAATGACGGCAGAAACGATGGTCGCCGACCGCAAGGACGATGTTTCGAAAGCCGTGGCGATGAAGCCGGCCCGCGATCCTGTTCTGATCGCGCTGTGGATCTGTCTGGTTGCCGTTGCCGTGATCTGGGTGGCGCCGTTCGTCTTCATTGTTTTCACATCGCTGAAAACGTCCAAGGATGTGATGATGACGGGGGCATTCAGCTTTCCCTCGTCTCTGGAGTTCGCAAATTATAACAATGCCTGGGGGCGGGGAAATTTCGCGACCACATTCTTCAACAGTGTGATCATCTCGGTCATCAAGGTGCCGCTCGGCATCTTCTTTTCGGCCATGGCGGCCTATGCGATTTCGCGCATCGAGGTCGGGTTCAACAAGTTTCTGCTGATGCTTGTCCTGTTCGGCACCATGATCCCGTTTCAGGTCATGCTGGCGCCGCTGTTCACGCTGGTGAACCGGCTTGGCCTTGTCGATACCTATGCCGGCGTGATCCTGCCCTATATCGCCTTCGGCGTGCCCTATCAGGTGTTCATCCTGCATGGGTTTTTCAAATCCGTGCCGAAGGAGCTGAGCGAGGCCGCGCGCATCGACGGGGCATCGCATTTCACCATCTTCCGGCGCATCTTCCTGCCGATTTCGATCCCGGCATTGTCGGCGCTGTTCATTCTCGATTTCGTCAACACATGGAACGAGTTCGCCATGGCGCTCGTGCTGTTGCAGGACCAGGGCATGTGGACGCTGCCGCTCGGACTGATGAGCTTTCAGGGACAGTTTTCCAGCGACTACGGCCAGCTCAATGCGGCCATCGTCATGACCGTCCTGCCGGCCACCATCGTCTATCTGATTTTCCAGCGCTATTTCGTCTCCGGACTGACATCCGGTGCGGTGAAGGGGTGAGGCTTCGCCGGCGCGCAACATGCAAGAATTGAGGAGTAACATGCAGTTTCCATCCAGCGTATCGAAGTGGTCCGTGTTCGAAGTCAGCCTTGAAGGCACCGAAACGGGCAATCCCTATCTCGATGTCGAATTGTCCGGCCGTTTCAGTCAGGCAAACCGCGTGGTGACGGTCCCCGGCTTTTATGACGGCGGCGGTGTCTACAAGCTGCGGTTCATGCCGGACAACGAGGGTGAATGGCAGTTCGAGACGGCATCGTCGGATGCAGCGCTTGACGGCAAGCAGGGGGCCTTCTCGGTCGGCCCGGCAGACGCCGGCAATCACGGTCCCGTGCGGGTTGCCCATCGCCACCATTTTGCCCATGAGGACGGCACGCCGTATTTCCCGCTCGGCACCACCTGCTATGCCTGGACGCACCAGCCGCTGGAAGAGCAGGCGAAAACGCTTGAGACCCTTGCGCAGACGAAGTTCAACAAGATGCGCATGTGCGTCTTCCCGAAAGACTATCCCTATAACCACAACGAGCCGCTCTATGATGTCTATCTGCCGCTGGCAGACGGCGAGGGTCAGGATTTCGACCGGCCGAATTTCGAAGCCTTCCGGCATTTCGAAAATCAGGTGAAGGCGCTCGGCGATATGGGCATCGTCGCCGATATCATCATCTTCCACCCCTATGACCGCTGGGGCTATTGCATGATGAGCGAGGCGCAGGATTTCCGTTACCTGAAATACCTCGTCGCCCGGCTTGCGGCCTATCACAATGTCTGGTGGTCGCTCGCCAACGAGTATGACTTTCTCATCGACGTCAAGCCGATGCAGCGCTGGGACCGGTTCTTCCATATCATCGAGGAAAACGACCCCTACCGGCACCCGAAGTCGATCCATAATGGCGATCCCGATGCCAATTACGATCACCGCAAGCCGTGGGTCGATCATGTCTGCATCCAGAACTGGGACGTGAAGCGCACGGCCGACTGGCGCGCGGATTTCGGCAAGCCGGTGGTTAATGACGAGCCGGAATATGAGGGCAATCTGGTCCAGAGCTGGGGCAGCATCACCGCGGAAGAACTGGTGCACCGGTTCTGGATTACCGTGATGCGCGGCGGTTATGCCGGCCATGGGGAAACCTATGTCCAGCCCGACGACCGTCTCTGGTGGGCAAAGGGCGGCGTGCTGCATGGCGAGAGCTTCAAGCGCATCGGCTTCCTTCTCGACATCATCAGCGAAGATGTGACCACCGGCCTGACGCCGCTTGGCCCGACCCCGCTCGGCTTTCCCTGGAACCGTGTTTCCGGCGCCGGCGACGAGAATGTCACCTACATCTATTTCGGCGAACACCAGCCGGTGATCTGGTCGTCGGGCTTTCCGCTGGAAGACGGCGATTACGAGATCGACATTATCGATACCTGGAACATGACGGTGACGCCGGCGAAGAAGGTGCCCGCACCCATCCCGCATCCGACCCGCCATGGCTCGGTGGTGCGCGGCGGCGTGGCCGATGCCGCCTTCGGCGTGGAACTGCCCGGAAAACCCTATCTCGCCGTCCGCGTCAGACCGCGCGGCAAGAAAACCGCTTAACAGGGAGCGCAGCTTATGGCTTCAGTTGAAATCAGGGACGTTCGCAAATCCTATGGCGCCGTGGATGTTATCCACGGTGTCTCGGTCGACATCGCGCATGGCGAATTCGTCATCCTCGTCGGGCCGTCCGGCTGCGGCAAGTCCACGCTTTTGCGGATGATCGCCGGTCTGGAAACGATTACCGGCGGCGAGATCGCCATTGAAGACAGGGTGGTCAACAACCTCCAGCCCAAGGCCCGCGATATTGCCATGGTGTTCCAGAACTATGCGCTCTATCCGCAGATGACGGTCGCCCAGAATATGGGCTTCTCGCTGGAGTTGCAGGGCGCGAAGAAAGACGAGATCAGGACCAAGGTCGGCGAGGCGGCTGCCATTCTCGGGCTGGAACCTCTGCTGGAACGCAAACCAGCCCAGCTTTCCGGCGGCCAGCGCCAGCGTGTCGCCATGGGCCGCGCCATTGTGCGGGACCCGAAGGTGTTCCTGTTCGATGAGCCGCTTTCCAATCTCGATGCCAAGCTCAGGGTGCAGATGCGCTCCGAAATCAAGGCGCTGCACCAGCGTCTCGGCTCCACCATCGTCTATGTCACCCACGACCAGATCGAGGCGATGACGATGGCCGACAAGATCGTGGTGCTGCAGGGCGGCTATATCGAGCAGGTCGGCGCACCGCTGGAGTTATACGACAATCCGCGCAACATGTTCGTGGCGGGCTTTCTCGGTTCGCCGGCGATGAACTTCATCCACGGCACGATTGCCGAAGATGGCGGCCCGGCGCTTCGCCTGCCGTCCGGCCTGCGCATCCCGCTGAGCCGGGTGCCCGCAGGCTGGCAGGGCCGCGACGTCGTTCTCGGCATCCGGCCGGAAGACATTGCGCTCGGCGGTCCCGACGACGTCAGCGCCGAAGTCGAACTGATCGAGCCGACCGGCTCGGAAACCCATCTGAATGCCGGCCTCGACGGCAAGGAACTCGTCTGCGTGTTCCGCGAGCGTGTCGACCACAATCCGGGCGAACAGATACGGCTGTCCTTTGCGACGGATTCCGTGCATTTCTTCGATCCCGAAACGGAGCTGCGGATTACGGAGGGTGTCCATCAGGCACCAGAGATGAACGGCGCCTGAGATAAACCTCAAGGGGCATGTGCCGCTAGCTGGTGAAGGCGCTAACCGGTGGTCTGGCGTGGCTCTTCGAAACGCGGCGCCACGTCGCGGCTCCAGTAGGCGGCATCGTCGTGGAGAACCGTTCGAGCCTTTTCGTAGTCGCCCGCCACCATTGCACTCCAGAACTTTCGCTGGGTGTCGATAATGCGATGCATGCGCTCCACCGTATGTTCAGGGTGAAGCAGGGCGGACACGATAAAAAAGTGGCGATGCAGGGACTGGATCTGGCCTGCAAGGAAACGGTTGTTCAGGTGGGCGGACATCCGTGTTCGGAACGCAAGCAGGCTGTTTGCAAATTCGAGCTTTCCGCTGGTGTCGATCGTGTCGATGTCGGCCAGGATTTCGGCGTAAAGCGCTGTATCGCTGTGTGTCCTGAAATCTTCAATCATGGCCTGGTCCAGCCATTGCTTGGCCTCATAGAGGTCGCTGATTTCCTTGGGCGTGTAGTCGGTGACGTAAAATCCCTGCCGGGGCCTGCTGATCAGGACGCCCAGTCCCTCAAGTTCGCGGGCGGCCTCGCGCACCGGTCCGCGGCTGACCCCGAAACTCTCTGCCAGATGCACCTCGTTCAGCCGTTGTCCGGGTTTCAGGATCCCGGCTGCGATCAACTGCATCAGTTCTTCGCCGATCCGCTCGGACAGTCTGACGGATGAGATTTGTATATTTTTTATCAATGTCATTTTCCTGCTGTCCCTAGCTTGCGCTGACACGCGTGTTCACGTCAATGCAATGACCAAAAATTGGCTTTCAGTCAACTGTTGACAGTTTTATGAGCCACTCATATAGTTTTCAAAAAAAAGAGTTCGAACGCCTGGTTCGGACGCTGTGTGTGGAATTGGTGCTCTCCTTGTTCCGGTTGCATCCTGTCTCCGCAAAAGCCTGCCATGCAACTGCAAATGGCGGGTCGGTTTTGTGGGAAAGGTCATGCCTGCCCAAGGCCCAGAACCATGTCCCGATTGCGCAGGTCATGACCGGGGGAACATGCACAATCGGTAATGCACATTTCCGAAATGGCGCGGAATTTCGGCATCCGTCCCCATGACGAAAGTGCAAGGAAGGCACGCGCGCTTCGGCAACCTGCCTCAAGCCTGTCCTGCAACATGACCAGAAGCAGCAGGTGACAACATGGAGACACACACGATGAAAAGACGTGATTTCAATACCATGCTTCTGTCAGGGCTGGCTGCGGCCGGCGCGGCGTCCGTGATCAATCCCTGGGGCGACGGGATGGCTTATGCGCAGACCGAAAGCGGCGGGCTGACGGCGCTCCTGACGCCGGAACCGCCGCTTATTGTCCTGCCGCTCAACCAGCAACAATCAACCCTCGTCGTCGGCACAAAGATCTATGAAGGACTGCTGAGTTTCGATTTTGACCTTAACCCGCTGCCGCAACTGGCCGAAAGCTGGGATATCTCGGATGACGGCCTGATCTATACTTTCCATCTGCAAAAAGGCGTAACCTGGCATGACGGCGTGCCGTTTACCGCGGCCGATGTGGTGTTTTCCTGCCAGGTGATGCTGATGGAGCTTCACCCGCGCGCCCGTGGCAATTTCGAGCGTTGCGAAACCATCACGGCGCTTGACGATCATACGGTCGAATTCGTTCTGAAAGAGCCGTTCTCGCCGTTTCTCAAGGCCTTTGAATGCGGCTCCGCCCCGATTTGCCCGAAGCATATCTACGATGGCACCGATTACGCCAACAACCCGCATAATGACCGCCCGATCGGCACGGGACCGTTCCAGTTTTCCGAATGGGTTCGCGGATCGCATATTCACCTGGTCGCCAATCCGGATTACTACGTTGAAGGCCAGCCCGGCCTGAGCGAGATTTATTTCCGGATTGTGCCCGACGCTACCTCACGGTCGGTGGCCATGGAAACGGGAGAAGCCCAGCTTTCCTCCTGGAACGATGTGGAGATGTTCGATGTCGAGCGTCTGGCCAGCCTTCCGCATCTGACGAAAACCACCAAGGGTTATGAATTCTTCTCGCCGCTGGTGTGGTATGAGCCCAATTTGCGCAGGGAGCCGCTCAACGATGTGCGCTTCCGCAAGGCGATGATGCACCTGCTTGACCGGTCTTTCATCGTTGATCGGATCATGTTCGGACAAGCGCGCCCCGCCCGGGGGCCTCTGAGTTCGACCACGCCGTTTTACGAGCCGGATCTGCCGGAATACGCTGTCGACGTGGCGCAGGCAAATACGCTTCTCGACGAGATGGGGCTGGAGCCGGACGGCAGCGGAGTGCGCGTCACGATCGATTTTCTGGTGGCGCCCGCAGGCGAGATGTGGATCCGGCTGGCCGAATATTTCCGTCAGGCGCTGTCGGCCGGCGGCATTAACGTCAATCTGGTTTCGACGGACATGGCCGGCTGGGGCCAGTCGGTGGCGAACTGGGATTACGACATAACCGCCAACCTGCTCTTCCAGAATGCCGATCCGGCGCTGGGTGTGGCGCGCAGCTATATCAGCAGCAACATCCGCAAGGGCGTGCTGTTTACCAACACGGAGGGGTATGACAACCCCGAGGTGGACCGTCTTTTCGCCGAGGCCGCCGTTGCGGTGGACCCGGCAAGGCGACAGGAGCTGTATTCAGACGTTCAGCGGATTCTTGTCGACGAGCTTCCCGTTCTTTGGATGGCCGAACAACGCTATCCGACCATCTATGACAACCGGCTGACCGATCTGGTCGTGACCGGCACGGGCGTTAACGGCAATTTCGCTGCGGCGCGCTATATCTGATGCCTGTTTTGATGCGCCTTATGGCAAAACTGGCGGGGATCGCGTTTGCGATCCTCGTCATAGCCACCATCAATTTCACTCTGGTGCATTCGGCGCCCGGAGACCCGGCATTGGTCATTGCCGGACAGTCCGGCGCAACGGATGCCGAATTCATTGACAATATCCGTCGGGATTACGGGCTCGATCAGCCATGGTTCGTGCAATATGCGAACTATATCAAAAAGGTCGTCACTCTCGATCTGGGCTACTCGATCCGGCAGAGGGCCGATGTCAGTACTCTGATCATGGAGCGGTTGGGGCCGACCCTGCTGTTGACGATTTCGGCTTTCCTGCTGTCGCTGATCGGTGGCGTTGTCTTTGGCGCATTCGCCGGGTTGCGACAGGGCAGTTGGCGGGATCTGGCAATCTCGCTTGTGGCGCTGATCCTCTATGCCACGCCGGTGTTCTGGCTGGGGCTGATGCTGGTTCTGGTGTTCTCGATCAATCTCGGATGGCTTCCGGCTTTCGGATATGTCGACATCCGTGCGGCGGGTTTCGGCCCCTGGCACTATGCGCTGGATGTTGCGCGCCATCTCGTCCTGCCCGCGGTGACACTCTCGGCAATCTACATGGCGGTCTATACCCGTCTCATGCGCGCCTCGCTGATCGAGGTCAGTCATGAAGACCATGTGAAAACCGCCCGCGCCAAGGGGTTGAGCGAAGGCCGTATCCTGCGCGGCCACATGCTGCGCAATGCCGCCGGGCCGGTGGTGACCTTTGCCGGACTTCAGGCCGGGGCTCTCATTGGCGGGGCCGTGGTTGTGGAAACGGTTTTTTCCTGGCCCGGGCTGGGGCGGCTGACGTTCGATTCCGTAACAGCGCGCGACTATCCGGTCCTTCTGGGGCTGTTCCTCGTGATGTCGGTTCTCGTGATCGTGATCAACCTTTTGACCGACCTGATTCACCGTCTGGTCGATCCGCGCATCGGGGCACGATAGGAGGCACGCCATGTCAGACGTTTTCAAAACCTTTCTGCGGCGGCCGGCAGGCGCCGTCGGACTTCTGCTCCTGACCCTGGTTATATTGATGGCTGTGTTCGCATCGGTCCTTTATCCGGGCTCGCCCTGGGACATGTCGAGCATCCCCTTCAGCCGCCCCGGCGAAAACGGCATGCTGATGGGCAGCGATACCATGGGCCGCAACATTGCGGCGGGCGTGGTTCACGGCGCGCGTATCTCGATGGTGATCGGCGTGGCCTCGACCCTGACGGCCCTCCTGATTGGCGTGACGCTCGGCTGCGTTGCCGGTTATGCCGGCGGTTTCGTGGACGCGGCCATCGTGCGCTTCACCGAGGTTTTCCAGACCATTCCGAATTTCGTTCTGGCGATCCTGCTGGTGGCCATCCTCACCCCGTCGATCGGGACCATCATCCTGGCTATCGGTCTGGTCAGCTGGCCGCCGCTGGCGCGGTTGACCCGGGCGCAGGTGCAAGCCGTCTCGCAGCGTGAGTTCGTTCAGGCCGCGCGCTGTCAGGGCCAGTCGACCCTGTCGGTGGTTGTCCGTCATGTGCTGCCCAATGCGGTGTCTCCGATCATCGTGCTGGGCGCGATGACGGTTGCCGCGGCCATCCTGATCGAGGCCGCGCTGTCGTTCATGGGGTTGGGTGATCCCAACTACATGAGCTGGGGCTACATGATCGGCGCCGGCCGCACCGTCATCCGGCAGGCCTGGTGGATGAGCGTGTTTCCCGGACTGGCCATCCTGATCACGGTCATTGCGATCAATCTGGTCGGCGAAGCCCTGAATGACGCCCTGAACCCGAGGATTTCACGCGCATGACACATCCGCTTCTGACGATTGAGGACCTGGTCCTGGCCTTGCCGGAAAGCGCCGATCGCGCCAACGCGGTGGACGGGATCAGCCTGGAGATCAATGCCAACGAGATCGTATGCCTGGTCGGGGAAAGCGGCTCGGGCAAATCGATGACGGCGCATGCCATCCTGGGCCTGCTGCCGCCAAAGCTGACGGCAAACAGCGGCCATATCCGGTTTCACGGCGACGATCTGCTGCGCCTGCCGGAAAAGCGGATGCGCGGTCTGCGCGGCGGCGAGATCGCGATGATCTTTCAGGAGCCGATGACCGCGCTCAATCCGCTGGCGCAGGTGGGCAAACAGGTGGCCGAGACCATCCGCACCCATGATCCTTCGCTGCCGGCAAAAGCGGTTTCCAGGCGGGTGCAGGAACTGTTCGAACAGGTCGGATTGCCGGATCCGAAATCGCTGGCACGGGCCTATCCGTTCCAGCTTTCCGGCGGTCAGCGCCAACGCGTGATGATTGCCATTGCCCTGTCCAACAATCCGAAACTGCTGATCGCCGATGAGCCGACAACGGCGCTGGATGTGACCACGCAACGGCAGATCCTCGATCTGATCAAGTCGTTGCAGGCCGAACGGGGCATGGGCGTTCTGTTCATTACCCATGATATCGGCGTGGTCGCGGATATTGCCGACCGGGTGGCCGTATTGCGGCACGGACGCATCGTGGAACAGGGCGCGGCCGATCAGGTTCTCCATGCCCCGCGCGAGGACTATACCCGGATGCTGCTTGCCGCCGTGCCGGGGCGCGGCTCGGCAATGGCTGCCGCGTCGCATGCGCCGCCGCTGCTGGATATTCGCGGCTTGCAAAAAAACTTTTCCACCGGGACCGGTTTCCTGTCATCCCGGCGCCGGGTCATGGCTGCGAAGTCTATCGATCTGCAGCTTGCGCGCGGCGACACGCTGGCGGTCGTTGGCGAGAGCGGTTCGGGCAAATCGACACTGGCGCGGATGGTTCTGCGGCTGATCGAACCCGATGCGGGCGAAATCCTGTTCGATGGCGTCGACGTGCGTGCCATGCGCCGGGAGGCGTTGCGCCAGTTCCGGCGCAAGGTCCAGATCGTGTTTCAGGACCCCTATGCCTCACTCGATCCCCGGCTCAAGGTCGGGGAGAGCATCCTGCGCGGGCCGGCGTCTTTCGGAACCCCGCGCGAAGAGGCGCGGGCCATTGCCGAGAAATGGCTGGTGCGGGTTGGACTGGGTGCGGGGGCGCTGGATCGTTTCCCGCATGAATTTTCCGGCGGTCAGCGGCAGCGTATCTGCATTGCCCGCGCGCTGGCGCTCGATCCGACCTTCCTGATTGCCGATGAAGCGGTCTCCGCGCTGGACGTTTCGGTGCAGGCCCAGGTGCTGGACCTGCTGTCGGAACTGAAGGCCGAGATGAGCCTGACCATGCTGTTCATTACCCACGACCTGCGGGTCGCCCGCGAAATTGCCGACCATATCGTCGTGATGCAGCGCGGCGAGATCGTGGAAAAGGCCAGCGCGACGGAGGTATTCGCAAACCCGAAATCGGACTACACGCGCCGTCTGCTCGAAGCCGTGCCCGGCCGCGACTTTTTTGCCGACACCGAGACGGAACCGGTTGGGTGAGCGCAACGACCGAAATATCTGCGCGGCCTGTTTCCTGTCGAGCGGGCCGGCAGCCTTCTTTGAAACCCTCTACAAAAGGTTAGACAATGAGCGACGATCTCTGGCGCTGGAGCGCAGCTGATCTTGCCCGTGGCATTGCCGCAGGGCACTTCACCAGCGTTGAGGCCACCACGAGCGCGCTGGCGCGCATGGATGCGGTCAACCAGCCTCTCAATGCGGTTGTGGACCCGCTGCATGACGATGCAATGGCCGCAGCGCAAGCGGCGGATGAAACCCTGCGCCGGACCGGTCCGCTCGGCCCGCTGCACGGCGTTCCGGTGACGGCCAAGATCAATGCAGATTACGGCGGGCGGGCGACCACCAACGGCGTGGTTGCCTATCGGGACCTGATCGCGCCCGAAGATGGCTCGGTGGTGCGCAATCTGAAAGCGTCCGGCGCCGTTATCATCGGCCGCACCAATACGCCGTGTTATTCGATGCGCGGCTTTACCAGCAACGATCTGCATGGCCAGACGCTCAACCCGCACAATCCGGCGATCACCGCAGGCGGATCGTCGGGCGGGGCAGGGGCCGCCACGGCCGCCGGTATCGGCGCGATGGGCCATGGCAACGATATCGGCGGATCGGTCCGCCACCCGGCGAACTGCAACGGCCTCTACGGATTGCGGCCCACAGCGGGCATGGCGCCGGCCTTCAATCCCAGCCAGGCCGCCGAACGGTTCATCGTCTCGCAGATGGCAGCGGTTCAGGGACCGCTGGCGCGCTCCATGGAGGATATCCGGGTTGCAATGCAGGCGCTATCGGCCCCGGACCCCCGCGATATCTGGCAAATACCCGCCGGCGACGAATATCGCGTGCCCGAACATGCGCCCTGCCGGGTCGCCATCCATGCCGAGACCGACGAAAGCGTTGTTGATCCGGAGGTTTCCGCTGCCATTCGCCACGCCGGTGAAATTCTCTCGGATGCCGGCTATGATGTTGTCGAGGTCGCGCCGCCTTCGCTGTGGGAGGCGATGGAATTCTGGCTGCTGCTGCTGGGCAACGAGATGCGCGCCGGGCTGGGCCTGCTGATGGAAGAGCATGGCGACTGGAAGATGAAACAGGCCTATCGGGTGTTGACGGACGGTATTCCCGAAATCTCCGATCGCGATGGCTTTCTCAAGGCCTATGCGCGCCGGTCGGCGTTGTTGCGGCAATGGCAGCTGTTCTTCGAGGAATATCCGCTTGTGGTGACGGCTGTGACCTGGACCAGACCCATGCCGGCCGAACACGACGTGTCCGAAGGGCTGGATTACGACTGGTTCCGTCGTGCGACCGCGCCGATGAGCGGGACGCCCACGCTGGGTCTGCCGGGACTGGCTGCGCCGGTGAACACCGTGCCTGGACGTCCCATGGGGGTTCAGCTTCTGGCCGGGCGGCATCAGGATCATCGCCTGCTGCAGGCCGGCATTGTTCTGGAACGCGCCATCGGGCAGATTCTGCCGGTTGACCCGGTCTTGCCCGCCTGAACCGGCAAATCCCGTCGCGGTTGAGCGGCGGCGGGATCGACGAAGGTTCAACTGGGCTTTTCGCTGTGAGAGAAGTGGAAGTGGCAGCGCTTTCAGCCGGCAGCGACTGCGCCCGCCACATAAATCGCGATCATGGTATCGAGATGAGCGCCGCCGCCATTCTTGTACAGGGTAATCTCGCTATCGGTTTCACGTCCGGCCTTGCCTGAAACCAGCGCGTAGAGATCGCCACGCACGCTGTCTTCTGAAATGATGCCGCTGGCGATGGGGATCGCGAGTTCCCCGATATGTCCGATCGTGCTGTCGCGGCTGTCCACGAACAGCCGGGCCCGCGCGATCAGATCGTCGTCGGCCTCACGCATATCGGCCTTGAAAGCGCCGATCAGATCGACATGGGTGCCGGGTCGCACCCACTCTCCCCGCAAAATGGGAGTGCGGGCCATGGTTGCCGTCGAAACGATCTCGGCCGCGCCGACAGCGGCGGGCAGATCGGCAACAGCACAGACGTCGTAGCCGCTGGCGCGCATTTCGGCGCACATGTCGTTTGCCTGCTCCGGCCGCCGGGTCCAGACCGAAATCGTCTCCAGCCCCGGAAATGCAGCGCTGTAGGCCTTGACCAGATTGCGGGCCAGTGTGCCGCCCCCGACAATCAGCAGGTGCCGGCTGTCGGGCCGGGCCAGAATCCGGGCTCCCAGAACGGAGTCTCCGGCGGTTTTCAGTTCGGTGATGATCCGGGCGTCGATTATGGCAGTGAGGGTTCCGTGGACCGGTTCGAACACCATCATGGCCCCCTGTACCGTATCGAACCCCGCCTCTGGATTCTGGTCGAATACGGTGACGGCTTTCACGCCGTAGCCGAGCCCCTCGATAAAGGCGGCCCGGGTCAAAAGGGTGCGGTCGGAAGGACCCTGAAACAGGTCGCCCAGCTTTGCCTTCGGCCGCGTATGCCCGTCACGCAAGGCTTCAATCGCTTCATGCCAGGAGACATGAGGGCGTGCGTCTTCGTAGGAAATGACGGTTTGCGTCATAAGGCGGGCCTTCCGTCCTGTCTTGCACCGGTCAGGCGATAGCGGCGACAATCATGAACTCGATACGATATTCCGGCGTGGCAAGCCTGGCCTCGCCGCAGGCGCGTGCCGGCGGGTTCTGCGGGTCGATCCATGCGTCCCAGACCGCATTCAGCGCGTCGAAATCGTCCATGTCGGCCAACCAGATGGTTGCCGACAGGATCCGGGACTTGTCCGAGCCGGCCTGGGCCAGCAGCCGTTCGACTTCGGCCAGGGCATTCCGGCTTTGTTCTGATACATCCGCACCGGCTCCGACCTGGCCGGCGAGGTGTATGGTTCCGTTGTGGACAACAGCCTGGCTCATGCGCGGGCCGGGTGCGATACGGGTGATGGTCATGAAGGTCCTTTCATTTGTCTTTGGTCTTGATTGCAATGAACCGTATCAGCTTGCCGGGGGAAGACCGCGGTTGACCAGTTCGACCCAGAAGGCAATGCCGTGACCCAATGCTCTGTCATCGAAGTCATAGGCGGGATTGTGCAGCGGCGCGCTGTCGCCATTGCCGATAAAGATATAGGCCCCGGGCACCGCACGCAGGAAAAAGCCGAAATCCTCCGAAGCCATTGCCGGTTTGAGATCCAGATGCACGTTTTCGGGCCCGGCGACCGCCCTCATGGCGTCTATCGCCAGATTGGTTTCGGCCGGGTGGTTTACGGTTGGCGGATAGGGTTCGCTCGGTGGGCGTTCGACCGTCACGGTGCAGCCCTGCGCCTCGGCAGTCGCGGTGCAGATACGCTGGAGTTCGCTGAAGATCCGGGCCGACACGGTTTCGGAAAAACAGCGAAAATTGCAGCGCATGGTGACGGTGTCGGGAATGACGTTCCAGGCTTCGCCGCCGTGAATGGAGGTGATCGAGACAACGGCCTGATCGAACGGGCTGATGCTGCGGGATACGATCGTCTGCGCTGCCGTGACGATGGCGGCGGCACACACCACCGGATCGCGTGCAAGCTCGGGCTTGGCAGCATGACCGCCTTCACCTTTCACCGTAATCAGCGCGCCGTCGGCCGAGGCCATGACCGGGCCATGGATGGCGGCGAAATGTCCAACGGGCAGGTCCGGCCAATTGTGCAGTGCATAGGCGCCCTTGACGGGCCAGCGTTTCAGCACGCCTTCCCGGATCATGACGTTCGCGCCGCCTTCTCCCTCTTCGGCAGGCTGGAAGCAGAAGATCAGCGTACCGCTGAAATTACGGGTCTGCGCCAGATGGCAGGCGGCGCCGAGCAGCATCGCGGTGTGTCCGTCATGTCCGCAGGCATGCATGACCCCTTCGGTCTGTGAGGCATAGGGCGCGCCTGTTGCCTCTGTGATCGGCAGCGCATCCATATCGGCGCGCAGGAGAACCCGCGCATCGGCTTTTTCCGCCGGTCCGTCCTGACCGTGCAGAACGCCAATCACACCGGTTTTGGCAATGCCTTCGATCACTTCGTCGAAGCCGAATTTCTGAAGCTGACGGGCGACGATCTCCGCAGTGTGCGGCAGATCGAACATTAGTTCGGGCTGACGATGCAGTGCACGACGCAGAGCCACGAAATCGGGAAGGATCGATGCGATGGAAGACGCAGTCTCTGTGGGCATGGTGTCCTCTGGTCTCAGTCGAGGTTCGGGGCGCAACGGACAGCCGGATAAACGCGACATTGCCGGATGCGGTCGGGAGGGCTGGTCGATTGAACGGTCCGGTTGTCGCCCGTAACCGGCTGGATCATGGCACCGTGAAGCGACATGTGTCAACTGTTGACAGTTTTTGAATTGCGTTCTATGCCCGTTTCTATACAATTATCGCAGGGAGTTCCGTCATGACGCAGGGCCAGCCAGGACCCTTCAGCATCGTTCCGTTCGTCAGCGTTGACGACATGATGAAGCTGACACTCGACATCGGGGTCGAGCAGATGCTGTACGATCTGGCGCAATGGATCGAACAGGACTTCCGGCGCTGGGAACAGTTCGAGAAAACGCCCCGCGTGGCCGCCCATTCCGACGAAGGGGTGATCGAGCTCATGCCCATTTCGGACGGCGAGGCCTACGGCTTCAAATATGTCAACGGCCACCCCAAGAACACCCGCAGCGGGCGCCAGACGGTCACCGCCTTCGGGGTCTTGTCTGATGTCGAGAACGGCTATCCTGTTCTTCTGACCGAGATGACCCTGCTGACGGCTTTGCGCACAGCAGCGACATCGGCAATGGTCGCGCGTCATCTGATGCCCGAGGGCGCCAGCACCATGGCGATGATCGGCAATGGCGCACAGTCGGAATTCCAGTGTCTTGCCTTCAGGGCTGTGTGCGGCATCAAGCGCGTGCAGCTTTTCGACATCGACCCGGCGGCGACGGCAAAGGCGGTGCGCAATCTTGAGGCGCAAGGGCTCGATGTAGTCGGCTGCGCGTCGTCGCAGGAGGCCGTTGAGGGGGCTCAGATCATCACAACCTGCACCGCCGACAAGCAATATGCCACGATCCTGACCGATAACATGGTCGGCAACGGGGTACACATCAACGCCATTGGCGGTGATTGCCCGGGAAAGACGGAATTGCACCGCGATATCCTGACCCGGTCCGAGATTTTTGTCGAATACCCGCCGCAGACCCGGGTCGAGGGTGAGATCCAGCAGCTGGACGCCGATCATCCGGTTACCGAGATGTGGAAGGTGATCACCGGGCAGGCTCCCGGCCGGACCTCGTCACGTCAGGTTACCCTGTTCGACAGCGTCGGTTTCGCCACCGAAGATTTCAGCGCCCTGCGCTATGTCCATGCCCAACTGAAAACGTATCCTTATTACCAGAACCTCGATCTGCTCGCGGACCCGGACGATCCCCGTGACCTGTTTGGCATGCTGATGCGCAAGCAGGCACAGTCAGGGATGTCCTAGGGACATGGACAGCAGGGATTTGCACAATTCCGGCCTGTCGGCCGGCGATATCGCAGAATTGACCGCATGGCGCCGGGATCTGCACCGCACGCCCGAACTGTCGGGCGAGGAGGCCCGGACCGCTGAAAAGGTTGTCGGAATGCTGGAGCCGAGCGAACCGGACCGGATACTGACCGGCATGGGCGGACATGGAGTGGCTGCGATCTATGCCGGATCGAAACCCGGGCCCTCGGTTCTGCTGCGCTGTGAGCTGGATGCGCTTCCGATCGCAGAGCTGAACGACAGCCTGCCGCACCGGTCCCAGGTGCCGGGAACGGCGCATCTGTGCGGGCATGACGGGCATATGGCCATGCTGGTTGCCACGGCGCGCTGGCTTGGCCGGAACCGGCCGTCGCGCGGTCGCGTGATCCTGCTTTTCCAGCCAGCCGAAGAAGACGGCTCCGGCGCGAAAAGGGTTATCGAAGACCCGTGTTTCGCTGAAATTCTGCCGGACTTTGCCTTTGCGCTGCATAATTGGCCGGGTTTGCCGCTCGGCCACGCAATCCTGTCGGAAGGACCAGCACATTGCGCCTCCCGCGGCATGAAGATTGTTCTGACCGGGCGCACCGCCCACGCCTCACAACCTGAAACCGGCCTCTCTCCCGCCAGTGCGCTGGCACTGCTGATTGAGGATCTGGAAACGCTTTGTGCTGGCGAGGATGCGGCTTCGCCCGATTTTGCCCGCGCGAATGTGACCCATGCCCGGCTGGGCGAGGCGGGCTTCGGCACCACGCCCGGCGATGCCGAATTGCATGTGACGCTGCGCACGCAGAAGGATGATGGCATGGCGCTGCTGGTGCAGCAGGCCGAAGACAAGGTAACGGCTGCCGCTGCGCGTTGGAACCTGCAGTCGGATATCAGCTATCACGATATTTTCCGTCATTGCGAAAACGCGCCGGAGGCTGTGCAGGTTTTCCGCAAGGCACTTGCAGCCGAAGATATTCCGCTCCATCCGGCAAATGGCCCGGTGCGTGGTTCGGAGGATTTCGGGCGGTTCGGCGATCATGCCAGATCGGCGCTGTTGCTGCTGGGGGCCGGCCTTGATACGCCCGATCTGCACAATCCTGATTTCGATTTTCCCGATGAACTGATCCCGGTTGGCGCACGCCTGTTTGCGCAGATCGTAACCAGCCTGCTGGATTAAGGGGCAACGGTTCGGCCGTCGGATCGTGTTTCGTGCATAGATGACGGTGTTGTTCCGGAGAAGAGGCTTGCGCAAGCTCGGGCATCGAACTAGTCATGTCGATGATATCGATATCATATTGTATTTGCCCGTTTGCAGAAAGAGCAGTGAATGTTTACCAGAAGTGCCATTTTCCGTGGCCGGATCAAGCCGGGGCGGGAAGACGAGTTCTATGCCGCCGTTCGGGAGAGGCTGGTTCCGGCGTGGTCGCAGATGCTGCATGCACGTGCCGTGCGGGTTTATCGGCCGCGGCAGTGCGAGGCCGGGGAGGAGGATGTCTTTCTGGTTCAGGAAATCGACTATCCCTCGCTGGCCCACATTGAAGAGGCGTTGTCTTCGCCCCGGCGCGAAGCAGCCGTTGCGGCGCTGGCGTCTGTGCGGGCGCTCTATGATGGCGAGCATCGCCATATCATTTACGAGCGTTTGACGGATTGAGGGCGTTGCAAAACCGGCCTTGATTGTGCTGCCCGGCGGTCATCGGGCAAGGGTGACGTTTGCAAGGGCCGTTCACCCGGCGAACGGCACGGAAGCCGGCGCTCACATCCCGTCTGGAAAATCGTCTTCCGCCCCGATCAGCGCCAGCCCGTGGGCAATGGACAGCAGTTCGCCGCCGGTTTCGATGCGGGCAGTGTCGAAACGGTCTTCGAAGATCTTGCGCACCGCCGGCACGAAGGATGAGCCACCGGTGAGGAACACCTTGTCGATTTGCGATGCGGCAATGCCGGCGCCCGCAATCGCCTCGTCGAGTGCGGACTCCATCTGGTCGATTTCGCCTGCAATCCAGCGTTCGAAATCGGCGCGGCGCACGGTGCGGCGACTGTCCTTGCCAAGCGGGGCGAAGAAGAATTCGGCTTCCTCTTGTGCCGACAGCGCCCGTTTGGTGGCCGATATCGCCTCATAGAGCGGATAGCCCTCATCATTTTCGACCAGGTCGATGAACAGTTCGAGCGCATCGGGGTCGGTGGCGTCGCGCACCAGGCTTTTCAGGTCGATGAAATCGCGGGTGGTCTTGAAGATCGAAAGCTGGCTCCAGCGACCGAAGCTTGCGTAATAGTTCGACGGCACGTCGAGCACCTTGCCGAAGCTTTTATAGCTGCTGCCCTTGCCCAGCATCGGGCTCACCACATTGTCGATGATGCGGTAGTCAAACATGTCGCCGGCCACGCCGACACCGGAATGCGACAACGGCTCGGCGGAGAGCTTTCCCGCGCTTTTGGAAAACCGGATGATCGAATAGTCGGTGGTGCCGCCGCCGAAATCGGCGACCAGCACATTGGCATCGCTCTCAAGCCGGCTTGCGAAATACCAGGCGGCTGCCACCGGCTCCAGCACGAAGCGGATTTCCGGGAAACCGAAGCGGGACAAGGCCTCATTGTAACGCTCGAGCGCCAGCGCCTCGTCGGCGCCGGTGCCGGCAAAGCGCACCGGCCTGCCGGCGGCCACGCGGCTGATATCGCCGGGCCAGCCGTCACCGGCATAGGTCATCAGCTTTTCCAGAAACACCGCCATCAGATCCGGAAACGAATGGCGGCGACCGAGCACGGCGGTTTCCCTGAAAAGTGGACTGGCGGCATAGGTCTTGATCGACTGCAGGAAGCGGCATTCGCCGGGATGGTCGATCAGCGTGCGGATGGCGGCGGCCCCGGCCTCCGTTGCAAGCGGCGCACCGACGCCGGCCTGCCGGTCTTTCATGAACGAAAGGCAGGTGCGCATCGTATCCGTCACCCCCGCCTGGCTTTCAAATGTCAGCGAACGGGTTTCGCCCTTGCCGCGCGCGGGCAGCGCGATCACGGTGTTGGTCGTGCCGAAATCGAGTCCGAGTGCGGTCATGACGCCGTCCTTTTTGCCGGGAGTGTGGTGTGAAGGCCGGCGGTTATATACCCTCACGGTGCATTGGCAAGATGGCGGGCATGAAAAAGCCGCCGCAACAGATGTCGCGACGGCTTTTGATGCGGGATGCGCTGATTCTCAGAGCGCCGGATAGCGGCCGTTGCGGCGGGCATCGGCCATCAGGGCTGCAATCGCGCAGGAACCGATACGGGCCTGTGCGCCATCGGCACGGCTGGTCAGGATGATCGGAATACGCGCGCCGAGGATGATACCCGAGGAGGTGGCGCCGCCGAGCAGGACCAGCTGTTTGGCCAGCATGTTGCCGGATTCCAGATCCGGCGTCAGCAGGATGTCGGCATCGCCGGAAACGGCGGAGGTGATGCCCTTGATCTTGGCGGCCTCAAGGCTGATCGCATTGTCGAAGGCCAGCGGTCCGTCGACAATGGCATTGGTGATCTGGCCACGGTCCGCCATCTTGGAAAGGCATGCGGCGTCGATGGTGGACTGGATCGAGGGGTTGACCGTTTCCACGGCCGAGAGCACGGCGACCTTGGGTGTGATTTCGACATCGGAGGTCGCGATCATCAGGTCGATGGCGTTCTGGGCAATGTCGACCTTTGCCGCCAGATCCGGTTTGATGTTCATCGCCGCATCGGTGATGAAGAAGGGTTTCGGATATTCGGGATCGACCATGGCGAAGACGTGGGAGATGCGGCGTCCGGTTCTCAGCCCGGCATCCTTCTTGATCACCGCGCCCATATATTCATCGGTGTGCAGGCTGCCCTTCATCAGCGCTTCGGCCTCACCCTTGCTGGCAAGGGCCACGGCCTGTGCGGCGGAGGCATGGCTGTGGGGCGTGTCGATGATCCTGTAGGCGGAAATGTCGATTTCGTTTTCGTCGGCGATCGCCTTGATCTTGTTTTCCGGACCGACCAGGATCGGTTCGATCAGGTTTTCATGTGCTGCTTCAACGGCGCCCAGAAGCGCATCGCGGCTGCAGGGATGCACAACGGCGGTGGCGATTGCGGGCTTCTGCGCGGCGCGCTCGATGAAATTCTTGTTGAAGCCTGCGACATCGAATTTGTCGGCCATCGTCTGATACTCCTTGGGTATAATCGGTTATTCTTGGGAGGCTGGACAGGACAGAGCCGTCGGCGGCCTGTTGTCTGACGTTGGAAAATGCGGACCGGCGACACGGCGCGCCCTTGAAAAGACAGATGTCTCTGGGAGGTTCAGGCGCATTTCCGGTTTTTCTGCCATATCGGTCTTATCCATTTGCCGTCATGCGCCGGGTCGGCGTTGTAGACTTCGACGAAGCTGCCGGTTAACATCAACCCGCTTCGGCCAGAGGGCCGCCGCAAGACGCCTACGACTTAAGACTAAGTCCTGGTCCGGGCCTTGAGCAAGATCAATCTGGCATATCAGTCTGTCACATCTTGCACGCAACAACAGCCCTGCCGGAAGGCTCATTTCACTCAAAAACGGTTAAGGGGAAGGTTTATGCCTGGGAAAACCACAGTTTTGATGTCTGTCATTTTCATGAGCCTTGCCACCGGGGCGGCCCGTGCCGATACCGGATTTTCGATCGCGGTGCCGGACGGCCCGGATGCCCGTGACATCGAAGCCGTCTATGATTGCGGCGATTTCACCATGAAGGCGCGCTATGTCACCAGCGGTGAGATCGCGCTGGCGCGGCTGCAATGGCAGGATCATCTGACGATCGCCGCCGAAGTTATCGCCGCTTCCGGCGCGCGCTATGCCGCGGGTCCTTATGTCTGGTGGACCAAGGGCGACAGCGCGACGCTTTACAATGTGATGAACGGCGAGGACGATCCGGGCATTGCCTGCGAGGCGGCGTCTTCGGGAAAATGAACCGTTTTTTTGTGATTTCCGGCTGCTCGGGCGGCGGCAAGTCGACCCTTCTCGACGCCCTTGCTGCCCGCGGCTTTGCCGTGGTGGAAGAACCCGGCCGCCGGATCGTGGCCGAGGAGACTGCCGGGGACGGCAAGGCCTTGCCCTGGGTCGATATGGCAGCCTTTGCCCGCCGCGCGGTTGCGATGGCTGCCGCCGATCATGCGGCGGTGGCTGAAAGCATGCGGCCGGTGTTTTTCGATCGCGGACTGGTCGATGCCGCCGCCGCACTTTGTCACGCGACCGGCGCGACCGCGCCACCCGATATGGTCCGGCAGGTTCGTTACAACACGACCGTCTTCATGACCCCGCCCTGGCCGGAAATCTACCGCCGGGATGGCGAGCGCCGCCACGGGCTGGAAGACGGCATTGCCGAATATGAGCGGCTGATGGCCTTCTACCCGAAGCTCGGCTACCGGCCGGTCGAACTGCCGAAAGCCGATGTCGAGACGCGCGTGCGTTTCGTGTTGCAGCAGATCGGCTTTTACTGAAAGCGGCCGCCGCGCTGCAGCACTTCGATCTTGTAGCCATCGGGATCGGTGACGAAGAAGAAGCGGGCGAAGGTCGCTCCCTCGCGTTCCATGGTCACCAGCTTGCCGACGGGAATGCCGAGTGCCGTCAACCGCTCGTGTTCGGCTGCGATATCATCGACACTGACGGCGAGATGCCCGTAGCCATTGCCGAGGTCATAGGCTTCGCTCTGGCCTTCATTGACAGTCAGTTCCAGCTCGAAACCGGTTTCCGCATTGGCGAGGTAAATCAGCGTGAACCCTTCAAAGGGGTAGCGGTCCACCACCTCGAGGCCGAACAGCAGGTTGTAGAAATCGATCGAGCGGGCTTCATCCAGCACGCGGATCATTGAGTGGATCATCTTGGCCATGGCGGCGGGCTCCCTTGGTTTTTGTCTTCCTACGCCATTTGGCGGGCCCTTGAAAGGTTTTCGCCGTGCAGGCAGACGTACCCTCCGGCGCCTTGCGTGGCTTGACCGGCTGTGGGGCCACGGCTATCGCGGGGCGTTGAGATGCTGTGTCCGGGCGGGCCGGCCGGCGGCACGAGGGACGAACATGATATCACTGACCCGGACATCGGGCGTCAGCTTCGCGGTGGCCGCCGTTGCCACGCTTTCCGGCGTCGATGCGCTGGCCAAGAGCCTCGGCGCGGAGATGTCGAGCTTTCAGGTCACTTTCCTGCGTTATACGGTCTCGACCGTGTTTCTGGCCCTCTTCGTTGCGGTCTTCGTGCGCCGCAGACCGAAACCCGGCTTCATGAAGGAGCATGCGCTGAAGGGCGTGCTGTCGGCTGCCACGGCAAGCCTGTTTTTTTACGGCATTGCCGGCATGCCGCTGGTGATGGCGCTCGCGCTGGCCATGACGGCGCCGATCTACATGGCCCTGCTCGGCGCGCTGGTTTTCGGCGAGCGGCCCGGCCGGGCGACCTATGGCGCGCTTTTCCTGGCGGTTTGCGGCTCGGGCATCATTGTTGCCACACGAGGGTCCGGCCTTGCCGGTCCGCCGGTTTCGGTTATCGCCATCATCGCCGGACTGACTGCGCCGCTGGCCTATGCGGTTACGGCAATCGTGATGAAGAAGGCGTCGGCCAACGATCATCCGATCACGCTCAGCCTGATGCAGACCGTGTTCGCAACCGTGTTTTCAGCGCCGCTGGCCCTGCTGCTGTGGCAAACGCCGGACCCCGGCCTTTTCTGGCAAGTCGGCCTGATCGGGTTTTGCGGCGCGCTCGGTTTCGTCTTTCTGGTTGCCGGGCTCAACCGCATGCCGGCCTCGCTCTATGCGGTGATCGACTATTCGGCTCTGGTCTGGGCCGGGTTTTACGGTTTCGTCTTTTTCGACGAAATTCCCGCATGGCCCACGCTCGTTGGCGGGGCGTTGATCGTGATGGCCTGTGTGCTGTCGGCGGGCCGTTCGCGCGCAATGATTGAAGACAGGCCTTGAATTTGACATCTGGCAGGGTCTAGATGCGGCCAGAATGGGACCGCATATGTGACGCAATGAAACGGCATGCGGCGAAAACAGGTGAAGCGTGAACGATATTCCCAGACAGGTTGACGATGCCGAGGCGCGTCGCGAAAAAATCAGGAAGGCCGTGACCGACATTCTGGTCGCGCTCGGCGAGGATCCGACCCGCGAGGGTTTGCTGGACACACCGTCACGTGTTGCGAAGATGTATATGGAGGTGTTCTCCGGTCTTGCCGAGGATCCGTCGGAACATCTGAAGACCGTGTTCACCGAAGACGGCCATGACGAGATCGTGATCGTCAAGGATATCGCCTTTCACACCATGTGCGAGCACCACCTGCTGCCGTTTTTCGGCAAGGCGCATATTGCCTATCTGCCCGATGGCGGCCGGCTGACCGGCCTGTCCAAACTGGCCCGCGTGGTTGACACGCTTGCCCGCCGCCCGCAACTGCAGGAACGGCTGACCGGCCAGATCGCCGATGCGATGGAGGCGGTGCTGAAGCCGAAGGGCGTGATGGTGCTGGCGGAAGCGCGCCACATGTGCATGGAAATGCGCGGCATCAAGGCCCATGGCGCCAACACGGTCACGCTGGTCTCGCGCGGCGTTTTTGACACGGATTCCGCAAAGCGCGCCGAAACGCTCGCCCTTCTGCGCTCCACCGGCTGAAGGCTACACCGGGCCCGGCATCATTTTTTGCCGTTCTGACGGCAAAGGCGCTTGAAAAAACCGCCAAGAGCCTGTAACAGCCCCATGCATCGCAACGCGCTCGAAAGCGCGTTCGGGCCGCCTTAGCTCAGTTGGTAGAGCATCGCATTCGTAATGCGGGGGTCACGTGTTCGAGTCACGTAGGCGGCACCATTTTTCTGATCGCGATATGACCATCCACGATACCGGCTTGCAGTGCGCATTCCCTGATTTTTGACGGGATTGTCTTGCGGGTTGTCTCGCAAGAAGCCGGGAGACTCCCGAACCTGTGCGCTCTGCGCGCTGACAAAGCTCGCCCCACGTTCTTTCGTCATACCGGCCTTGAGCCGGTATCCAGGGCCGCTTGTTGTGCGCTGCCAGAAAGAGTCTTTGCGCGCAAGGACTTGGCCCTTACGGGGTTCCGGCTTAAGGCCGGTATGACGGCGGAGGGAGGTAAAGCCGCGATTGCTTACAGGGTTTGTCAACAAGCTGGGATGCGGCGCAGGGCGCCGCATCGGTGCAGCCGAAGGCTGCTTTTACATCAGGCCCAGAAGCCGGGGCAGGCCGGTTGTGAGCGCGGGGATGTAGGTAATCATCAGCAGCGCGATCACCAGCGTGATGAAGAACGGCAGCAGCGGTTTTGCCACCTTCTCGATGCTGACCCCGGCGATGCTGCATCCCACGAACAGGACCGAACCGACAGGCGGCGTCATCGAGCCGATGCCGAGGTTGAAGATCATCATCAGGCCGAACTGGACGGGGTCCATGCCCACTTCCCGCGCGATCGGCAGGAAGATCGGGGTGAAGATCAGCACGGCCGGGGTCAGGTCCATGAAGAAGCCGATGATCAGCAGGCAGATGTTCATGATCAGCAGGATCACGATCGGGTTCTGGAAGGTCAGCAGAGCATCGGCGATTGCATCCGGTATGCCGGTGATCGTCATCACATAGGACATCACCCCGGAAGCGGCGATCAGAAACAGGATGACGGCGCTGGTGACCATCGAGCTTTTCAGAACTTCGATATATTCCCGCCAGGTCGCCAGCCGGTAGATCAGCGACAGGACGAAGGAATAGAGAACGGCGACGGCCGCCCCTTCGGTTGCCGTGAAGGCGCCGATCACGATGCCGCCGATGACGACGACGACCATCAGCAGGGAGGGTAGGGCCTGCCAGACGATCCTGACGGCCTCTCCGGCGCCGGGCGCTTTCGAAATCGGGAAGTTGCGGCGCTTGGCAATGATGCCGGCGACGATCATGACGGCCAGCCCCATCAGCAGCCCCGGCACATAACCGCCGATGAAAAGCGCGGAGATCGATGTGCCGCCGGAAACCAGCGAAAACAGGATCAGCGGGCCGCTTGGCGGGATCAGGATGCCCGACGGCGCCGAGGCGATGTTGACGGCCGCGGAGAAGGTCGGGTCATAGCCTTCCTTCTTCTGCAGCGGCGCCATGGTTCCGCCGACGGCGGCGGCTGCGGCGATGGCCGAGCCGGAAATCGAGCCGAACAACATGTTGGCGATCACATTGGTATGTGCAAGCGCGCCGGGCAGGCGGCCGCCGATCAGCTTGGCAAGATTGACAAGCCGGATGGCAATGCCGCCCTTGTTCATGATGTTGCCGGCAAGGATGAAGAACGGGATCGCCAGCAGGGTGAACGAATCGACGCCGGCAAACATCTTCTGTGTGGCGACGAAGAAGGTGACGCTCGGCGGCATGAAGAACAGGCCGGTCACGATCGAGGACACGGCAATCGCCACGGAGATGGCAATGCCCTGGGCCAGCATCAGGAAAAACAGGCCAAAGAGCAGGATGGACGCAAACACCGTTTCGTCCACATAGTCAAAGATAAAGTCCATTTTACAGGCTCCCGACCGGCTTGAGCGATGCCCGGTTGCTGTCGCGGACCAGGATGATCATGTTGAGCGACTGAAGGATGAAGATCAGCACGGCGGCAATCGGCATGATCAGGTAGACGTCGCCGATGGGAATGCGCATGATCGGCGAAAACTGTGCCATCGATGACGAGACGGCCTTGATGCCGCCGAGAAACAGGATGAACACGGAAAACACCAGAACGACGGCGTCGTTGATCAGCATCAGGATCAGTTTCTTTCGTCCGCTCAGAGCTTCGATGGCGAAAACCAGTGACAGGTGCTGGCGCGTGCCGAAGGCATAGGCCGATCCCAGGAAGGCCATCCAGATCATCATGAAACGGAGAAGTTCTTCGGTGTAGAGCGCCGGTGCGGCAAGCACGTAGCGGGTGAAAACCTGCCACAGCATCAGCCCGACCATGATCGCGAGCATCGCGGAGGTCAGGTAGAGCAGCAGGCTTTCCAGAGCATGTTTTGTTTTGTCTATCATGGATGTCCTCCATGTCGCGAACGACAAAGGGGGAGCGGCTGCTTCGCGTTGTCGTTCGGGACGGTTCTCTGGTGCGGCCGCAGAGGTGTCCTCCCTGGGCGACCGCTTTTGAAGATATCATGCATTATGAAAAAAGATTGCGCCATATGAAAGAATATTTCATATTGTGGCAAACGGAGTGATGCACATGAAAAAGGAAAGCAGGCGTCTTCGTCTGAGCGATCTGGCGCGCTATTGCGGCGTTTCGCCGTCCACCGCCTCGCGGGCGCTTTCGGGAACGCCGGGCGTTCGCCCGGAGCTCAGGGAAAAGATCCTGCAGGCCGCCAAGTCGCAGAATTACCACGTTCCCACGTCGATTGCGGGCATGAAGGTCATCGTCGCGGCCAGCGCCAGCGCCATGCTTGACTACCAGCGCAATCAGTTCACGGCATTTGTGCTGGAGGGCATGCGCGAACGGGCGGAGGTTCTCGGGCTGTCGCTGACGACCAAAGCGATTTCCAGCGCCGACGACGAGCGGAAAATGCTGGAGGACGCGGCCAAGGATCCCGAAATCGCCGGTGTCTTGATGCTGACCATCGATGAGGACGAAATGCTGGTCCCGGCCCGGGCCTTTGCCAGACCGGTGCTGCTGGTCAATGGCGACGATCCGCTGATGCAGCTTTCGAGCATTGCGCCCCATAATCGCGCGGCGGCCGCACTGGCCACCCGCTATCTGCGATCGCTGGGTCATTCGAGGATCCTGTTTCTTTCACGGCCCGGCCGCCGCACCATTCTCAGACGTCTGGAGGGCTGGCGTGACGAGATCAAGACCATTCCGGGCGTCGCGTGGCGCGATCTCGTCGTCGATGCCAGCGACTGGACGCCCGAAGCCGCGATCGAGGCGATGCGCCGGCATGTCGAGGAAAAGGGCACGTCGTTCACGGCCGTTCTGGCGGCCGGCGACAGCCTTGCGGCGGGCGCCATTTTCGGGCTGCGCGCGCTCGGCCTGTCGGTTCCGGACGACATTTCGGTGATGGGGATCGACGGTCTGCCGCAAAGCGATTTTCTCGATCCGCCGCTGACCACCGTCCAGATCCCGATGCGTGAAATGGGTGCAGCGGCGCTGGACATGATGCGCGACCTTCTCGATAACGAGCCATTCCTGCCACGCCGGACGGAACTGTCCTGCCGCCTGACCGAGCGCGGTTCCACCGCGGCCGTAAAGGGTGGCGGAGACTGATCTGCCGCTTGCGGCAACCCCGCAGTGAGAATGCCGGCCGACGGGCCACAGGGCCCGTCGGAACTTGCAAGGGTTACACAGTCGTGCCGGCAATCGTTCCTTCGATTGTCCATTCCGCCGGATCGAGCCGGCGCCCCTCGGCCGCGACTGACCCGTCATCCCCGAAAACGATCTGGCCATATTCCGGATCGTCAACAGTGATGGTCCCGTCCTCCAACTGCGTGAAGCCGATGGCCTTGAAGCGCGCGTTGAAACCGGCGAGCCCGCCGTTCTCTCCCTCGCATCGACCAAGCCGGAACAGCCATGCGGTCTCCCGCCCGTTCTGGCGGATCTCCATACCGGCCGTGGGACCGGTCTCGACGGGCACAAGCGGTGTCGCGCCGGTCACCTGAACCATGCCCTTGCCGGAGCGCGCGCAGGCGGCGTGGGTGTCGGCAATGGTCTCGTCGAAGACCTGGGCCGGGAACCAGATATGGCTGAAATCCGGCTGGTCTTCATGGGTGCTGAAGATAACCACGGCCAGGTTTTTATACTGGTGCACGCGCGGCAGCGCGCCGCAACCGCCCCAGTAGGAGGGCCGGCCGAAGCCACAGTGGATGACCTCGCCGGGATGGTTCACCCAGATCTGGGCATCGGGATTGTCCCCGATCCGCAGTTGCAGAACGGTTTCCTGATAGCCCCATTCGCCCCAGCGGTAGCGGGCAAGCGAGCCCATGGCCGTTTCGGCGGTCTTGTAGTGGTAGAGATGCGCGAACCGGTTTTCGCCCTGCGAGAAGGTCCATTCCTGTTCCTCAGCGCCGGTAAGGCAGGCCTTCTGGCGATCGCTTGCCGGAATGACAAGGCCGAAATCGCGCAGGCACAGCAGGAACTGCGGCAGCGTCTGGAAGGTGCGGCCGTAATTGCCGCGCGACCAGAGCACCCGGGCGATGGCGGAAAGCTCGCTGGTGCGGGCAGCCATCAGCGTATGCTCGTAGGAGCGGCCCTGTGCCGCCGTCAGCGTGCCGTGATGGGCGGACGCGGCGACGACCGTAATCAGCCGCAGGATCGCCTGTCCGGCGCGCGCGCGGATATCCGCGTCATGGGCCAGCGCATAGAGCGTCGTCAGACCCTTCAGATCGATCGGGAAATAGGGAACCGAATTGAACTCGGCCATTTCCCATTTTTCGAAGTGATCGAACCAGTCCCGAAGCCGGGCTGCACCGCGTTCTGATTGCTCGGAACCGGTCACACCGGCGCGCACGAATGTCTTGTCGGCATGAAAATGTCCGGCCAGATAGGCGGCGGTGTGAAACAGCAGCGCATGGTTTTCCGAATAATACCACTGCACGTCATTGCCGGGCTCATCCATCCAGTAGCGGAAGTTGAGGGTTGCGGCATCGATCCGCGCGCGGATGTCATCCGACAGAAGATCGCCGTAGCGGATACGTCCGAACAGCAGCGGAACCAGATGGAAGTCGGCGCAATCGTGGCAGTTTTCGATCTTCGGCAGCGAGGCGGCAATCATTGCCTCGGTCTGTGCGCCGCCAAGGCCGAGCCCCAGCCGCGCCAGTGCCGAGATGGCATCGGCATAGCCCTTGTCGGCGACATGGCGGAGGGCTTCCGCGATGCGGTCTTCAAGGCTTTCGGGCGGTTCGCCCTGATCTTCGCAACGCGCGATTTCCACCGTGAACGGTCGCGACAGCGTCAGGCCGCCGGCGCTCAGGCGCACGTCGAAATGACGGAAATCGCTGTGAAACGCCGAAACATCGCCAACGACAAGCCGCGAGGCGCCGGCCGGCAGGCTTGCGGTAAACGTGTCGTGTTCTTCCGCCAGGAAATCCCCGGCGACGACGATCTCGACATCGAGATCGCGGCTGACGGTTTCGGGGCAATGAAAGGCGACCGTTCCGGCAGAATAGGCCGGGTGCTCGAAATGCATGGTTTCCAGCATCGTCTCGATTTCGTCGGCAAGCCCGCTTTCGCAAGGGACGTCGAACGAGACGGCGGCGGCGGGGCCTTCGCAGTAATCGAGTTCGAAGAAGTAGCGGGCATCGCGTTCGGCAAGGTCGTCGAAGAATACGGCGATGTCGTTCAGCCCGGCCTTCAGCTCGACGTCGAATTCCCGGTCGGTCTCGAAATTGCGCTGATAGACGCTCATCGAGCCCGCTTCGGCTCCGTTGACGAACAGGATCGCGCCGCCGCAGCAACTGAGTTTCAGCCGCGCCGTTCCGGCGGTTTCAGCCTCGATGCGGGTTTCCGCCCATGCGGAAACCGCCGTGGCGCGGAACCAGAAGCCGGACAGATCGACGCGCGGCGAACCGAACGGCGTCCAGATGCGGCCGGGGCCTTGTTTTTCAACGATCACGGGCCGTTTGCCGCGCCGTTCGCTGACGAACTGCGTGCGGCAGGGATATTCGTGCGGAATGAAGTTCTTTTCCTTGGTGAGGAAGAACTGGGCATCCATGTGGCCCGACATGGTGGTGTCGGGCACGTTGTATTCGTCCTCGGCTATGGCCGATACGTGCCAGTAGCAGACCGGAGAACCGTCCGGCAGCGGCCGGCGCATGGCGCCGTCTTGTGCTTGATGTGCCATCACAGAAGGTCTTTCACGGCAACGGGCGTAACATCATTATAGGCCTTGTTTTCACCGGTCATGCCCCAGACGAAGCAATAGGGACCGGTGCCTGCGCCCATATGGATCGACCATGCGGGCGAAAGTATGCCCTGCCGGTCGGCGACCACGATATTGCGCACCTGTTTCGGCTCGCCCATGAAATGCATGACCCGGTCTTCCGGCGCCATGTTGAAATAGACATAGGCCTCCATGCGGCGCTCATGCACATGCGGCGGCTCGGTGTTCCAGATGCTGCCGGGCGCAGGCTCGGTAATTCCCATCAAGAGCAGGCAGCTCGGCGAGACTTCCGGGTGAATATACATGCGCAGCGTGCGCTTGTTGGCATGTGCCTCGTCACCCATGGTGACGGGCTTGGAATCGGCCTGCCGGATGAGCGCCGAAGGCACGGCATAACCGGCGGGAACCGAATTCATGTAAAAGGCGGCGGGTTCGGACGGGTCTTTCGAGGCAAGGCGGACAGATTTCGTGTCGCGCCCGACATAAACGATATCGCGGTGCTCGACCGTGAAGACCGCGCCGTCAACCGTCACGGTTCCGGTTCCGCCGAGATTGGCGATGCCCATTTCGCGGGCGTCGAAGAAGCCCGGCGTTCCCACTGCCGCGCCATCGGCGATTTCGGTTTCCGCATCGACTGCCAGAAAACCGCCGATGATCATCCGGTCGACATGGGTGTAGACCATCTGCAGCTTGTCGGCGACAAACAGGTTATCGAGCAGGAATTCCTCCCGCAGGCGTTCGTTGGAATAGGTGCGGACGTCTTTCGGGGATACGGAATAGCGTGTGTCTTCAAACATCATTCTTCCTCCGCTTGAGCAATATTGAGGGCTTCGACCAGCAGCAGCAGGGCCATGGACTGGCCATAGCCGGTCGGCTGGATCGGGATGTCCTTGTAGAACTGGAGATCGTGCCCCATACGGGTGCCGTAGGAGACATTGTCGACAATGCCGTCAGCGCCGATATTGTCGAGCGTGACGGAAAGCGCCTTCAGTCCGGCCTCGTGCCAGCTTTGAGGGCCGATTCCCAGCCGTGCGCCTTTCAGGAGCGCGTAACCGATGGCGGCAGTGGCGGAAATTTCCTCATAGGAGGTCGGGTCGTCCACCAGCGTATGCCATGCGCCGCTTGCCGCCTGATAGCCGATCAGCGTTTCAAGCTGGGCCTTGACCACTTCCGTCAGGTAACGCTTCGTGCCCGCGTCCAGCTCGGCAAGCTCGATCAGGTCGAGAACGCCGGCTGAAATCCAGGAATTGCCGCGCGCCCAGCGGGCACGGGCGAAATTGTGGTTGCCGTCAAAGGTCCAGCCGTGGAACCAGAGGCCGGTTTCCGGCTCAGACAGGTAATGCGTGTGGATCATGAACTGAAAGGCCGCTTCGCTGACCAGATCGCGGCGGCCTGCGCCCTCGCCGTAGCTGGCCAGGAACAGCGCCACCATGAACAGCGTGTCGTCCCACAATTCATCATCATTGATCTTGTCGGAAACATTGTGCTGGAAACCGCCGCAGCGCGTGCGCGGCATGTCCGTCAGAATTCTGTCGGCCCAGTCCTTCATCGGCGTTTCCCAGCGGGGATCGCGGGTTTCTCGCCACAGAAGCGAGAGCGCCAGCATTGGCGCCGTGGTGTTGACGTTTTGCGGCGGCAGCCCTTTCTCGATATGGGCTGAATACCAGTCCTCGAGCAGGGTCTTCACCGCAGTGTCGCCCGTCTTCAGCCACATCTGCGCCAGTCCGTAAAGGCCGACGCCCTGCGGCCATTCCCAGGCGTTGAAGCTGACATAGTCGCCGGCTGTGCCGTCGAGATTGGGTTCGTCGAACTTGCCTTCATCCCGCAGCGACTTCAGGCCGGCGACCAGCAGCTCGATCTTTTGTTTCAGTTGGGTTCTGGAGAGCACGGGTTTTCCTCCGGTGCATGGTCATGATGGCAATAATATGCACCATGAAAATTAATTGCGAAATATGAAAGAAAATTTCATTTCGCGTTTTTTGGATGAAAACAGCCGGTTACGAACGGCAACGCAGCGAAGCGGCTGCGCAGACGCGCAACCGCAGTTTTGGCCTTGCCCGGATGCGTGAGAAGCAGCGCCCCACCGGACGATCGGCCGGCGGTAGATGCCTCAGCGGGCGAGCCAGCCGCCATCGACCGCAATGGTGTAACCGTTGACATAGGAGGATGCTTCGCTGGCGAGGAAGACGACCGGTCCGGCCAGATCGCGCGGGAGGCCCCAGCGCGCGGCGGGGATCCGGCCGAGGATTTCGCTGCTGCGGTCCTCATCGGCCCGCAATGCGGCGGTGTTGTTGGTGGCCATATAGCCGGGGGCAATCGCGTTGACGTTGATGCCGTGCTGCGCCCATTCATTCGCCATCAGCTTGGTAATGCCCATGACGCCGCTCTTGGACGCGGTATAGGAGGGAACACGGATGCCGCCCTGAAACGACAGCATGGAGGCGACATTGACGATCTTGCCGCCACGCCCCTGTTCGATGAACCGGCGGGCAACGGCCTGGGACAGGAAGAAGACGCTCTTGATGTTGATATTCATCACGTCGTCCCAGTCCTGTTCGGAAAAGTCGACGGCGTCTTCGCGGCGGATAATGCCGGCATTATTGACCAGAATATCGATCCCGCCGAATTCGCGGACCGCCGTTTCAACGATCTGCGGTATCTCGTCCTGTTTCATCAGATCGGCTTCGATGGAGACGAAACGGCGTCCGAGCGCCTCGATCTTGGCGATCGTCTCCGCCGGTTCGACGATATTGACGCCGACAATATTCGCACCGGCTTCCGCCAGCGCAACGGCCATGCCCTGGCCAAGCCCGGTATCGCAGCCGGTGACGATTGCCGTTTTTCCGGAAAGGTGAAAATCATCGGTGATCATGGTGCTTCCAGTCTTTTGATTGGTGAAACGGTGCGGGCAACAGCCCGCCAGAGCGGGCGAACGTTTCACGAAAACGCGCCGCCACTCACTCTGATTGTTTGGACAGAATTTCTCTGTAGCCAGGTGGAACCACCTGGCTGCGACATGCTTTGAAAAAGAAAAGGCACTTCCTGTTTTGATGAGACAAGAAGCGCCTTTTCCGTCAGGTCCGGGAGGACTTTACTGAGCGTTCTGGATGGCATCGACCAACTGGCCGATTGCCGGATCCTGCTTGTATTCCTCGATCAGAGGCGCAACCTTTTCCTGGAAAGGCGCCTTGTCGGGACGGACGATGGTGACGCCCATTTCTTCGATCTGCTGCATGGCCTCGTCGACGGCCTCGTTCCAGACCTTCTTCTGCTCCTGCGTGGCGTGAACAGCGGCTTCCTTGATGATGGTGAGCTGCTCATCGGTCAGCTCGTCCATCGCCGTCTTGGAAATCACCAGGAAGTCGGGAATGCGCAGATGTTCGTCCAGCGAGTAGCATTCGACCACTTCGCCGTGACGGCCGAGCGTCAGCGCCGTCGGGTTGTTTTCAGCGCCGTCGATGACGCCCTGCTGCAGTGCCGTGTAGATCTCGCCATAGGGCAGCGGGGTCGGAATGCCGCCCATCAGCTCGACCATCCGGATGGAGGTGTGCGAGTTGATCACGCGCAGCTTCTGGCCCTTCAGGTCGTCCGGCGTCTCGACGCATTTCGACTTGGTGTAGAACGAGCGGGCGCCGCTGTCGAAATAGGTCAGCCCCATGAAGCCGCTGTCGAGCGAGGCCTGATAGACCGGATCGACAATCGGCCCGTCCATGACGTCGTAGAAATGCTCCTGGCTGTTAAACAGATAGGGCAGCGTGAAGGCCTGATAGATCGGGTTGAAGTTTTCCAGGTTGGCGGCGCTGACGCGGGTAATGTCGACCGCGCCGTTCTGGACCTGTTCGAGAACTTCACGCTCGGAACCCAGAACGCCGTTCATGTAAAGGCGGATCTTTACCTCGCCGTCGGTCTTTTCCTCGACCTCTTCGGCGAACTGTTTCAGGATCACGCTTGTCGGATGGTCTGCCGCCAGCGCGTCGGCCAGTTTCAGGCGAACCGTGGCATTGGCCGAACCGGCTGTCAGTGCGATGCCCGCGGCAAAGACCGCCAGCGCAGATGTCAATTTCTTCATTGTCTCACTCCCTGTGGCAATTTGTTGTCCGCTGCAATGGCGTCCTGGACGCAAGTTCAGCGGACATGATGGAATTCATTATGCAGGATGAAATTATATTCTCAATATGAAAGAAATTTTCATGCTGATGTGAGCGGTCGTTTGTTTCAGGTGTGCCTTTGGTCGTTCGAGCGTGCCCGAAGGGCATGTGCTCCGGAGATGCCGCGTCTGCCGCACGAATCCAGAATTTTGAAGCAGAACGATGATCAATTCCGGCGGACGACCAACCGTGCCTTTTTGCCGGGGGATTGTTCGAACTGCCTGCGGATCCCTCCGGATTTTTGGATGGTCGTTTCCGGATCATCGTAAGAGCTTGTTTTATCTGGATATCTATCCCGTTTCATCGGCGACCCCGAACTCTGGAGGTCCCTCGCAGCAAGCCCGGACATGATGCTGAGAGATGGAAAGCAGGCCGTCTCGGCACAGTGATGGAGCGATGCTGATGATTCCTGTCGGCGGCGCAGATTCATCGTGCCGATATTCCGGTTCGGCGTTCTTGGTGCCATCGGCAGGTTCGGGACCGGAGGGCAGGGCACCCTCATCTTTTGACGAAAAAAATGCGGCAATCTCAAAGCGTTGGATATGTGATCACTACCGTCTGCTTGACAGCTTCATTCTTGTCGGAATAGTTATGATATAACATTACCAAAAATGACGGATACAGCATGCTTTCCCGAAACGACCGCCGCCTGCCCGTGACCGTCCTTTCCGGCTTTCTCGGGGCCGGCAAGACGACCCTGCTCAACCATGTGCTCAACAATCGCGAAGGACGCCGGGTTGCCGTCATCGTCAATGACATGAGCGAGGTGAATATCGATGCCGATCTGGTGCGCGAGGGCGGGGCGGATCTTTCGCGCACCGACGAGAAGCTGGTGGAAATGACCAATGGCTGCATCTGTTGCACGCTCAGGGACGATCTTCTGACCGAAGTACGCCGGCTCGCCGCCGATGGCCGCTTCGACTATCTGCTGATTGAGGGAACGGGCATTGCCGAGCCGCTTCCCGTCGCAGCCACGTTTTCCTGGCGCGATGAACAGGGCTTCAGCCTGTCGGACCACGCCCGGCTCGATACCATGGTGACCGTGGTCGATGCCGTCAATCTGCTGCGCGATTATGCCAGCCACGACCTCCTGAGCGACCGTGGTGAAACGGCGGGAGAGGGCGATGACCGCACGCTGGTCGACCTGCATGTGGAGCAGATCGAGTTTGCCGATGTCGTGGTGGTCAACAAGGTGTCCGATGTCTCGGCCGCCGGGCGGGCCGATGTGATCAGCGTGATCCGGGCGCTGAATGCGGATGCGCGCATCATCGAGGCCGATTTCGGGGCCGTGGCGCTGGATCAGGTGCTCGATACCGGGCTGTTTTCGGAAGACCGGGCCAGCCAGCATCCGCTCTGGGCCAAGGAGCTTTATGGTTTTGCCGATCATGTGCCGGAAACGGAGGAATACGGCATCGGCAGTTTCGTCTATCGCGCGCGCAAACCGTTCGCGCCGGAAAAATTCGACCGGTTCACGAAGACGACCTTTCCCGGCCTGATCCGCGCCAAGGGGCATTTCTGGCTTGCCACGCGGCCGGATTTTGCCGGCGAATTCTCGCTTGCCGGCGCGATTGTCCGCTGCGGGCCGCTCGGGCGCTGGTGGGCCGCTGTGCCGGAAAGTCGCTGGCCCGACAGGCCGGAGCTGAAGGCGGTGATCGCGGCAAGCTGGGACAAGGCCTTCGGCGACCGACGGCAGGAGATCGTGTTCATCGGTCAATCGATGGACGAGGCTGCGATCCGCGCAGCGCTCGATGCCTGCCTCGTCGATGCCGATACCGTAAAACCCTACAATGCCGATCGCCACCTCGACCTGACGGACCCGTTCCCGCGCTGGGGCTGATCACATCATGGACGGAATGAAAAGCGCCAGGGCCGGAAAGGCGATGAGAAGGGCGATGCGGACGATATCCATGGCCACGAAGGGCAGCAGGCCGGAGAAGATCGTGCGAAGGCTGACATCGCGCACCACCGTGTTGAGCACGAAGGCGTTCATGCCGACCGGCGGGGTGATGTAGCTCACCTCGGTGATCACGACCACGAAAATGCCGAACCAGATTAGGTCGAAGCCCTGCGCGGCAACGATCGGATAGAAGATCGGCACGGTGAGCGTGATCATCGAAAGCCCCTCCAGCACGCAGCCGAGCAGCAGATAGACGATCAGGATGGCAATGATGGTGGCGTAGGGCCCGTCGCCGAACATCGAGAGCGCGGACTGGATATCGCGCGTCATGCCCGAGAGGTTGACGTAGTTGGTGAAGGTCAGCGCGCCAAACAGGATGAAGAACATCATCGCCGTGGTCTTGACGGTGGAATAGAGAATGCTCCCGAGATCGGCCAGTTTCAGCCGGCCGGAGAAAAGCGCGAGCACGAAGGCGCCGAATGCGCCCATGCCGGCGCTTTCCGTCGGCGTGAAGATGCCGAGATAGATGCCGCCCATGACGAAGATGAAGAGCGCAAGCGCGCCGGCCGTGCCCTTCAGCGCCAGAAACCGCTCCCCGAGCGAGAGCCTGGGCTCGGCGGGCAGGTCCTGTTTCAGAAACCGCACGGAAATCATCACCGCGATGGCATAGCCGAAAATGCCGAGAAGGCCGGGCACGATGCCGGCCATGAACAGTTTGCCGATATTCTGCTGCGTCATGATGCCGTAAAACACCAGGATGACGGAGGGCGGGATCAGGATGCCGAGCGTGCCGCCGGCGGCAATCGAGGCGGTGGCCAGACTGTCGGGATAGCCGAAGCGGCGCATCGAGGGCAGCGCGATTTTCGACATGGTGGCCGCCGTTGCCAGCGACGAGCCGCAGACGGAGGAAAACCCGCCGCAGGCGGCAACCGTTGCCAGCGCAAGGCCGCCCTTGCGGTGCCTGAGCCAGGCATGGGCGCTGTCATAAAGCTCACGCGCAATGCCGGACTGGACGACGAAATTGCCCATCAGCAGGAACAGCGGCATGACGGTCAGCGCATAGGAGCGGCCATTGTCGAAAAACGTGGCGCCGAGCAGCGCGAAGGACGGCTTGAACCCGATGATCGAAGCCGTGCCGGCAATGCCGATCAGCGTCAGCGAAAAGGCGATCGGCATGCCGACCAGCAGCAGCGCGATCAGCACTGCAATCCCGATGGGCCATTCGATCATGATGGTCTCTTGAATAGGGCTGTGAACGCCAGAGCGAGCGTGACCAGCGCGGAAATCCCCGCACACACGGCACAGAACCAGACGACGGGCGCGACCGGCAGGCGCAGCGAATTGGTGACGAGATTATAGCCGCCGACCTGCAGGCCATAAACATAAAGCTGCCAGGCAATGACGCCGAGAACGCCGGATGAGACCAGCCCGGTCAGAAACAGGCGCGGCCGTTCGCTCCAGCGCGGCAGTGACTTGGTGACGAGGTCCACGGTGACATGACCGCCGTCGAGGCAGACGGCCGGAAGGCCGAGATAGACGATCGAAACCAGAAGAAGCTCCGAGACCTCGGCAGCGCCCTTGACCGGTGCATTCAGCAGATAGCGTCCGACGACGTCGGTGACGGTCAGCGCCATCAGCGCCAGCAGCAATGCGCCGGCGGTGACACTGAGCACAATACGAATGCCGCGAGCCATGGGACTCGCGGCGTGATGCGCATCATCGATAATGTCGGCGTCGCTCATTCGCCCTGCAGTTCGTCGATATTGTCCTTCATGAGGGCCATCGCCTTGGCGGACGACACACCTGCCGCATCGATCTCGGCAAGCTTGGCTTCCACCACCGGTGCGACCTTTTCACTGATTTCGGCGACCTGTTCGGGTGTCGCGTCGTGGAAGGTGACCTTGCCCTGCATGGCTTGAAGGCCCGCCGCATCGGCTGCATCCCAGGCCCGGCCTGCAAGCCGTGCCAGCGCCTCGCCGGAAACGCTGTCGATTGCCGCCTGGTCTTCCGGCGAAAGCCCGGCCCAGCTGTCCTTGTTCATCACCACGAAGAAGGAGGTGTTGTAGAGCCCGCCCGGAATGACCAGCGCCTGGTTCACCATGTCCGTCAGTCCGAAGAAATTGACTGATTCATAGGGGAAGGTGATGCCGTCGGCGACGCCCTGCGACAGCAGTTCATAGGTCTGCGAGGAGGGGCCTTCGACCGGCACGCCGCCAAGCGCGCTCACCAGTTCATGAACAATGCCGCCGCCAACGCGGATCTTGGCGCCGTCGATGGCCGAAAGCTCGGAAAGGTCGCCGCCATTCATGAAAACCTGGCCCGGCCCGTGGGTAAACACGGCCAGCACATGCACATCGTCATATTCGCCGGCGTCCTTCAAAAGCGAATCCCATGTGCGCCAGTAGGCGACCGAGGTGGCCTCGGCGGTATCGCCCCAGAACGGGATTTCGGCGATATTCGTCGTGCGGAACCGGCCCGGATTATACCCCTGAACCCCGAAGGTGATGTCGGCAACGCCGTTGACGGCGAGATCGTACTGCGCCGGCGGCGGCCCGAGCGGTGCCGGCAGGATATTGGTCGTGACCCGTCCGTCGGTGGCTTTCTCGATTGAAGCCGCAAAGGGCTCGATCACATCCTTGACCAGCGGGTGTGAAGGCGGCAGCCAGTTTGCAATCGTCAGCGTTTCGTTCGCAAATGCATGGCTTGCGAACAGAATGCCTGCAAGCATGGTGGCCGCCTTCAACGTGGTCTTCATGTTTTCAAGTTCCCTGATGGTGTTTGGTTTGCAAAGAAGCTGGACCAGAGCGCGTTGCATTGTCAATTGGCAAAGCGGTCCCGCTTCCCGCACCGTCGCTGCTTTTGTGCCGGAAGCCGGCGTTTTGCAACAGAAAAAGCCGCCGGGGCATATCCAGGGCGCAAAACGCCTTCCCGATGACGCTGTGTGCATTTGCCGTCCGGATTCACTTCTGGTTTTCGGTTGAAATATGCGCATACTTGTCAGCGCAGGGACGTCATCGTTTCTCATAGGAGGAGAATAAAATGAAAGCGCTTGTCTATCAGGGCCCCGGCAACAAGGAATGGGCTGAAAAGCCGATGCCGGAGATCGAAAAGCCCACCGACGTTATCGTCAAAATCACCAAAACAACCATTTGCGGCACCGATCTGCACATCCTGAAAGGCGATGTGCCGGAAGTCACCTCCGGCCGCATTCTCGGGCATGAAGGGGTCGGCATTGTCGAAGAGGTTGGCGCTGCGGTGCGCAATTACAGGAAGGGGGACCGGGTCCTCATTTCCTGCATCACCTCATGCGGCAGCTGCGCCAATTGCAAGCGCCAGCTCTATTCGCATTGCGAGGACGGCGGCTGGATTCTCGGCCACCTGATCGACGGCACCCAGGCCGAATATGTCCGCATTCCCCACGGTGACAATTCGCTCTACCCGATCCCCGAAGACGCGGATGAGGAAGCGCTGGTGATGCTGTCGGATATCCTGCCGACCGGTTTCGAAATCGGCGTTCTGGCCGGCGCCGTCAAACCGGGCGATGCGATTGCCATCGTCGGTGCCGGGCCAATCGGCATTGCCGCGCTTTTGACGGCGCAGTTCTATTCGCCGGGCCGGATCATCATGGTCGATATGGATGAAAACCGGCTGGGTGTGTCCCGCCAGTTCGGCGCGACCGATACGATCCGCGTCGGCGAGGAGGATGCGGTGGCGAAAATCCGCGAAATGACCGGCGGTGTCGGCGTCGATGTCGCCATCGAGGCGGTTGGCGTGCCGGCGACGTTCGATGTCTGCCAGCAGGTGGTCGCCGCCGGTGGCCATGTCGCCAATGTCGGCGTTCACGGCGCGCCGGTGGAACTGCACCTCGAAAACCTCTGGATACAGAACATCAACATCTCCATGGGGCTGGTGAATACCAACACCACGCCGATGCTGATGAAGACCGTTCAGTCCGGCAAGATTGATCCGTCGAAACTGATCACCCACCGGTTCGAACTGAACGACATCCTGAGCGCCTATGAGGTTTTCGGCAATGCCGCACGCGAAAAGGCGCTGAAGGTGATCATCAGCGCCTGAGTGTTGCCCTGCGGGTGTTTTTAGGCACCGGGCTACCGGGAAACAGTCCCGAGAACATGTTGAGGCGCTGCCTGTCGGCAGCGCCTGGACCGGCTGGCGATGTGTCGCGCCGATCTTGACGCGACAGCCTTTGGCGCGCGCCGCTTTCGTTGTCGGTTATCTGGCGGTCGCCGCGCCAATGCCGCCGCCGACCAGACCACCTGCGACAGCACCTGTGGCATCACCGGTGATGGCGGCCCCTGTGGCAACACCGAGGCCGGCACCGACCGTGGCGTTGCGCTCCTGCGTGGTGCAGGCGGCGAGCGGAAGAATGAATGCGATGGCGAGAACGGCTTTCTTCATTGTGTCTGTCTCCAGTGATCAGTTCGATGTTCGATTAGATATAACCTGCGAGCAGCAGGATTATGACGATGAGCAGGACAAGGCCAAGCCCGCCTGACGGCCCGTAACCCCATGTCCGCGAATATCCCCAGCGCGGCAATGCGCCGAGCAGAAGAAGAATAATGATGATAAGCAGGATAGTACCGAGCATTTTTTCTCTCTCCTGGGTAATCAGTTGGAGCTTCAACGTCCCGGCGTTGTATTTTGTTCCCGCAATCGCGTCTGTTGACGGAAAAGTAAACGGAAAAGCAGCGCGTGACGCTTCGGTCTTCGGTTTGCCAACGCACTGAAAAATATGGTTAAAAAGTCATTAATCCACCAAATATAGCGGTGAACAAAACCGGAAGATCGCCCTGTCTGTGATTCGTCGCTGATTCGTTCCGGCTTTGGTCTTTGGCCTGTAAATCAGGTTTTTCGAGCGCTTTTCGGTCGCCTGTTGTGAGGCGGCATGCCTGGGGCCTGCATTCTTTCCGGGGCCGGTGGATGAGAGAATAGCGGACAGTCTGAGGGATTCATCGATGTCCCGTCTGTTCATCTTTTGTTTACGAAGGTTAACGCGATTGTCCTGATTTGCACTGGTGAAGAATCGCACGTTCCATATCTAGGGCGTTAAATCGGTGAAAACCCAACATATAGCCGTGAACAAACCGGGAAAACAGCAGAGTCAGCGATTCGTCTGTGATTCGTTCGCATCTGTTCCAAATATTAAGAAAGGACGGGTTTCGGGGCAAAATGCACGCCCCTCTTGCTTGCAGGGCGCAGGCGGTCCATCTATAGAGAAACGCGCGCCGGAGGTTTGCGATCCGGCGATTGAAGCAATGGACGGGGGCGGAGATTTTGGCCCCGGCCAGGGAATTTGGGACCGGGACATTGAATTCAGAAGCAATGATCTTGAGCGGACGCGGGGTGACCGCCATGCTCGGCCCGACCAATACCGGCAAAACCCATTTTGCCATTGAACGGATGGTGGCGCATTCATCCGGGGTTATCGGCCTGCCGCTGCGCCTTCTTGCCCGTGAAGTCTATAACCGCCTTGTCGAGCGCGTCGGCGTCAACCGCGTTGCGCTGATCACCGGTGAGGAAAAGATCGCCCCGAAAACCGCCCGCTACAGCGTCTGCACCGTGGAGGCGATGCCGCGGGAAACCGATGTCGCCTTTGTTGCCATCGACGAGGTCCAGCTTGCCGGCGACCTGGAGCGCGGCCACATCTTCACCGACCGGATCCTGCATCTGCGCGGGCGTGAGGAAACGCTGCTTTTGGGCTCGGCGACGATGAAGCCGATCCTCAGGCAATTGCTGCCGGGTGTTTCGATCGTGGAGCGGCCGCGGCTTTCAAGCCTGTTTTATGCCGGCCAGAAGAGAATTACCCGCCTGCCGCGCCGTTCGGCCATTGTCGCCTTTTCTTCAGACGAGGTCTATGCGATTGCCGAACTGATCCGCCGTCAGCGCGGCGGCGCGGCCGTCGTGCTCGGCGCGCTGTCGCCGCGCACCCGCAACGCCCAGGTCGAACTCTATCAGAACGGCGATGTCGAATATCTGGTGGCGACGGACGCGATCGGCATGGGGCTGAACCTCGATGTCGATCATGTCGCCTTTGCCCAGGACCGCAAGTTCGACGGTCATCAGTACCGCAATCTCAACGCCGGAGAGCTTGGCCAGATCGCCGGTCGCGCCGGCCGCCATATGCGTGACGGCACGTTCGGCGTCACCAGCCGTGTGCCGCCCTTTGACGACGAACTTGTCGAGCGGTTGGAAACCCATCAGTTCGACCCGGTCAAGGTGTTGCAATGGCGTTCCAAGGCGCTTGATTTCACCTCGCTGCACGCGCTGAAGGCCAGTCTCGATGAGGTGCCGCGCGTTCAGGGGCTGACACGCGCATTGCCGGCTGTCGATCAGCGCGCGCTGGAATTTCTCGCCCGAAGCCACGCCGTCGCCGGAAAGGCTGATCGGCGCGACAGGATCGAATTGCTGTGGGAAGCCTGTGCGCTGCCCGATTATCGGCGGATCACGCCGGCCCAGCATGCCGACCTGATCGCCTCGCTTTATCTCGATCTGGTCGAGCACGGCACGGTGGACGAGGATTTCCTCGCAAAACAGGTCCGTCATGCCGACCGGACCGATGGTGAAATCGATACGCTTTCCGCGCGTATTGCCCAGATCAGAACATGGACCTATGTGTCGAACCGGCCCGGATGGCTTGCCGATCCGACACACTGGCAGGAAAAGACACGGAAAATAGAGGATCGGCTGTCGGATGCCCTGCATGAGAGGTTGACGAAACGCTTCGTTGACCGCAGGACTTCCGTGCTAATGAAGCGCCTGAGAGAGAATGCGATGCTTGAAGCTGAAGTGAGCGTGAATGGGGATGTCTTTGTCGAAGGACATCATGTGGGGGAACTGGCTGGCTTTCGTTTCAAAGCCGTGTCCGGAGCCGAAGGGCCGGATGCCAAGGCAATCGAGGCGGCCGCGCTGAAGGCGCTGGCGCTCGAATTCGAGGCGCGCGCCGCGCGTCTTCATGCCTCCGGCAATTCCGATCTGGTGCTGGATTCGTCCGGCACGGTGCGTTGGCTCGGCGATCCTGTGGCGCGTCTGGTCGCCACCGACAACATTCTGAGGCCGCGCGCTGTGCTGTTGGCCGACGAACAGCTGACCGGTACGGCGCGCGACCATGTTGTCGCCCGCATCGAGCGTTTCGTCGCCCATACGATCCAGACGGTTCTGAAGCCGCTTGATGATCTCGCCAATGCCGACGATATCGAAGGACTGGCGCGCGGGCTGGCTTTCCAGCTCGTCGAAAATTACGGCGTGCTGTTCCGCCGCGATGTTGCAGCCGAGGTCAAGGCGCTCGATCAGGATGCGCGTGCATCGCTGCGTCGCTATGGCGTGCGGTTCGGCGCCTATCATGTGTTCATGCCAGCGCTGCTGAAGCCGGCACCCGCCGAGATGATCACCATGCTCTGGGCCCTTGCCAATGACGGTCTCGACAAGCCCGGCTATGGCGAACTTATTCCGGTGCTTGCGGCAGGCCGCACATCGGTGGTTACCGATCCCGGCTATGAACGCGCCTTCTACAAGCTGGCCGGCTTCCGCTATCTTGGAAAGCGGGCCGTCAGGATCGATATCCTCGAACGGCTTGCCGATATCATCCGGCCGCTGACCCAGTGGAAGCCGGAATCGGGCGGCGCGCGTCCCGAAGGCGCCTTTGATGGCCGCCGTTTCGTCACAACGCCGGCAATGATGTCGATCCTCGGCGCAACGCCGGACGATATGGAAGAGATCCTGAAGGGCCTCGGCTATCGCGCCGACGTCGCCTCGCCGGAGGATGTCGCCCGTATCGAAGCTGCACAGGCCGAACGGGACGCCGAAAAGGCTGCAAAACAGCATGCCGGCGTGGCCGTCGAAACCGTTGCCCGGCGCGCGGACAAGCCGGCTGACGGCGAAGCTGGGGCGGGCGAAACGCCGGAGAACCCCGTTGCCGGTGAAGCCGCAGAGGCCGAAACTTCAGAAAAACCTGCCGAAGAACAGGCCGCAGCGACCGAAACGGCTGACGATACGACTGCGGACACCGCCGAGGCCGCGCCGGCCCAGCCTGAAAAGGCCGATGAGGCTGCGGTGAAAGACGAGGCGGCGAAGGAAGAGGAAGAGCCCAAGCCGGTTCTGCTGTGGCGTCCGGGCGGGCGCAGCCAGAACGAGCGGGGCCGCCAGCATCAGGGGCGCGGACAGCGCAATGAGGGCCGCGGCCGCGGACAACCGAACCGCAAGGGTGGCGACGGCGAGCGGGACCGTGCCGCCGGCAAGCCCGGCGGCAAGGGTCCCAAGGGGCCGCATCGGGCAAAGAAGGACGGCGAGGGCAAGCCACGCGATCAGCGCCGCGAGCGCGACAAGCCCGTCGATCCGGATTCGCCCTTTGCCAAGCTGGCCGCGCTGAAGGCCCAGATGAAGCGGTAGGCGGATGGCTGAAAGCGAAGCACCTGCAGGTCGTCAGCGCGTCGACAAGTGGCTGTTTTTTGCGCGGATCGTCAAATCCCGTTCTCTGGCCCAGAAGCTGGTGCGCGATGGTCATGTGAAGCTCAACGGCTCGCGGATCATCCGCCCGAGTGTCGATGTGACAGCCGGAGACCGGCTGGTGGTTGCGCTTCAGCGGCGTGATGTCCATCTCGTGGTGCGTGCGCCCGGCCATCGGCGCGGACCGTTTGCAGAGGCGCAGGAGCTTTACGAGGATGTCAGTCCGCCACCGGAGGCCCGCGCCAAACTTTCGGCTTTCGAGCAGGCCCAGCGTGTACCCGGCGCCGGACGGCCGACGAAGAAAGAACGCCGTTCGCTGATGCGTCTGCGCGGCGATGAATGAGGCTTTGCGACGGTCTTTGGAAACTTCTACCCGCAGACGGCCGGTTTGTGGAACGAAATAATCTTGCGACAGGGACGGAAAGCCGTTACCTCACGCTTTGACTGCCGCTGGGTGACGCCCGTCGGTATCGGGCCGTCCGGCCCGAAAATGATCTCTGGAGTCTTTCATGACCTATGTCGTGACCGATAACTGCATCAAGTGCAAATATACCGACTGTGTTGAAGTCTGCCCGGTGGACTGTTTCTACGAGGGCGAGAACTTTCTGGTCATTCATCCTGACGAATGCATCGACTGCGGCGTCTGTGAGCCGGAATGTCCGGCCGAGGCGATCAAGCCTGACACCGAGCCTGGGCTCGACAACTGGCTGAAGATCAACGCCGACTACGCCGAAACCTGGCCGAACATCACCATCAAGAAAGACCCGCTGCCCGATGCCGATGACATGGACGGTGTCGAAAACAAGTTCGAGCAGTTCTTCTCCGAGAAGCCGGGAAGCGGCGACTGAGCGCAGGCGGGGCGCAGGTCCCGCCGCCGGCCCTGCCGTGGCTTGTCCGGATTTTTGAGTGCTGTTGCAATTTGGGGCTTGGCGTAGCCCGACAATTCGGTTAGGTGTCGGCCAATACTCCCGCACGCCGGCGACGACTTGTCGCGGGTGCATGGCTCATTGATTTCTGCTACTTGTTGTGCTATATAGAGTGCACTGACCCAGAAAACGGCAGATTTGCCTCAAAGCCCAAGAAAGCAATCAACCCTAGCGTCGACAAAATATCATTCGAAGTGCGGATGCCTTTCGAACCAAGGAATGCGTCGCGTCTTTCGTTGTCCGTTTGATGGTTACAGTGGGTGTGGCCCTCCATTCGTCTCACCCTCCGGATCATGCATGTCCGGGACCGGCGCCCGCCGGATGCGTAACAGGGAGTTTTTAAAACTTATGACAGTACAACAGAAAAAGTCTGCCGGCCGCCATGGTTTCAAGACCGGTGAGTCCATCGTCTACCCCGCTCACGGCGTTGGCACGATCAACGCGATCGAAGAGCAGGAAGTGGCCGGCATGAAGCTCGAGCTTTTTGTCATCGATTTCGACAAGGACAAGATGCGCCTGAAGGTGCCGGTTGCCAAAGCCATGAGCATCGGCATGCGTAAACTGTCGGAAACCGATTTCGTCGAGCGCGCTTTGAAAGTTGTGCAGGGCAAGGCCCGCGTCAAGCGCACCATGTGGTCGCGCCGCGCCCAGGAATATGATGCGAAGATCAATTCCGGCGATCTGATTTCGATTGCCGAGGTTGTTCGCGATCTTTTCCGTGCCGACACCCAGCCCGAACAGTCCTACTCCGAACGCCAGCTTTACGAAGCAGCGCTTGACCGCATGGCGCGTGAAATTGCCGCAGTCAACAAGATGTCGGATACCGAGGCCGTCCGTCTGATCGAAACCCACCTTGCCAAGGGTCCCAAGCGCGGCAAGGGTGCGGACGAGGAAGACGACGCCCGCGAAGAGGCCGCCTGAGGCCTTGCGACAGACCGCTCCCGGCGGTCATTGATTGGAAAGAATCCGGCCCCAAGCGGCCGGATTCTTTTTTTTACAGAGCTTCCCCACACTCTGCGTCATCCTCGGGCTCGACCCGAGGCTCCAGGGCCACACGATGTACGCTTGCTTGAAGAGGCTTTCTTCTCAAAGGCTTGAGCGGAATGGATGCTCGGGTCGAACCCGAGCATGAAACCTGTGGGGGCGGCTGACAGAGACAACGACCTGCACATCTGCGGGTTTGGCAGAACTTCGTATCCGGCCCCAAGCGGCCGGATTTTTTCGTTTTGGCACCTGTTCACATTTTTGTGCCCGAAAACCCGCTGCCGGCATGAACCAAATCGCTATCCCGCGCGTTGAGATAGGCAGGGAGCGCTGTGGGCGTTGCGGCGAAAGCCGTAACCACATCTTTTTCAGCGCTCGATAATGGCCTTGATTGTCTTGCCTTTTAGGGAGTGAGCCATGGATGTCGACGCACAGGATCATCGTATTGCAAGCGCTGCAATGGCGGCGCCCTATCTGACGCGGGAACAGGAAACCGAACTCGCGACGCGCTGGCGCGTCGGAGACGACAGCGATGCGCGCAACGATATTGCAATGGCCCATCTCAGGCTTGTGGTCGCCATGGCCGGCAAATTCCGTGGTTTCGGTCTGCCGAAGTCCGATCTGGTTCAGGAAGGCTATGTCGGTCTTCTGGAGGCGGCGGCCCGTTTTGATCATGAACGTGGTGTCCGGTTTTCGACCTATGCCAGTTGGTGGGTCCGCGCCGCGATGCAGGATTATGTCCTGCGCAACTGGTCGATCGTGCGCGGGGGTACCAGTTCCAGCCAGAAGGCGCTGTTCTTCAAGCTCCGTCGCCTGCGCGCCAAGATCGCCGCGCGCGACCGCGAGATGAGCGCCCAGTCTATCTATGAGGAAATCGCCAAGAACCTCGGCGTTGCCGTTTCGGATGTGCAGGTCATGGACGCACGTCTTTCCGGCAGCGATACATCGCTGCAGGCGCCTGTCGGCGGAGATGGGGAAGACGGGACCGAGCGCATCGACCTGCTGGTTTGCGATCAGCCGCTTCCCGAAGAGCAGGTCTCCGGCATGATCGACGGTGAACGTCTCAGCCTCAGGCTCAAGCGGGCGCTCTCCAGGCTTTCCCCGCGTGAAAACCGGGTGATCCGCGCCCGCAAACTGGCCGAAGATGGCGCCACGCTTGCCGAACTCGGCATGGAACTCGGCATTTCGAAGGAGCGGGTGCGGCAGATCGAAACCCGGGCTCTGGAAAAGCTGAAATCGACCATGACGGCCGATGGCGGCATGATCGCGCTTCACAGCTGAAGCTTGCGCGTCAGCGCAATTCCTTGAGAAAGAACACTTCCCGCTCCCGCTGGAACGAACCCAGAGCAAGAGTTCCCGCCTCCGTGAAGCCCTGCGCCCTGTGCCAGGCCTGCGGGACCTTCTCGTTTGCGAAGCTGGAGCTGACAATCACCTTTTCATCCGCCTGCCGCATCATCGTTTCCCAGCCCTGAAGCAGGCGGCTGCCGATGTTCTGGCGCCGAAACGACGGCACAACCATGATCAGCTCCATGAACGGCAGGGTGCCCCAGATGCGGTTGAACCGCAGGAAGCCGACGGTCTGTCCGTCTTCCGTCTCGGCCACAAGATAGGCCTGAAGCGCGATGAGCTGCCTGATCCGGTCTCGCGACAGATGCGTATCGTGATTGCTCAGCCAGTCGAAATGCCTGTCTGCCGCAATCAGGATTTTCGTCCGGTGCTGCATGGCCGCTCCTTTCGCGGCGTAACCGGCGGCCGGCCGCTATTGCGAGACGATCTTGACCTCTTGTCCGGCCGACAGCGTCGCTCCGGGCCCAAGCGCATTCAGCACCCGGAACAGCGCCAGCTTGCGGCTGGTTCCCATCATCTTCTCCGAGAGGCTCGCCACCGTGTCGCCGGGCTGAACCGTGACGACCCTGATCCTCAGCGGCTTCAGGCTGGAAAGTTCCTGCGCGGTCATCTTGTGGAAGGATGAGCGGACGGAAAAGGCGATGTCCTGAAGCTGGCCGCTGCCGCGCGGGGCGGCTGTCAGCAGTCGGTATATCTCGCCGCCATCGCGGATCACCGTCACGTCGAACGACCAGTCGCCAGCAATTGCTCTTGCCGTTGCCGCGGGCATGCCGTTGACACTGGTGGTTTCGACGGAACCGGGAACGAGACCGGTCACCCAGCCGCTCTGGATATAGTCTTCAAGATTGCGCCGACCCTTCGCCTTCACCCCGTCGAAACGGATGGCGACATCGCTGGGACCGGTTGCCACGACCGCGTTTGCCTTGTCGGTCATCGAGAAACCGGCCGGCACCGTAAAGGCAATCTGGAGCTTGGGGTGATAGAAGTTCCGGTCGCGGATATAGCCTTCATCGGCATTGCTGCCGTACAGCAGCCCGTTGATGCCGTTCAGGAAATACTCGCGCCCGACCTCTTTCGAGCCGACATTGGCGTAAAGGGCAGCCTGTTCGTCGGCAAGCTGGACACGGCGTGGCGTATTGGGATGGCTGGAGAGAAAGTCGAGGCTCTCGTCCTTCGAGCTGGCCGATTCATATTTGGCAAAGGCGGCCATGGAGCGCAGGAAACGCGCCGCGGCCGAAGGGTCGTAGCCGGCTTCGGCCAGCATGCGGATGCCGATCGCGTCGGCTTCCAGTTCCTGCTGGCGCGAGAAGGCGGCCAGCCGCATCTTGCCGCGTGCGGCAATCTGCTTGACCTCCTGGCTATCGGGCAGAACCTCGGCGATCACCTCGCTGGAAATGGCCTCCGCTTCTTCCCGGCGCTGGCGTTCGATGCCGTGATTGGCCGTCACATGCGCCATTTCATGGGAAAGCACGGCCGCGATCTCGGAGGCGTCATTGGCCAGCGCCAGAAGACCGCGGGTAACGTAGAGGTAGCCGCCGGGCAGCGCAAAGGCATTGATGCTCGGCGAATTCAGGATGGTGATGCGGTAGGTCTGCTGCGGATTTTCCGAAACCGCCGTCAGCGCCCCGGCAATGCGGGCTACAAGCCTTTCGACCTGCGGATCGCGGTATTGCCCGCCATAGGTCTCCAGAATGCGCGGATGTTCGCGCGCGCCCATGGCGGCGTTGGGATCGTTGCGGGTGAGCGCATCGACGGTCTGCTCGCCGCCCGCCGTTTCCGGCACGATGAAATAGGTGTCCGTCGACTGGCAGGCTGAAAGCGCAAGCATACTGGCAAGGGCAAGAATTGCCCCGTGCCTGCCCCATGCGCGCGTTCCTGACTTCAGGCGGCCGAGGATGGTGTTCATGCTTGTTGCGCCTGTCAAAACGCGACCCTTGTCCGGTATGTCCATGACGGCTGTCAAGCCGTTACTTGAGAGCCATATTTGGCGTTCGCGGCCGCAACGGTCAATAGCGCGCCGAAATCGCTTCATTTTCGATGACAAGGCGATGATCTGCAATCGCCTCCACCTCGTCCGGCTCATGCGAGACGATCATCACGGTATTGCCGGTTTCTGCATGCAGTTCAAGCAGAAGTGTACCCATTTCCCCGCGCATTTCGGGATCGAGTGCGGCAAAGGGCTCATCCAGCAGCAAGATCGGGCGATTGCGCACCAGTGCCCGGGCAAAGGCCGCCCGCTGGCGCTCACCGCCGGAAAGCGAGGCGGGCATGCGTTTTTCAAAACCCGCAAGGCCGACGCGCGCGAGGGCTTCGCTGATTCGCCGCCGGCCGTTTTCGTCGAGCCTGAGGCCCGGATCCACACCGAGCCCGGTATTGGTGAAGATATCGAGATGGGCGAAAAGATTGTTTTCCTGAAACACGACCGTGACCGGACGGTTTGCCACATGAAGATCGTTCATCACCTGCCCGCCGATCAGCACGCGGCCGCTGTCGGGTTTTTCGAAGCCGGCAATCAGGTTCAAAAGCGTGGTTTTGCCGGAGCCGGAACGGCCGGTTACCGCCGTCACGCTGCCGCCGGCAATCGTGCCGTTGAACAGGAAATCCTTGCCGCCGAGCTTCAGCGCTGCGTCTTCCAGGGTGATGCCGGGGGCTTTTGACACATCGGCGCCTTTCTCAGTTTTTCGCCGCCGGCGCGCGGGTGCCGGCAATCATCAGGACAAGGCAGAGCGCGCCAAGGATCAGCGCCAGCCCGTTGGCATCCTCCGTGCGATAGCTGCCAAGGCGGCTGTAGAGCAACCAGGGCAGGGTGGTGAGCTGATCGCCGCCGAAAAGGGCAACCGCGCCCAGATCGCCGAGCGACAATGCCATGGCGAAGGACAGCGCCGTCAGCGTCGGTTTTCTCAGGCCCGGCCAGTCGACGATCCGCAATCGGGCGAGGCCGACAAGGCCGAGGCTGGCCGAAAGCCGGGCGGTGCGGGCACGGTGGACGGCAACAGCCGGCCGGAGCACGCGCAGCACGAAGGGCAGGGCCATCAGCGCATTGATGCCGGCGACGATTGCGGGTGCGGCGGCATCGGTCAACCCGAACGGGCGCAGCAGCAGGAACCAGCCGGTGCCAAGCACGATCGGCGGCACCAGCAGCACCAGCGACCCCATGGCCGACATCAATCCGGCAAGGCCGCGTTCAAGCGTGCCGGGCGCGCGCAGCGTTTCGATTGCGCCGGTGGCGGCGATGAAGGAAAGCGCCAGGGCGAGCGAAACCAGAGCCGCCGAAAACGCAATGGCGAGACTGGTGGCCGTGGCCCTGAGAAAGGCGGGTTCGCGCAACAGCCCGGGCAGGTCTGCGCCCGCGCCCTTCACCACGATCATCGCCAACGGCAGGGCGAGCCAGACCAGAAACACTGCAATCAGCCCGGCATCGATGCCGCGCGAAAGGCGGTGGTCGCCGTCGGGGCGCCGGCTGACATCGCTGCTGGCACTGGCGCCCGGGTCTTTCGCCTTCGGAAAAAGGGCAAGGGCGGCAAGCACCAGTGCCGTAACCGCGATCTGCATGCCGGAAAGGGCGACGGCGCGTGCGGGATTGAAATCGAAGCGAAGCGCCTGATAGATCGCGACCTCGATCGTGGTCGCCGCCGGCCCGCCGCCCAATATCAGCACCAGCGTGAAAGAGGTGGCACACAGCATGAAGACCAGCCCGGCAACGCCCGGGATCAGCGGCGCGATCACCGGCCATTCGATGAAGCGGAAGATGCTGCGTTGCGGCATCGACAGCATTGCGGCGGTCTTGAAATATTCCTGCGGCACGCGCTCGATGCCTGCCAGAAACAGGCGGGCGGCCAGCGGCAGGTTGAAATAGACATGGGCAATCAGAATGCCCTGCAGGCCGTAAATCTGCAGCGGGCGGCCAAAGTCTGCAAAAGCCAGCGCATCGTTGAACAGGCCCTGCCGTCCCCATATGCCGATAATGCCGAGCGCACCGATCAGCACCGGCAGCCCGAGCGGCACGGCCATCAGCCGGACAATCCATATCCGGCCGAAAAAATGCGGCCGCCGCGCCATGGCACGGGCAACGGGAATGGCAAGCGCCACGGACAGCACGGTGGACAGGAAGGCCTGATAGAGCGTGAAACGCAGAATGCGCCAGACATAGGGCTCGTTCATGACCGAGGCCGCATCGCCAATCCGCCCGAAACCGGAAAGGGCGGCCACCGCCACGGCAATGAAGCCGATAACGCCCGCAAGGGACATGATGCCGGCGGAAAGGCTCCGGCGAAACTCTGCCGTGGTCAGATACAAGGTCGTCGTCCCGGAACGCTCACCGCGCGCTCATCGCGTTCAGCCATTCGTCGATCCAGGCCTGCCGGTTTTCGGCCACGACATCCGGAGCGAATTGCAGCGTCCTGTCCGGTGTGACGGCATTCTGGAAGGCATCCGGTAACGGCTCGGAGGTTGCAGCGGCCGGCATCATCCAGTTGTGGGTCGGGATTGCATCCTGAAAGCCGGGCGTAAGCATGAATGCGAGGAAGGATCTGGCCAGCGCCGGATCGTCCGCCATCGCCGTCATGCCGGCCACCTCGATCTGGATATAGAGCCCGTCTTCAAAGTCTGCGGCCTTGTAGCGGTCGGTTTCCTCGGCAATCTGGTGATAGGCCGGCGAGGTGGTGTAGGAAAGCACCATCGGCGCCTCGCCACTGGTGAACAGGCCGTAGGCTTCCGACCATCCAGGCGCAACCGTCAGAATGCGGTCCGAAAGCGCTTCCCACTTTGCCGCCGCGTCGTCGCCATAGACGGATTTCATCCACAGCAGCATGCCAAGGCCCGGCGTTGATGTGCGCGGGTCCTCGATCACGATCTTTTCGTCAGCCGGTCCGTTGACCAGTGCGTCAAGCGTGGTCGGCGGAGATGCGATGCTCTCGCTGTCGTAGACGATGTCGAAATAGCCGTAGTCGAAGGGGACGAAAATGTCGTCTTCAAACCCGCCGGGGATGTCGAGATTGTCGGTGGAGACGCCGGAAGCGGCAAAAAGCCCTGTCTCCTTTGCCTCGTGGATCAGATTGTTGTCGAGGCCGAGCACGATGTCGGCGGGGCTTGAACGGCCCTCGAGCTTCAGCCGGTTGAGCAGGGCAACGCCGTCTTCCGCGCCGACGAATTTGACGGTGCAGCCGCATTCGGCCTCGAAGGCCTGCTTGACCAGCGGGCCCGGGCCCCATTCGGTGTTGAAGCTTTCATAGGTGTAGACGGTCAGCACCTTGCCGTCTTCAGCCAGCGCGCCGCCTGCAGCCAGCAGCGCCAGCGCTGCAATCGAAATCGAAAGATGATGGCCGGGCATGACGCCTCCTTCGTGGTGTCTCAATCAACATGGGAAAAGGGCGTCGGACCGTTCACGCGTCTAATCCCTCCGCCGGTGTTAACCGGATCAGGTTCCTCGGGTTGGTTCTTCACCTCTCAGCGGACGACGTCGAAGCCGCGTTCCGCACCCCGTTAGAGCTTTTCAACACCTATCGCGGGCTTCCGTGGAATTCAAGGCCGGACGGATTTGAAAATACACGTGAAAGTGACTAGGTAAGAGGCGCATCCGGTATTCCGGATGTACCCGCCAGTCGTCATGCAGGAAAGTGTGTCGGCTCATCCTCTGGGGCGCTTTCCGGTCGAAGGCCGGAGCCTCAGGAAAAAGAAACGGCGCCTGGGCCCGAGGTCGGTTTGTGCCGATGCTGTGCCGATGCGCTCAGTGTTCAAAGGAAGGAGCACACCAATGACAGAAGCCAAGAGCGGGGACACCGTTCGTATTCACTATACAGGAACCCTCAATGACGGTTCGACCTTCGATTCTTCCGAAGGCCGTCAGCCGCTTGAGTTTACCGTCGGTGCCGGCCAGATCATTCCGGGGCTCGATCGCGAGATCGCCGGTATGAATGTCGGTGACAGCCGCCAGGTGCAGGTGCCGTCGGAAGAGGCCTATGGGCCGCATGATCCGCAGAAGGTTCAGGTCGTGCCGAAGTCGGCCATGCCGGCTGAGGTTGAAGTGGAACCGGGCATGCAGCTTCAGGCGCGCACGCCCACCGGTGAAACCGTACCGCTGGTCGTGACCAAGGTCGAGGAAGAGCAGGTAACCGTGGATGCCAACCATCCGCTTGCCGGGCAGGATCTGAATTTCGCCGTCGAGCTCGTTGAAATCGTCAACGCGGCTTGAAAAGAAAGCATATTTTGTTGGCGCAGCCATTCCGACAGCTCGACAGTGAGTTTGTAGATATTGCGGCGCGAAAAAGGCGTATTGCCATGATCTTGCCATTCTTTGGTTGAATGGCTGCCCTAAAAAAGGGGCTGGAATGCTGTATGGCGTCCCAGCCCCTTTTGATGCCCGGCTCTCCGGGTTGACCCTGTTTGCGACCGGATGGATATCGATGTCTGTTTTTTGCGTCAGTGTGGAACCGAAACGGGATTACGCCGTTTCCGAAGTGTCTGCGCTTACCGTCGAGACGGTTTTCGCGCGATCTTGCCCGAGAGCGAATACATTCAAAAAACGCAATTCCGGCGCCGGTTTTGGTGCAATGCAACATTTTCGGCCTCCCCTTTTCAACCGACGGGAATTTGAATGAAGAGACGAGTTTTTCTGGCGCAAACGGCCGCGGGAGCGCTGGCTTTCTCCGGTTTGGGAAGCAAGGCATTTGCTCAAGGCGCCGCGGTGGAACCCGGCAAGGTACCGGATCAGAATGCGGAAGTGGAAGCGCAGGCGCCGGCCCCCGATGCGTTTACCTTCGATACGCTGACAGCCCGGATGAAGGAAAAGGCGGCGCAGCCCTATGAGGCCCCGCCGCAGGATGTTGGCGAACCCTTCAATTCGCTCCACTATGATGATTACCGGGCAATCCGCTACGATCCCAACAAGGCGATCTGGCGGGACCAGTCGAATTTCCAGCTTCAGGCCTTTTCGCTCGGCTGGCTGTTCAAGACGCCGGTGGAGATTTACGAAGTCGCCAATGGTGATGCCGAAAAGCTGGTGTTTTCCGTCGACGACTTCATCTATCGCTCGCCGCTCGATATCGCGCAGTTCAGGGATGCTGAATTTCCCGGCGTTGCCGGTTTCCGCATCAACTATCCGCTGAACCGGCCCGATGTTTCCGACGAGCTGATTTCCTTCCTGGGCTCTTCCTATTTCCGTGCGCTCGGCCAGGGCAATCTTTACGGATTGTCGGCCCGCGGTCTGGCGGTCAACACCGCCACGGACCAGGGCGAGGAGTTTCCGCGGTTTTCGGCGTTCTACATCGTTCGCCCCGTTGCGGAAGGCGAAAAGATCACCGTTTTTGCCGCGCTCGACGGTCCGAGCGTCACCGGCGCCTACCGGTTCGTGATCACGCCCGGCAAGAATACGCGCATGGATGTGACGGCGCGATTGTTTTTCCGGAACGATATCGCCCGTCTCGGCGTTGCACCTATGACTTCGATGTTCCTGTTCGGGCCGGCCAACCATCATGCGTTTGACGACTATCGGGAACGTGTTCACGACAGCGAAGGGCTGAAGATCGTGCGTGCCGATGGTACAGAGTTGTGGCGCAACCTGCAGAACGCGAAGAAGCTTGCGAATTCCTTCTTCACCGAAACCGATCCGCGCGCCTTCGGGCTTTACCAGCGCCATCGGGAATTCGAGGATTATCAGGACGCCGAAGCCCATTACGAACGTCGGCCCTCGCTCCTCGTCGAGCCGCTCGGCACCTGGGGCAAGGGTTCGATCTCGCTGGTCGAAATTCCGACCGACAAGGAAGTCAACGACAATGTCGTGTGCTTCTGGCAGCCGGAAGCCCCGGCCAAAGCCGGAGAATCGGCTGAATATTCGTACCGCCTGACATGGGGTGCGATCGAGGAAGATCAGGCGCGGCTTGCGCGCGTGGTCGACATCAGAAGCGGTGAAGGCGGCGTCTCGGGCGCACAGGCTGACGATGATGTCCGCAAGATCGTGGTCGACTTTGCCGGCGGCCCGCTGGCAGATTTTGGCGCGGGGTCGGAACTTAAAGAGCGGCTCCACGTTACAAATGGCGAGATTGTTCATTCGACGGTTTCAGCAATCATGGGCGAAGACGTCTGGCGGCTTGCAATTGATGTACGTCCGGCAGGCGACGCGCCGGTCGAACTGCTCGCTGCTCTGACCGACGGCAACCGCGATTTGAGTGAAGTATGGCTTTATCAATGGAGAAAAGGCGATGACCAACCAGACTGACGGAAACAAGGATTTTACCCGGTTTCTCCCGGCGACAGCCCCGCTGCCAATGCCGGACCAGTTGATCGAACGCCCCCGCCATCAGGGTCTGATTGCAACGATACTGTCACCGGTGTCTGTCCTGCAGCGTCCGCGCGCCGTTCGTTTCTGGTCCAGAGGGTAATTCCGGTCGATAAAAGCCAGCACGGTCTTTTGGTGCCGGCGTCAATTTCAGGGAAGTATGATGCTGGCTCTCAGGCGAACCATTTCCATTCTGTTTGCGATCTTCGTGGCGGTGCTCGCCTCGCGGCTGGCTATGGACGTGTTTTTCGCAGATGGCGTGGACTGGGTCGATTTTGTGCGGATTGCGCTTTGCGCAGCCACGGCCGCCTGGATCGCCTGGGGCGCGTCGCTGGCGCTTGGCGGGCTGATTGGCGCACGGATCAAGACCCCGCCGCGCTCGCAGCTTTCCGACAGCGGCCGCGCGGCGCGCACCGCGATCCTGATCCCGGTTTACAACGAGGATCCGCGCGCGACCTTTTCCTCCGCCGCCGCGATGGCCGAAAGTCTGCAAAAGACCGGTCATGCCGAACTGTTCGATATTGCGATCCTGTCGGATACCCGCGATCCAGACGTTGCGGCGCAGGAGGAAGAATGGTTCCTGCGGCTGCATGCCGAGGTGCCTGCGCCGATTGAGGTGTTCTACCGCCGCCGCACGGACAATTCCGGCAAGAAAGCCGGCAATATCGGCGATTTCGTCCGCCGCCACGGCGGGCGCTACCCTTACATGCTGATCCTCGATGCCGACAGCTTGATGGACGGCGAAACCATCGTCGAGATGCTGCGGCGCATGGAAGCCGAACCGAGACTTGGCCTGTTGCAGACGCTGCCGAAGATCGTTGCCGCGCGGTCGTGGTTTGCGCGCGCGCTTCAGTTTTCCGCCGGTCTGTTTTCCCCGATTTTCACCCGCGGGCTTGCCCGCATGCAGGGGCAGGAAGGTCCGTTCTGGGGCCATAACGCCATGGTGCGCACCACCGCCTTTGCCGAAAGCTGTGGCTTGCCCGCGCTGACCGGCGCGCCGCCGTTTGGCGGGCATATCCTCAGTCATGACTATGTCGAGGCCGCGCTTCTGGCGCGCAATGGCTGGATCGTGCGCGTCGACGCCGATCTGGAAGGCTCCTTCGAGGAAGGCCCGCAGAACGTGATCGACTACGCCAAGCGCGACCGGCGCTGGTGTCAGGGCAATCTTCAGCATATCCGTCTCATCCACGGGCCGGGGCTGAAGGGCTGGAACCGGTTTACCTTCGTGCAGGGCGTGATGGCCTATGTCAGCTCGCCGCTGTGGATGGCCTTTATCGCCGCTTCGATTGTCGCGCCGCTTTTCGCGCCGCCGCCTGAATATTTTCCCAGCCCTTATCTGCCGGCGATCTTTCCGCGCGCCGAGACCGCGCTCGCCGTCACGCTGCTTGTCGGCGTCGGCGGATTGCTGATCGGGCCGAAACTGCTGATCGCGCTGCGCTCCGGCATCACCGGTGAAGCGCGCCGTTTCGGCGGGTTTATCGCGGCATTTGCCTCGACGCTGGTCGAAATCATCTGGTCGTCGATCCTGGCCCCGATCACGCTGATGTATCAGAGCCGCTCGGTGCTGCAGATCATTTTCGGCATGGATGGCGGCTGGCCGTCTTCCGACCGCGAGGGCCAGACGATCGGGCTGGGCGAGGCCTTCAGGGCCAGTTGGTGGATCGTGCTGACCGGTATCGTCATGCTGACGGGTGCATGGGTTCTGGCACCGGCGCTGTTCTGGTGGCTGACGCCGATTGCCGTCCCGCAGATGCTGTCGCCGCTCCTGGTCGCGGCAAGCTCGTCGCCGGCAAGCGGACGCATTGCCGCCCGTTGTGGCCTGCTTTTGACGCCGGAGGAGCTTGAACGCCCGGCGATCATGCGGGTGCGCGATGCGGTTCTGGCGCGCTGGTCGCAGCCGTCCGCCGATGACGGAAACACACCGGAGACCGCAGAAGATATCGCGGAGGATCCGCAAACGGGCGAGGCCGAGCCCGCTTATTCGGCCGTGCAGGGATAACGCAGTTGGAGCAGGGAGGCGCGCGCGTCGCAGCGCGGACACCGGCGGATAAGAGCCGTCGCGATCCGCGTCTCGACGTTTTGAGAGGCCTGGCGTTGATCATGATCTTCATCGATCATGTGCCGGAAAACCTCTATTCGTTCTATACGATCCGGATGTTCGGTTTTTCCGACGCCGCCGAAGCCTTTGTGCTGATTTCCGGCATCTCGGCCGGGCTTGCCTACAGCCAGCGTTTTTCCGGCGCCATGATGGCGACCGCGCAGGCGATCTGGAAGCGCGCGCTGACGATTTACGGCGCCCACGTGTTTTCCACCATCATGGCCCTGATGATAACCGTACCGGCGGTCTTTGCCTTCGGTCTGATGGAATTTGCCGAAATCAACGGGGTCGACTGGGTCTGGCGCCGGCCTCTGGCTTCCATCACCGGCATCTTCACGCTGACCTATCAGGTCAGCTATTTCAATATTCTGCCGCTCTATGTTGTTCTCTTTGCAGCGGTGCCGGGGCTGTTGTGGCTGGGGCGCAAAAGCATTGCCCTGATGCTCTCGGTGTCGGCGGTGATCTGGCTTGTCGGGCGCTGGAGCGAGTTGAAAATGCCGGCCTATCCGGGCGACTGGGCCTGGTATTTCAATCCTCTCTGTTGGCTGTTGCTGTTTGCGATCGGGTTGGCCGCCGGCATGGCCGCGCGTCGTGGCGGCAGGCTGGTGCCGTTTTCGCCGCTGCTTTATGCGGCGGCCGTGGCGTTCGTGATCTATGCCGCATGGTGGCGGCTGAGCGGGCATTTTGCCTTTCCCTGGCCGGAAACGCTGACGCCGGCCGTAATTGCCGATATTAGCAAGGAAAGGCTCGGCCTGCCGCGCATCGCCCACATTCTGGCACTGGCCTATATCGTCGCCTATCTGCCCGGATTTCGCCGGTTCCTCGAGCATCCGGTGTTTCATCCGGTCAACATCATGGGCCGGGCAAGCCTCGTCACCTTCGTCACCGGATCGCTGATCGCCTTTACTCTGCAGATCGTGCGGACGGTTTATCCGACGGGGTTGCCGGAAGATACGATCCTGCTGGCCATCGGCCTTGTCGCGCAATATCTGGCCGCCCGCTATGCGCTCGAGCGTGCCGGTCGTCTGACCACCACCGCGCCGGCCGAACCGTTGCGGGAGGAATGCGGCAGTCCCATCGACAGGCTGGTTGCCCCGCCACCGGAAAAGCTCGGCCGGTAATGCCCTTTCAGGCCGGCACTTTGGCGGCGCCGGAGGAACGGCTGCCGAGCGCGACCGGCTTCAGGCTGAGTGCAGCCGCAAGGCCGGTAAAGGCGACGAACGCGGCAAAGGCGAAGATCATCGTGAAGGTTTCGGAATAGCCGGCGATTGCGACCTGATGGGCCTGTCCCGTCAGGTCGTCGATTGCAGTCGGTGTCAGATCGGCAAGCGGCCCGGCGCCGGGAACGGTGGGCGCGGTGTCGAGGCCGTGGGCGAGAAGGGCGCCATAGATCGAAATCGCGGTGGCCGCGCCGATCATGCGCGAAAGCGTGACCGCGCCGGTGGCCGCACCGACATCGCCGGCGCGTGCTGCATTCTGCACACCGAGCACCGGCACCTGCTGGCCGAGACCAACGCCGATACCCTGTATTGCCAGGAGGACGGCGACAACCGCAAGCGGCGCGCCGTTGCCCAAAAGCGCAAGCAGGGTGAAACAGGTCGTGGAAAATGCAAGCCCGATGATGGCATAGGGCTTGTAGCGTCCGGTGATCGACATCAGCCGCCCGCTGCTGAGCGAGCCGACGACGATGCCGGTGGTGATCGGGATGAAGAACAGGCCGGCCGAAGTCGGCGACAGGCCGTAGACCGTCTGCAGGTAAAGGGCGAGATAATTGACCATGCCGATTGCCACCGCGCCGCTGGTGACCGACACCACGATGAGCAGCGCCACCGTCTTGTTGGCAAGCAGTGTCAACGGAATGATCGGCTCGGGAGCACGCCGTTCCGCAAGCACCCAGGTCAGCCCGCAGACAAGCGCGATTGCGATCACGCCAAGGCTCGGCGCGGCAAACAGAGAGCCGAAAATCTCGCTTGAATCACTCCACAGCACGATGCCCGTCACCGAGACGGCAAGCAGGATCGCGCCGGCAAAGTCGATCTTCGGCTGGCGGTTCGGCTTGCGGTTGGGCAGCAGGAAGAACACCCCGCACAACACGATGAGGGCGAGCGGCAGATTGATCAGGAAGATCGAGCGCCAGCCGAAGGCGGCCGTCATGGTGCCGCCGAGAAGCGGACCGAGCGCGCCGGAAGTCATGATCACGAGACTGGCGTAGCTCTGGTATTTCGGCAGTTCGCGCGGCGGGAACAGGTCGGCATTGAGCGCGAAAATCGAAACCATCAGGCCGCCGCCGCCCAGTCCCTGAAGAACCCGCGCGGCGATCAGCGTGTTCATCGAGATGGCAAGTCCGCAGGTCAGCGAACCGATCAGAAAAATGGCGATTGCCGTCATCAGCACATATTTTCGCCCGATAAGGTCGCCAAGCTTGCCATAGAGCGGCATCACGGCGCATGAAGCGAGCAGATAGGCCGATGCGACCCAGCCGAAACGTTCCACCGCGCCAAACTCACCGACGATTGTCGGCAGTGCGGTCGATACGATCTGGTTGTCGAGCGTTGCCAGGAACATCGCCATCAGAAGAAACAGGAAGGCGAGAATGCGCAGACGCGGGTGTTCGACCAGCGAGATGAAAGGCTGGTGCGCGGAAGACGAATTTGTTGTCATCGTGCAAATCTGTGATAAAAGCAAATATATGTCAATAGCATTAATGTGATCTTGGCAGGTTTTGAGTCTGCGCGGAATCTGATATAGAAAAAGACATGATGACCAAGAAAACCCCAGCACGCGAAAACCCGGAAAACGCGGCCATCGAACGCATTTCGGGCGCAATGACGCGCAATCGGCTGATGACCCGGCGCCGCATTCTCGGACGGCTTGCCATTGCCCGGGTCGCACCGGCACTGGAAATCACCCATCTCGATGTGCTCGACGTCGTCGCCCGCGTGGAAGCGCCGGACAAGGCCACCATCGGCGCGGTTGCCGAGGGCATGCGGATCGATCCCTCGCGGGCAAGCCGTATCGTTGCCGAACTGGTGGCCCAGGATGTTCTGGAGCGGCGCGTTTGCCAGAGCGACGCGCGCCGCTCGATCCTGGTGATCACCAAAAAGGGCGGCAAACTTCGGGAAGAAATCCGTGCCTTCAAATGGGCGATGCTGGAAAGCGTGACGGAAGACTGGACGCCGGAGGAACGTGAAATGTTTTCACGCCTTTATGAGCGCTTCGTTTGCGGTATCGAAGACTATACCCGTGCACATGCGGGCATGGAGCCGCCTGCAGAGGGGGAGCAGCCGGTCCGCTCGGCCGGCTGAAACGCCACCTTTCGCGGGAAACCGCTTTTGTTTGGCCGTGACATTCGTTATGGCCTTAGCGCATGAGACAATCTGAAACCTTCACTCTTCTTCTGGGCGGTGCGCTCGTCGTGGACGATCGCGTCAGGCGGCTGGTCGACGGCAGCCGTGTGATTGCCGCCGATGGCGGCATGGTGCATGCCGAGGCGCTCGGTGTGGTGCCGGAAGTGTGGGTCGGCGATTTCGATTCCACCGATGCCGCGCTTCTCAAACGGTTTCCGGATATTGCGCGCAAGGATTTTCCACCGGCCAAGAATGCGACGGACGGGGCAATTGCGGCCGAAGAGGCGATTGACCGCGGGGCGAAACGGATCGTCATGGCCGGGGCGCTGCAGGGCGAACGCACCGACCACGGCATGATGAACATGCTGCTTGCCGTCCGCCTGGCCGAAGCCGGATATGATATGGTGTTGACCTCGGGCGCGGAAGAGGCCCGGCCGCTTCTGCCCGGCGCGACGGAGATCGGGATGCCGGCAGGCGCGCTGTTTTCGGTGCTCGGCTTTTCCGATCTTTCCGGCTTGTCGATTGAAAATGCCGTCTATCCGCTCGACGGTTTCGAAGCCCCGTTCGGGCTGCCGCGCACGGTTTCCAACAAGGCGGGCGATGGTGACGAACCGGTGCGCTTCGGGTTGAAAAGCGGCCGCGGCATTGTCATCTTCCGCCCGCACGATTTTTCGGGAGTTTGAGGCATGGCGCCTCCGATATTGAAGCTTGACGACATTCATTTGAGTTTTGGCGGCACGCCGCTGCTCGCCGGCGCCGGCCTGCAGGTCGAGCCCGGCGATCGCATCTGCCTTGTCGGCCGCAATGGGTCGGGCAAGTCGACATTGCTGAAGATTGCCGCAGGCCTTGTGGAACAGCAGTCCGGTGAAATCTTCCGCCACCCTTCCGTCACGGTGCGCTATCTCGAACAGGCCCCGGATTTCAAGGGCTATGCGACGGTGGAAGCCTATGTGGCCGACGGTCTGGCGCCCGGCGATGAACATTACCGCGCCGATTACATGATGGAGCATCTGGGCGTCGATCCGAAAACCGATCCGCACACCCTGTCCGGTGGCGAGGCGCGGCGTGCGGCCCTTGCCAGGGTTCTGGCGCCCGAGCCCGACATCCTGCTTCTGGACGAGCCGACCAACCATCTCGACCTCAACACCATCGAATGGCTGGAAGGCGAGCTTGCCGGCACCCGTTCGGCGCTGGTGCTGATCTCGCATGACCGCCGGTTTCTGGAAAACATCTCGACGGCGACCGTGTGGCTCGACCGCGGCACGGCGCGGCGCATGGATGCAGGCTTTGCCGGCTTCGAGGCATGGCGCGACAAGGTGCTGGAAGAAGAGGAAGTCGAGCAGCACAAGCTTGCGCGCGCCATCGTGCGCGAGGAGCACTGGCTGCGCTACGGTGTGACCGCACGGCGCAAGCGCAACATGCGCCGCCTCGGCGAACTTCACGACATGCGCGCCCGCCATCGCGATCATCGCGGGCCGCAGGGCACGGTCAATGCCACGGTCACGGAGGCGAAAGACAGCGGCAAGCTCGTCATCGAGGCGGAAGACATCACCAAATCCTTTGGCGAACGCGAAATCGTCAAGCCGTTTTCACTGCGCGTGGCGCGGGGCGACAGGATCGGCCTTGTCGGCCCGAACGGAGCGGGCAAGACCACGCTTTTGAAGCTTCTGACCGGCCAACTCGAACCCGACAGCGGCTTCGTCCGGCTTGGCGTCAACCTCGAAATCGCCGTCATCGACCAGAAGCGCGAGGACCTCGACCCCGACGATACGCTGGCGCATTACCTCACCGACGGACGCGGCGATACGCTGCTGGTCAATGGTGAACAGCGCCATGTCACCGGCTATATGAAGGACTTCCTGTTCCAGCCCGAACAGGCGCGCACGCCGATCCGCAATCTGTCCGGCGGCGAACGCGCGCGGCTGATGCTGGCGCGTATTCTGGCAAGGCCGTCGAACCTGCTGATCCTCGACGAACCAACCAACGATCTCGATATCGAGACACTCGATCTGCTGCAGGAGATCGTGGCCGGTTTCAAGGGCAGTGTCATTCTGGTTTCGCATGACCGTGATTTTCTCGACCGGACCGTGACCTCGACGATTGCGCCGGCCAATCCGCTGGCACCCGACGGCGCCTGGCTTGAATATGCCGGCGGCTATTCCGACATGCTGGCCCAGCGCAAGGAAACGGCGGCTGCGGCCAAAGCGGCGGAAAAGCGGGAGAAACAGGCCGCGCAGGAGGACAAGCCATCCGGCGACCGGCCGGCAAGGAACAAGGGAAAGCTTTCCTACAAGCAGAAATTCGCGCTCGAAAACCTGCCGAAGGAAATGGAAAAGATCGAAGCCGAAGTCGCTGTGCTGGAGCAGAAAATGGCCGATCCTTCCTTCTTTCAGCGCGATCCGGAAGGGTTCAATACGCTGGCTGGCAAACTGGAAAGCCTGCGTGCAAGCCTTGCCGACAAGGAAGAGGAATGGCTGGAGCTGGAAGTGCTCAGGGAGGAACTGGAAGGCTGATGCCGCAAAGGCTGAATTATTTCGCCTATGGCTCCAACATGCTGACGGAGCGGCTTTTCCGCCGCTGCCCTTCCGCACGCGCGCTCGGTGGCGCTTTTCTTGAAGATCATACGCTCGATTTCGCCAAGCCGGGCCGCGACGGTTCCGGCAAGGCGACGATCGTGCCGGCGGCCGATGCACGGGTTTTCGGTGTCCTGTTCACGCTCGAACCTGGCGATTGCGGCCTGCTCGACGGTTTCGAGGGGCGCGGCAAGGGCTATGACAGGCTGGACGACGTTACCGTGTGCCGAATGCCCGACGGCCGCGCCGTGTCCGCATTCACCTATATGGCGCCGCCGGCCTTCCGTGACCCAGCGTTTCCACCCTATGACTGGTATCATGGCCTTGTCATTGCCGGTGCGCATGAGCACGGACTGCCGGAAGACTATATTGCCGGGCTTCTGGAAATTCCCTTTGTCGAAGACCCCGAGGCCGACCGCGCCACCCGCAGGGAAGCGCTCGATATCCTCGCCGGCCGCAGTTTGACCAGCCGGTCCGCGAGCACTTGAATGCGGGGCCGGGAGTACCATAGTTTAAGACGCCGCGTCATATGACAGCCGGCCGTCATCCATCGTGAAAGCGAAAGCATTAATGCCGGAAGCACCGCACAAGGACCACAAAATGCAACGCTGGATCGGCCAGGCCGCCGCAGGGCGCGCGCCGCTGATCCCGTCAGTCACCGCCGCGCGCTGGCTGCTTCTGGGCGTGGCGCTGGCCGCCGTTTATTTCTTTCACGGCTTTCTGGTGCCGGTGCTGGCCGCCCTCATCATCGCCTTTGCCTCGCAGCCGGTGTTTCGGGATCTAAACCGCAGGCTCGGCAATCGGCGCACGCTGGCCGCCACCATTGCCATCTTCCTGATCCTGCTGTTTCTGATCCTGCCGATCGTGTTCGCGGTGATCTACATGTCGCGCGAGCTGGAGGCCTGGATTTCCTGGGCGGCGGAGGCCAACCGGGTCGGCGCGCCGGTTCCGGACTGGATTTTCAACCTGCCGGTGATCGGCGCATGGATCGCCGAAAAATGGCGGGATTATCTTGGCCAGCCCGGCGATATCGGTCAGCTTATTCAGGCCGTCAGCGGCGAGAATATCGGCAGCATCTACCGCACGGCGCTGTTTGTCGGCGGGCGGGTGTTCGGTCTGGTCCTGTCGGCCTTGTTCATGCTGATCGCGCTGTTCTTTCTCTACAAGGACGGCGACAAGTTCGCCGCGCAGCTCGATATTCTTGGCGAGCGGCTGTTTCCCGATCGCTGGTATCGGATTTCGCGCGTGGTGCCGGCCACGATCTCGTCCACCGTCACCGGCATGACGCTGATCGCCATGGGCGAGGGCATCGTTCTGGGGACCGCCTATTATTTTGCCGGTGTTCCCAATTTCGTGTCCTTCGGTCTGGTCACCGCGGTCATGGCCATGGTGCCGGGCGGCGCACCGCTGACCTTCACCCTGATTTCCGGCTATCTGATTGCGCGCGGCACGCCCGTCCACGGGATCGGACTGCTGATCTGGGGCACGATCGAACTGTTTATCGTCGACAAGACATTGCGCCCGCGCCTTGTTGGCGGCCCGATCAAGCTGCCCTTCCTGCCGACCTTTTTCGGCCTTGTCGGCGGTGTGAAGACGATGGGGCTGATCGGCCTGTTCGTCGGCCCGGTGCTGATGGCGCTGATCGTGGCGATCTGGCGCGAATGGGTTCTGGAGGCCGCCGGAACCGCGGAAGCGGCCAATCCGAATGCCAATGTTGCCCCGCCTGCCGGTGGACCGCCGCTGAAGGAGGCCGAACACGTGCCGAAGTCAGGTGCCTATGCCGGCGCGGCAGAAACGACCAGCCTGCCGGAAAGCGCACCGAACGGCTGAGCTTCAGCCAAGAACCACAAGCCGTGTGCCGCGCCTGAGATGCGGCAGCAAGACCCGCATGGCCGATGGCGCGATGGCGACACAGCCCGCTGTCGGCGCAAAGTCCGGCCGGGCAAGGTGGAAGAATACCGCCGAGCCCCGGCCCCGGACCCGCGAACTGAGGTTCCAGTCCAGAACGATAACGATGTTGTAAATCCCGTCATCACGCAGCAGCTTTTCGTGGCTGGCGGTAAACGGCAGACGGACCGGCCGGTTATAGTTCGGGTCCGAAGGCGCGTCGCACCAGCCGTCCGCCGCTGTGATCCGGCGAAGACGAAGCGGGCTTGCCGGCAGGATCGGCAGGCGGCGCGGCACAAACCCGCCGGTCAGCGCCATGACGCCCGGCGGCGTGGCGCCGTCGCCTTCCCGCTTTCGCGCCGAGATGCCGCTGCGACCGATTGCAGCCTGAAAGCGCAACGGCCCGAAACCGAGGATGGCGCGGTGCCGTGCGCCCGGTGCGCGATGCACGGTAATGGCCGCAGGCTTTCTTCTTCGAATGGTCTTGCGCGTTTTCTTCACATTTTTTTGCTTTGTGCGTGAAATCATATAGTTTCATAGCATTACGCCCGGAGATAGCCTGTCGCAATGGCGATATTCGCGCCAAGCACCAAGCGGGAGACTTTATGGCGAACGATAATAATGCAAGAGGGCCGAGTGTATGACGGAGAGGACGATACTTCTGGTCGATGACGATCAGGATCTGCGCGAGACGCTTGTCGAGCAGCTTGAGCTTTACGACGAATTTGTCATCCTGCCGGCCGACAGCGCCGCAAGTTCGCTGAAAATGCTCAAGGAAGAGCAGGTCGACCTCCTGATCATGGATGTCGGACTTCCCGACATGGACGGGCGCGAGGCCGTGAAGATGGCGCGAAAGAACGGCTACAAGGCGCCGATCATCATGCTGACCGGCCATGACACCGACAGCGATACGATCCTCGGGCTTGAGGCGGGCGCCAATGATTATGTCACCAAGCCTTTCCGCTTCGCCGTGTTGCTTGCCCGCATCCGCGCGCAGTTGCGCCAGCACGAACAGAGCGAGGATGCGACCTTCAATGTCGGGCCTTACGTGTTCAAACCGGGACAGAAACTGTTTACCGGAGAGGGCAACAAGAAGATCCGGCTGACCGAAAAGGAAGCGGCGATCATCCGCTATCTTTACCGGGCGGGCCAGAAAGTGGTAACCCGCGACATGCTTCTGGAAGAAGTCTGGGGTTATAATTCCGGCGTCACCACCCATACGCTGGAAACCCATGTCTACAGGCTGCGCCAGAAGATCGAGGAAGACCCGTCGAATGCGCGCATTCTCGTGACCGAAAACGGCGGTTACAAGCTGGTGCCGTAACCGGCGGCAAGGGCCTTGGGGCAAGGCACGGCAGGGGGCAGAAACATGGCATTGTCGGGTGACATCGAGACACTTCGCCGGACCGATCTTTTTTCCGGCTTTTCCGACGAACAGCTGCGTCTGATCGCCTTCACCGTCACGCGGCTGTCGCTGCAGGAAGGCGAAATGCTCTTTGGCGAGGATGCGGACAGCCTCGGCGCCTATCTCGTTGAAAGCGGAACGCTGACGCTTGAGGCTTCAGGGCGTTCCGCCGGGATTGCCGGTGCGGGAAGCCTGCTGGCCGAAGCGGCCCTGATCAGCCCTGTGCCGCACCGTGTCTCGGCGGTTGCTTCAGAACCCGCCGTCCTTCTCCTGATCCGCCGCGACCAGTTCTTGCGTCTGATCGAGGAGTATCCCGATATCGCACAGGAAATGGACCGGCGCCTGCGCCGCAATTTTTCCGAAATGGTCAGCGCGCTTTCCGCCGTGAAAACCCGGTTATCGGATTTTTAGGCGAGCGCGTTCTTCTGTCTGAAAGCCAGCGAGCGGGCGATCGCTTTTACGCACCCAGATGCCGCTCGCCGCGTTTCCTGGCCAGTGCGATCTGGTGCTGGCGTTCGCGGAAGCGGGCGCGGTCGGCGTCGGAATAGCTGTCGGCGCAATGCGGGCAGGAAACGCCTTCTTCATAATCGGCGGAAAGCTTGTCTTCCGGCGTTACCGGATGGCGGCAGGCGTGGCAGAGTTCGTGCTCGCCTTCCTTCAGGCCGTGGGTGACGGAAACACGCTCGTCGAAGACGAAGCAGGCGCCGTCCCAGAGGCTTTCGTTCTCCGGCACTTCCTCGAGATATTTCAGGATGCCGCCCTTCAGGTGATAGACCTCGTCAAAGCCCTGCTCCTTCATATAGGCGGAAGCCTTCTCGCAGCGGATGCCGCCGGTGCAGTACATCGCGATCTTCGGCTTGTTGTGCAGGCCCCTGTTTTCCTCCACCCAGCGCGGAAATTCGCGGAAGGTCTTGGTGTGCGGGTCGACCGCCCCGCGGAACAGGCCGATGGCCGTCTCGTAATCATTGCGGGTGTCGATCACGATCGTTTCGGGGTCTGAAATCAGATCGTTCCAGTCCTTCGGCTCGACATAGGTGCCGACCGTCTTCAACGGGTCGATATCCTCGACGCCCATGGTCACGATTTCCTTCTTCAGCCGCACCTTGAGGCGGTTGAAGGGCATTTTCGAGGCGTGGCTTTCCTTGTGCTCGAGACCGGCAAATTCCGGCCGCGCGCGGATAAAGGCCAGCACGTTGGCAATACCCTCGTGGCTGCCGGCAATGGTGCCGTTAATGCCTTCATGGGCCAGCAGCAGCGTGCCGCGCACGCCGTTTTCCTCACAGCAGGCGAAAAGCGGCGCGCGAAACGCCTGAAAATCGGCAAACCGCGTGAAGTGGTACAGGGCTGCGACCAGATAGGACCGTTCCATGGTCTCTCTCCGCTTTCTTCAAACTTGGGCTTTTGCAGTTGTTGCGCTGGGCAATACACGGATCGGCCGATTTTGGCAATTACCGGCCATCTTCGGCTCGCACCCGTTTGCGCCACAATGTCCTGATGATTTTCGCTTCCACATCGGCCTCGTCGCCAAAGGCCTTGCGTGCCATCTTGATCACGCGCCGGCGCAATTGCGTGCGGGCTTTGAGGGCGGCACTGCGGCAGGCGGCAAGCGTCACCGGGTCGAGCGGCGGCGCCTCCGGCCCGTCCAGAAGGGCAAGCAGCATGCTCAGATCATGTTCGTGGCCGAGCGCATCGGCCAGCGCCTTGGCATCGCTGCGCTTGCCTTTCAGCGCCGACGGCCAGACCGGCGACAGCAGCGCGCAGAACATCCAGTAGGTCTGGCTTTTCTTGCGTAGCTCGTGAAAATCATCATCGTCGCCCTCGGCCTGGGCGGTCATCAGCGCGACCTGGGCGTTGGCGAGCTGTTTTTTCCAGCCTTTGGCAAGGTATTTGGCTGCCGTCTTGCGGTCTGCGTCAAGGTCGATCTTTTCAATTGCGGCAATGGCGTCGTGGCAGTCGTGGATTGCGGCCTTCGCCTTTTTCTTCAAATCCGTTTCGGTAGCGGCAATGGTCTCGCGGCGTTCGCGAAGCGCCGTTTCCAGCCGCGCCAGCGCCATGTCGCGCGCGCCGTCCCCGGCAAGGCCGCGCAGATAGGTCGCGCATTCGATCAGCGCGGTCGCGTCGCGTTCGCCGGAAAGCCCGGCGGCGATCGCGCGGATGCGCTCATTCTCCTGTCTTGCGAAATCCGGTGCTGCAGGGCGGATCAGTTTTAAGAGACCGCGCACGCGCTTGAATTTCTTGCGGGCATCGTGAACGGCCTCGTGCAGACCGCGCGGCTGTTTCTTCAGCGCCTTGATCGCATCCTCAAGCTGGGAAATCGCTGCCTTTTTGACGGCCGCGTCGAACGGTCTGTCGGGGTCGAGCGCGAAAGCCATGTCAGCCGTTCTCCTCGGGGATGGCGCCGGTTTCGGCGAGTGCCTGGTTGATGTAGCGCCGGTCGCCGGTCACCTCGCGCCCGAGCCAGTCGGGAAGCCGCGGGGTTGCCGTCTCGTTCGGCAGTTCCACTTCGGCTACCACAAGCCCCGCGTGATCGCCATGGTAGACATCCACTTCCCAGACGAAATTCCCGTCGGGAACCCGGTAGCGCGTCTTGTCGATCACCGAGCCGAGCGCGTGGGTCATCATGTCCAGCGCGTCCTCCAGCGGGATGTCGTATTCGAATTCGTCGCGGCTCATCGCGCTGCCGCCGAATTTCAGCGTGATGCGGGCGCGGCTGTCGTCAAACACGCGCACGCGGGCGGAGCGATCCGCTGCGCCCAGAAGATAGGCCTGCTTCAGCCGCACGCCCTTTTCCGCGCCGTCTTTCCAGTCATCGCCGTCAACAAGGAATTTCCGTTCGATTTCTCTGGCCATGTCAGCCCTCTCTCCGTTCTTCGCCGGAACGGAAACTGTTAATCGAGATCAAACCCGAACGACCGAAATACGTTCATAAGACGGCCACTGTCGCAGGCAATGACTCAAGATCGAATATAATCCCTGACGGTCTCGACTTGATGCCTGTGCCGGGGTATTTCAAACTCAGCTTGAGCAAAAATTCAAAAGGCCAGTGCGACCATGGATGCAAAAACCCAAAATCTTCTAGATGCCCTCACCGCCCAGCCCGTCGTTCCGGTGCTGATCGTTGAGTCCGTAGAACATGCCGTACCGCTGGCGCGGGCGCTTGTCGAGGGCGGATTGAAAGCGCTGGAAATCACGCTGCGCACCGACGCCGCGCTTGATGTGATCAAGGCCATGTCCGAGGAAATCGAAGGCGCGGTCATCGGCGCCGGCACGATCCTGTCTGCCCGCGATTATGCCGCGGCTGAAAAGGCCGGTGCCAAGTTCATCGTTTCGCCCGGCATCAACGGCGATATTCTCGACGCCGCCGATGACAGTGAAGTGCCGCTTCTGCCGGGCACGGCAACGGCCAGCGAAGTGCTGTCGCTGCGTGAGGAAGGCTATCGCGTGATGAAGTTCTTCCCCGCAGAACAGGCCGGCGGCGCGCCCTATCTAAAGGCGCTGTCCTCTCCGCTTTCCGACATCAAGTTCTGCCCGACCGGCGGTGTTTCGCTCGCCAACGCGCCCGATTACCTGAAGCTGCCGAACGTTGTCTGCGTCGGCGGTTCCTGGGTTGCGCCGAAGGATCTGGTTGCCAAGGGCGACTGGGACGGCATCAAGAAGCTGGCCGAGGATGCCTGCGCAACGCTCGGCAAATACTAAACACTGCGACAGTGACACCCGTCGGCAATGACGGGTGTCACCGTTTGATAACCCGGCATTTTGCCCGTTTTCCTGGGAGGCCGTCTTGTCCGATCTTTCCGGTTTTTCGCCACGGCTCCGGCCGCAGCCCGTGCATCAGCGCGGCGTGCATGTCACGGTCGAGCCTTATGACCGCGGTGAACATGGCGCAGCGCTCTGGGATGCGCTTGGCGGCACGGCCGAGGCGGTCAACACGCTGCTGCGCTTCTTCCCTCAGCCCGATTTTTCCGGTCCCGACGACTTTTACGCCTGGCTCGAGGCGCAGAATGCTTCGGGAAACTTGGTGACGCGTGTCTTTCGGCAGGCCGGAACCGGCACGGTTGTCGGCATGGCGAGCTATATGCGCATCGACGAAAACAATGGTTCGATCGAGATCGGTACGGTTGCCCACGGCCCGGCGATGCAGCGCACGCCGATGGCGACCGAGGTGCAGTATCTGATGGCGCGCCATGTGTTCGACGATCTCGGCTACCGGCGCTACGAATGGAAATGCAACAGCGAGCATGTGGTCAGCCGGGCGGCGGCCGCGCGGCTGGGCTTCACCTTTGAAGGCGTTTTCCGCAATCACATGGTGGCCAAGGGCAAAAACCGCGATACCGCCTGGTTCTCGATGATCGACAGCGAATGGCCGTCGATCCGGGCCGCGTTCGAAGCCTGGCTTGCGCCGGAGAATTTCGACGCCGATGGCCGGCAGGTCAGGGGACTGGGCGAAATCAGATCCGGGGGTGCAAAATGAGCGATGAAAGTCCGGGCAATCGTTCGACCCTCATCGCAGCGGCAATCATCTTTGCCGGCCTGCTGATCGGCGGTTACTTCCTGCCCGACGTGATCAATTATGTGGCGCTGTTTTCACCATGGCTAGCGATCGGAGTCGGCGTTTTGTTCGTGCTCGCCGTGTTTCTGGTTTTCTGGCTGAGGGGACGTTATCAGCGCCGCCACGGGCGATAGCGCCGCTGGGCCTGCCCGCAGGGAGATACGGAAAATGACCGAGATCACGCCCGCATGGGCAAAAGCGCATATGCCGCGTGTGGCCCGCGCCGTTGAAAATCTGCCGGATATGACCGGCATCCGGCTTGCCATGAGCATGCATCTCGACATGAAGATGCTGCCGCTGGTGGAAGGGCTTGCCGGGCGCGGCGCTGCCCTTTTCATCACCACCTGCAATCCGGCGACCGTTCGCAATGAGGTCGTTGATGCCATGCGGGCGGCCGGAGCGCGGGTCGATGCCTTCAAGGACATGCCGGAGGATGACTGGCAAAGGGCGATCGAAAACGGAATTGACTGGGGGCCGACGCATCTTTGCGAAATGGGATCGGACTATACCCATTTTCTGCTCTCGCGCGGTCTGGAATTGCCCGATGTGAAGGCCGGGCTGGAGGCGACGGGGTCCGGCATCAACCGGCTGCAGGGGGCGCTGCCGCCCTGGCCTATCTTCAACTGGGACGATCTGCCGGTCAAGGAAGGCCTGCACAACCGCCATATGGTGGGGCTGACCACCTGGAATGCCTTCTTCACCCGCACGCTTTTGAGCCTGCATGAAAAGACCGTGCTGGTGGTCGGTTATGGCTCGGTCGGGCAGGGGCTTGCAGCCAGCGCCCGGGCCTTCGGCGGCACGGTGATGGTGGCGGAAATCGATCCCGCCCGCCGCCTGCAGGCGTGTTACGACGGCTGGCGCACCGGCAGTGTCGCCGAACTTGCGCCGGAAGCCGATGTCATCGTCACGGGCACAGGCGGCCATCATGTCGTGCCGTTTTCGGTCATCGAGGGCCTGAAGGACGGGTGCTTCCTCCTCAATTCCGGCCACCGCATTGACGAGATCGAGCTTGAGCAGCTTCTGGCGTTGCCGGCGGAACAGGCGCTTCCGGCGGTCACCACGCACAGCCTGCCATCCGGCAACCGGGTGCATCTCTTCGTCGGCGGTGCCATGGCCAACCTGACTGGCGGCGAGGGGGACAGCCTCAATGCCTTCGACATGACGCTGGCGGTGATGGCCGAGGGGATCGGCCATATCGTCGGTGAGGGTGCAAACGCTGCGCCGGGTGTTCATCTGCTGCCGCGCGCTGTGTGGGAGCGGGCCTGCCCGGACCCGCTGTAGAGTGCCGGCAGACGCTTGCGGTCTTCCTGTTTTTCCATCTGCCCCGATATTGACCGTTCCGACAAACCACGTTGCCTTTTGCCGGCGAATTGGCAATGGTGTGCGGCCCCTGCGTGGAAAGGGTGAAGCGCAGGCCGGGCAAATATGCGTCGGGTATCGGTGATGCGTGCGTCATCCCGGCAAAACAGAAGTAAAACAGGGGGTCATTTTGATGATGTGTGCTTTTGCGGGGGTGCGAAGCCGCCTCGCTCGTTTTGGGGCATCTGCTCTTTTTCTGCCGGTTCTGGCTCTGGCCGCGCCTGCCGGCGCCTTTGATCTTCCGACCTATCTGGAAGAGGTGCGCACGGAATACGGCCTTCCCGCTCTTGCCGCCGCGGTGGTCCAGGACGGCGAAACGATTGCCGCGGCCGCTGTCGGGACCAGGGTCATGGGCGAAGATATCCCGGTCACCGTCGAAGACCGGTTTCACCTGGGCTCCAATACCAAGGCAATGACGGCAACGCTTGCCGGCATGATGGTCGATGAGGGCAAGCTCACATGGGAAACCACCGTCGGCGACGTGCTGGGCGCAGATTTCCCGGGCATGAGCGACACCCTTTCGGCGGCAACGCTTGAGCAGTTGCTTTCCCATTCCAGCGGCGTTCCTGCCGATACGGAAGAACTCATCGACCTTTATTTCAGCGTCGATGCCTTCGACTACAATCCCTGGGACCGTCGCCATCGTCTGCTCGATGCCTGGAAGGCCAACGAGATCACGATCCCGGAAGGTTCGCCCTTCCAGTATTCCAATCTTGGCTACGTGATTGCCGGCATGATGATCGAGACCGTTGCCGGCGAACACTGGGAAACGCTGATGAACGAGCGGATCTTTGCGCCGCTTGACCTGCAGACGGCGGGGCTCGGACCGCAGACCACATTCGGCCTCGTCGATGCGCCGGTCAGCCACCGGGTCGATGAAGACGGCAATGTGACGCCGATGTACTGGGGGCCGGCTTCCGACGTTCCGCCGGTCATGGGGCCGGCCGGAAATGCCCACATGTCTGTCGGCGACTACGCCAGGTGGGCGGCGTGGAATGCCGGCGAGGGCAAGCACGGCCCGGCGCTGGTTCAGCCTGAAACGCTCAGATATCTCCATGCCGCAAAGGTCGAGACCCCTGTGCGGGAAAACCCGCCGCCCGGCACACCGACAACGGGTGAATATGCGCTGGGCTGGGGTCTGGTGCAGTTCGACTGGTCCGACCGGCCGCTTCTGACCCATAACGGCTCCAACGGCATGAACCTTGCCCGCATCGTTCTCGACCCGGAAGAAGACCTCGGCATCGTCGTGCTGACAAATTTCCCGGGCCGGACAGCCGATCAGGCAGCCGGTGCGGTGCTTGCCGGGCTTTATGCGGAATTCTCGACAGACGAGTGATCCGTTGCCCGAATTTGAACCATGGTTAATCAGCCGGGGGTTGATTTTCGCTCCGCCCGACCGCAAATCCGTGCGGTCGGGCGTCATTCCCTTGAGGATCGTCCGGGAGACGCGTAATGCCGCCAGCGTAAATAAGGTACCTTGTAAGCCTCAAATGAAGCTCAGGACAGCCAAATTGGCGTGCAATTGCTACCATAAGCATGGTTGAGCGCCTTGCAGAGGCATTTGGTGCTCATTATATAGCGCTCACAACGGCGTTATCGCCGCGAAAATCAAATCAAGACCATAGCTCAAGGGGCCGTCACGGAATGCCTGAAGGGTTCTGATGGCCTGCTTAAAAGGAGACAAGCGAAAATGGCTAAAGTAATCGGTATTGACCTCGGTACGACGAACTCCTGCATCGCCATCATGGATGGCAAGGATGCCAAGGTGATCGAAAACGCCGAAGGCGCGCGCACAACGCCGTCGATGGTTGCGTTTACAGATGACGGCGAGCGCCTCGTCGGCCAGCCGGCCAAGCGCCAGGCCGTGACCAACCCCACCAACACCCTCTTCGCGGTGAAGCGCCTGATCGGCCGCCGCTTCGAAGACCCGACCGTGACCAAGGACAAGGGCCTGGTTCCCTACGGCATCGTCAAGGGTGACAATGGTGACGCATGGGTAGAGGCCGCCGGCAATTCCTATTCGCCCTCGCAGATCTCCGCGATGGTTCTCCAGAAAATGAAGGAAACCGCCGAGGGTTATCTCGGTGAGAAAGTCGAGCAGGCCGTCATCACGGTTCCGGCCTACTTTAACGACGCCCAGCGCCAGGCCACCAAGGACGCCGGCAAGATCGCCGGTCTGGAAGTGCTGCGCATCATCAACGAGCCGACGGCGGCAGCCCTTGCCTACGGCCTCGACAAGAATGAAGGCAAGACCATTGCCGTTTACGACCTTGGCGGCGGTACCTTCGACGTGTCGATCCTCGAAATCGGCGACGGCGTCTTCGAAGTGAAGTCGACCAATGGCGACACCTTCCTCGGTGGTGAAGACTTCGACATGCGTCTCGTCGAATATCTCGCCGACGAGTTCAAGAAGGAAAACGGCATTGACCTGAAGGCCGACAAGCTGGCCCTGCAGCGTCTGAAGGAAGCCGCCGAAAAGGCCAAGATCGAGCTGTCGTCCGCGCAGCAGACCGAAGTCAACCTGCCGTTCATCACGGCCGATGCGACCGGTCCGAAGCACCTGACGCTGAAGCTGACCCGCGCCAAGTTCGAAACCCTGGTTGCCGATCTCGTCAAGCGCACGGTCGGTCCCTGCCAGGCCGCGCTCAAGGATGCCGGCGTTTCGGCCAGCGAGATTGACGAAGTCGTTCTCGTCGGCGGCATGAGCCGCATGCCCAAGGTTCAGGAAACCGTCAAGCAGCTGTTCGGCAAGGACCCGCACAAGGGCGTGAACCCGGACGAAGTCGTGGCCCTTGGCGCTGCCATCCAGGGCGGCGTTCTGCAGGGCGACGTCAAGGACGTTCTGCTGCTCGACGTGACGCCCCTTTCGCTCGGCATCGAAACGCTCGGCGGTGTGTTCACCCGTCTGATCGACCGCAACACCACGATCCCGACGAAGAAGAGCCAGACCTTCTCCACGGCTGAAGACAACCAGTCCGCCGTGACCATCCGCGTTGCCCAGGGCGAGCGTGAAATGGCGGCCGACAACAAGATGCTCGGCCAGTTCGACCTCGTCGGCATTCCGCCGGCCCCGCGCGGCGTGCCGCAGATCGAAGTCACCTTCGACATCGACGCCAACGGCATCGTCAACGTCTCGGCCAAGGACAAGGGCACGGGCAAGGAACACCAGATCCGCATTCAGGCTTCCGGTGGTCTCTCCGACAGCGACATCGAACAGATGGTCAAGGACGCCGAAAGCCACGCCGAGGAAGACAAGAAGCGTCGTGCCGGGGTTGAAGCGAAGAACCAGGCTGAAAGCCTGATCCATTCGACCGAAAGCTCGCTTGAGGAGCATGGCGACAAGGTTTCCGAAGAAGACCGCACCGCCATCAAGACCGCGATCGAGGAGCTGAAGACGGCCGTTGCTGCCGAAGAGCCGGATGGCAATGACATCCAGGCCAAGACGCAGACGCTGATGGAAGTCTCCATGAAGCTTGGTCAGGCCGTCTACGAGGCCCAGCAGGCCGAGGAAAGCGAAGCCGCCTCCGCGGATGCCGCCAAGGATGCCGAATCCGATGTTGTCGATGCTGACTTCGAAGATGTCAGCGATGACGACGACAACAAGAAATCGGCTTGATTTGAGCGTCGCTCTTACTCAATCCTGACATCAAACATCCGGCCGTCGCCAAGGCGGCCGGAAAAACCTGTTCAAGAGGTTGGCAGACTCCATGGCAAAAGCGGACTATTACGAGACACTCGGCGTTGGCCGTTCGGCTGACGAAAAGGAGCTGAAAAGCGCCTTCCGCAAGCTTGCGATGAAGTACCATCCGGACAAGAATCCGGATAACGCCGATGCCGAAAAGAAGTTCAAGGAAATCAACGAAGCCTATGAGACGCTCAAGGACCCGCAGAAGCGGGCAGCCTATGACCGTTTCGGCCATGCCGCGTTTGAAAACGGCGGTGGCGGGCCGGGTGCCGGCGGCTTCGGGGCCGCAGGCTTCGGCGGCGCCGGCGGCTTCTCCGATATTTTCGAGGACATTTTTGGCGAAATGATGGGCGGCGCCCGTGGACGCCGTTCCTCCGGCGGACGCGAACGTGGCGCGGACCTGCGCTACAATATGGAAATCACGCTCGAGGAAAGCTTCGAGGGCAAGACGGCGCAGATCCGGGTTCCGACCTCGGTCGTGTGCGACGAATGCACGGGCTCGGGCGCAAAGCCGGGCTCGACGCCCAATACCTGCGCCACCTGCCATGGCTCCGGCCGGGTGCGCGCGGCCCAGGGGTTCTTCTCCGTGGAACGCACCTGCCCGACCTGTCACGGTCGTGGCGAGACGATTTCCGATCCCTGTCCGAAATGCCGTGGCGAGGGCCGCACGGTCGAGGAGCGTTCGCTCTCGGTCAATATTCCCGCCGGTATCGAGGATGGCACCCGCATCCGCCTTCAGGGCGAGGGTGAAGCCGGGCTTCGCGGCGGACCGTCCGGCGATCTTTACATCTTCCTGTCGGTCAAGCCGCATCCGTTCTTCCAGCGCGACGGCGCGGATCTGCACTGCACCGTGCCGATCTCGATGACCCAGGCGGCCCTTGGCGGCAAGTTCGAGGTCACCACGCTGGATGGCACCAAATCGCGGGTTGCCGTGCCCGAGGGCACCCAGACCGGCAAGCAGTTCCGCCTGAAGGGCAAGGGCATGCCGGTGCTCCGCTCCTCCCACAAGGGCGATCTCTACATTCAGGTCCGCATCGAAACCCCGCAGAAGCTGACCAAGCGCCAGCGCGAACTGCTGCAGGAGTTCGATGAATTGTCCTCCAACGAAAACAACCCCGAATCCAACGGCTTCTTCGCCCGGATGAAGGAATTTTTCGGGACCGAGTGAGCTAAAACTGGACAGATAACTTCTGTCCAGTTGTTTCTTTTTTGTATACTTTAGAATAATATTATATTTACGCTTTCCATTTTCCACTGTAACCTTCCAGCTGAGATATTTCAGAAGTAATTTGGAGGGGGTGCGGATGACCAATCTGGTGGTTTGCTGCGACGGGACTTGGAATACGCCGGACCAGACGGATCGTGATCTGCCGGCACCGTCAAATGTTGTGAAGCTCTACAGCGCGCTGTCGGAAAACGATGCCGATGGCAATCCGCAGAAGAAATACTATCACCCTGGCGTCGGCTCCGAGGGGAACTGGTGGGAACGGCTCTCGGGCGGTGGCATGGGGGTCGGCCTCGATGAGAATATCAAGAGCGCCTATAAGTGGCTTGCCGTCAATTACAGCCGTGGCGATCGCATTTACGCGTTCGGTTTCAGCCGGGGCGCCTTCACGGCACGCAGCCTTGCGGGCCTGATCGTGAAATGCGGCCTTCTCGATCTGTCGGATGCCGGATTGTCATCGAAAGAAATCTGGAGACGCGTCGATGATGTCTACGAGGTCTATCGTGGCAGAAGCGGCAAGCCATACAAGACGATGAAGTTTTACAACACCAAGGCGGGCGCCAATTCTGCTGGCAAGACGCCGATCTGGTTTCTGGGTGTCTGGGACACGGTAGGCGCGCTTGGTATTCCTGACGACCTTGGCATTCTGGATCTTCTGGACAAGCCGGAAAACCATAGATTTCATGATACATCGCTCAGCGACAAGGTGATCAATGCTCGCCATGCCCTAGCCATTGACGAACATCGCCAGACCTTTACGCCTACAATGTGGACCAATGTTGAGGATCGTGAGACTGCAAGACAGCTCTGGTTTCCGGGCGCCCATGGAGACGTTGGTGGCGGCTATATTGAAAACGGATTGTCGGATGGCGCGCTTGCCTGGATGATGGATGAGGCGTCCGGACTTCACCTGTCGTTCAGGACGCCTGCGCGCGATCAGGTTGCTCCCGACTATCTGGACGTGGCCCACAACACGGTCAAAGGCATATATGAGCACTTGAAAACCCGTCCCCGCTCTGTTTCCTCCTTTCTCTCCGACACGGGCGCTTTCCATGAAAGTGCGACAAACCGCCAGGAAAATCCGCCGCTGTCGCAGCCGGATTACTGGCCGACCCGTTCTCTGCAACCCGGTGAACGCGCCATGCGAGATATCTTTGCCGCGCAGAAATGGAATGCAACCGGCCTCTTTCTGGAAAAAGGAAAACGGTATCGGTTTTCCGCGCAGGGAGAATGGAAGGATGCCGACATCAAATGTGGCCCCGGCGGTACCAAAGACGGTAATTTCTATCCTGGCGAGGTTCTTCAGCTCGGGGCGAGCGCACTCGGGAAGCTGGAGGGCGTATTCAAATGGGCCACCGGCAGGAAGCGCACCGATTTTCTGATGACAAAACGGCTTGAGGGGGAGAGCTGGTTTGCGTTGATCGGCGTTATCGCAAATGGGATCGGAGCAGACAAGGATGGTGCGCCGAACCTTCATCAGGAATTTCTCATTGGGGAGGGACCCAGGGAAATCAAGCCGGAAAGCGACGGCTATCTTTATTGTTTCACCAATGATGCATGGGCAGCCTATGGCAATAATAAGGGCAGCGTAGCGCTTGAGGCGGAATGCGTTTCGTGATGGTTCTTGCCAGCGCAGCGGTTTCATCGTAGCCAGCTTTCATGTTGCCTTCGATTTTCCTCACCGCGCTGAAGCTTACCGATTTCCGCAATTATCCTCAGGCGGGGCTTGCGCTTGACGGGCGGCATGTGGTGCTGACGGGCGATAATGGTTCCGGCAAGACCAATCTTCTGGAGGCGGTTTCCTTTCTCTCGCCCGGCCGTGGCATGCGCCGCGCGGCTTACGGGCAGGTGGTGCGCAAGGGCGCGCCTGCCGGCTTTACCGTGTTTGCCGAACTCGAAGGCATGGAAGGCAATGTCGGTATCGGAACGGGAACGGATGGGGTGGACGGCGTGGGCCGCAAGGTGCGGATCAACGGCACGCAGGCGGCATCCGGGGATGAACTGCTCGATCATGTGCGGGTGATCTGGTTGACGCCATCCATGGACGGGCTTTTTACCGGACCGGCCGGCGACCGAAGGCGGTTTTTAGACCGGATGGTGCTGTCGATCGACCCTGCCCATGGCCGCCGAGTTGCCGATTTCGAACGGGCGATGCGGTCGCGCAACCGGCTTCTGTCCGAGCGGCGGATGGAACCCGCCTGGCTTTCCGGCCTCGAGGAGCAGATGGCGGGTCTCGGCGTGGCGATGGCGCTGGCGCGGCGCGAATTGCTGTCGCTCCTGACCGGACTGATCGGCGAAAGTGCGGCGGGCTCGCCGTTTCCCACGCCTGAGATCGCGCTGACCGGTTTTTTTGCCGACGAGACGGAAGCGCCGGCGATTGACCTTGAAGACCGGTACCGGGCGCTTCTGGAAGAAGAACGTTACCGTGATGCCGCGGCCGGGCGCACGCTTGACGGGCCGCACCGCAGCGAGATGGCCGTGCGGCACCAGCAGAAGGACATGGACGCCGCATTGTGTTCCACCGGGGAGCAGAAGGCGCTGCTGCTCGGCCTCGTGCTGGCCCATGCGGGCCTGACACGACGGATCAGCGGTCATCCGCCGGTGATGCTGTTCGACGAGGTTGCCGCCCATCTCGATGAAGGGCGGCGCGCGGCGCTGTTTGCGCGCATTGGCGAAATCGGCGGCCAGTCGTTCATGACCGGAACCGACCGTTCGCTGTTCGAGGCGCTCGGCGAAGACGGCCAGTTCTTCAACGTGTCGGACGGAAAAATCCGCTCCGACTGAGCGCGCTTTCAGTAGTGCGGTGGCTTGGTGACGGCGGGGCGCTCGCCGGCCTGTTCTTCCAACTCCAGAAAACGGTCCGAGAGCAGCACCATCTGCTTTTTGAGCCGGTCGATCTCCCGCCATTGCTCGGCAACCTGCTCGGAAAGCTCGTCAATGGTCTTGCTCTGGTAGGCGACGGTTTCTTCAAGACGGACAATACGCTCTTCAGTCATATCAGCCTCCATATATCTGTGGTGTCGAGGGACGCGTGCAGGCCTCTGCGTACAGGAGAAAATTTCGGTACGCTCGCATCAATTTCAAGAGCCCCGGATCGTGTCTCCTGCTATAGTGCCGCCATGACTGACAGTGAAGCCTTTTCCGCCGAAGAAATCGAACGTTATGCCCGCCACATCGTGTTGCCGGAAATCGGCGGCGCGGGGCAGCAGGCCTTGAAGCGGGCACGGGTGCTGGTGATCGGTGCGGGCGGGCTCGGCAGTCCGGTCCTCGCCTATCTGGCGGCTGCCGGTGTCGGCACGCTCGGCATCGCCGATGATGACGGGGTCAGCCTCTCCAACCTGCAACGCCAGGTCATCCACGACAGCGGCACGGTCGGCGCGGAAAAGACCGAAAGTGCGGCCAGAGCGATTGCGCGCATCAACCCGCATGTGATCTGCCGCCGCTACCAGGAACGCCTCGATGCCACCACCACCGGCGAAATCCTGAGCGGTTTCGACCTTCTCGTCGACGGCTCCGACAATTTCGACACGCGCTATATGGCTGCCGATGCCGCCGAGCGCGCCGAGGTGCCGCTGGTGACCGGCGCTGTCGGCCGGTTCGACGGATCGGTGACGGTGCTGAAGCCCTTTGCGTTTGACGGTGACGGGCGGCAAAATCCACGCTACCGCGATCTCTACCCGGCGCCGCCGCCACCCGGCCTGGTGCCGTCCTGCGCCGAGGCCGGCATTGTCGGCCCGGTCACCGGTGTCATCGGCACGTTGATGGCGATGGAGGTGATCAAGCTGATAACCGGCGCGGGCGATCCGCTGGTGGGCCGGTTGCTGCTTTATGACGGGCTTTCCGCCCGTTTCGAGACCATCGCCTATGCGCGCAAAGCCTGATCCTTGGTCGAGATAGTCTATCCTGCCTGCAGGGCGAGATTGTAGAGGCCGACGCAGCGCCCGCCGGATGCACAGAAGGCGAGCACCGGACCTTCTGTTTCGTTCAGGATCTTTTTCAGCTTCGGCGCCTGCGTGATCGGCTGGTGCGCACCGCCGACCGGCACATAGTAACAGGCAAGCCGGGCGGCCTTTGCCGCCGCTTCGATCTCGGTGAATTTGGGCTGAAAAAAAACCTCGCCGTCCGGGCGCATGCAGATGACGGCGGCAAAGCCGGCCTCTGCCACCTCCGTCATGTCCTTGGCCTTGAGCTGGCCGGTGACGTGATACTGGCTGTTGATGGCGCGCGTTCGCATATTGTCTTTCCTGATGTCTGGCCTGATGTCTGGATGGTCTCTGGGTGTCAGAGCGCGTTGATCGGGACTTTCAGCATCGGCCGTCCATCCTTGTCCTTCGGTATGTCGCCTGCGCGCATGTTGACCTGCAGGGAGGGCAGGATCAGGCGCGGCATGGACAGTGTGGCGTCGCGCTTTTCGCGCATCGCGACAAACTCATCCTCACTGATGCCGTCATGGAGGTGGATGTTGTGGCGGCGTTCCTCGCCGACGCTGGTTTCCCACTTTATGTCGCGGCCATTGGGGCCGTAGTCATGGCACATGAACAGGCGGGTTTCTTCCGGCAGTGACAGCACGCGCTTGGTCGAGCGGTAAAGCGTGCGGGCGTCGCCGCCGGGAAAATCGGCGCGCGCAGACCCGCCATCCGGCATGAACAGCGTGTCGCCGACGAAGGCGGCATCGCCGATCACATGGGTCATGCAGGCCGGCGTATGGCCGGGGGTATGCATCACATGGGCTGTCATGCCGCCGATCTGATAGCTGTCGCCATCGGTAAACAGCCGGTCGAACTGCGAACCGTCACGCTGGAATTCCGTGCCTTCGTTGAACACTTTGCCGAAGGTTTCCTGCACGATCACGATATTTTCGCCGATACCGAGCCGGCCGCCCAGCGTTTCCTGGATATAGGGCGCTGCGGAAAGGTGGTCGGCATGAACATGGGTTTCGATCAGCCATTCAAGCCGCCAGCCATTGTCCATGATCATCGCGATCATCCGGTCGGCGCTTTCATGCGAAAGGCGGCCGGCGGCGTAATCGATATCCATCACGCTGTCGATGATCGCGCAGGCGTTTGAAGCGGGATCGCGGACAATATAGGAGATTGTGTTGGTTGCGGGATCGAAAAAGCCGTGGACCTCCGGTTTCAGAGCGGGATCGGGCGAAAATGGCAGGGGCATGCGCGGTCTCCCTCGGACATGTTATATGGATATTTTATTGTTATAGTGCGTATATACGAAAACATGAAATAAATATGGCAAAAACCATACGTCGGCAAGCCGGCCGCTGTTGCTTTGCTCGATTTTTCGCGCGGGAGGGAGGAGCGGCGGCAAAGGGGCTTGCCGCCGCAGGTCGTCTCTTACGTCTTGTTGGTGATCCACCGGCACTGATACGGCGCGAAGGTGATCTTGGCATCGCTGACCGGCTCACCGGAGATCAGATCGACCCAGTTTTCGCCGCCGATCAGGTTCAGGGCCATGGCGGGAATTTCGAGTGTCTCGTCGGTGACGTTGTTGATCGCGAAAATACTCTGGGTGCGGTCAACGCTCTGGCGCCAGAAGCCGAACAGCTTTTCCCCGAGATGCAGGGTAAACTGCGTGGCATTGGGGTGGAAGGCAGGCTGCCGGGTGCGCACCGAGATCAGCGCGCGCATGGCATTGAAAACCTGCGCATGCTGCGTGGTTTCGTCGGCCAGCGCTTCCTGCAGCGCGTCGTAGTTCCAGCGGTGGCGGTTGATGGCGCGGTTGTGCCCGGACTTTTCGACCCCCTCATAATCGTTGCTGGTGGCCAGCAGCGAGTGGATGTAAATCGCCGGAATCCCCTCGAGCGCCATGGCGATCGTCTGGCTGCAGAGGAAGCGGGCGATGTTGTGATCGTCCTCGCCGCGGACAGTGCCTTTCAGGGCGTCGAACAGCGACACGTTCATCTCGTAAGGCCGCATCGAGCCATCGGAAAGCTGGCGCATGGAAACCCGGCCGCCAAACCCTTTGACGGTTTCGACCATCTGGCTGATCGCATCCTCCGAAAGCAGGCTTTCGGCAGGCCTGAGGCCGATGCCGTCATGCGAGGCGGTGAAGTTGAAATAGGCGCAGCCCATCTGCGCCGGCGGCATGGCCATCTGCCAGGCATTGAGGAATTGCGATGTTCCCGTCAGCAGCGCATGCACGATCAGCGGCGGCAGCGAGAAATTATAGATCATGTGCGCTTCGTTGCGATTGCCGAAATAGCTCAGGTTTTCGACATTCGGCACATTCGTCTCGGTGATGAGAACGATGCTTTCCTCGCTGAAATCGGCCAGAAGCCGCATCAGCCGGATAATCTCGTGGGTTTCAGGCAGGTGGATGCAGGAGGTGCCGATCTCCTTCCAGATAAAGGCACAGGCATCCAGCCGGATGGTGCGCACGCCGCGATTGATATGAAAGCGCATGATCCGCAGGAATTCGAGCAGCACGTCCGGATTGGAGAAGTCGAAATCCACCTGGTCGTGGCTGAAGGTGCACCAGACATATTTTTCGCCATCGGCGGTTTCGACCTTGCGCAGCAGCGGATGGGCGCGCGGGCGAACCACAGAGGAAAGATCATCCTCGGGCGATGCGGTAAAGAAAAAATCCTTGTAGGGCTCATGGCCCATGCGGAATTCGTTGAACCAGCTGCTCTGGCTGGAACAGTGGTTGAGCACCAGATCCGACATCAGCCGGAATTCCCGGCCGATGCGCTCGATATCCTCCCAGCCGCCAAGGCCGCTGTCGATCGCGCGATAATCGGTGATCGCGAAGCCATCATCGGAGGTATAGGGGAAATAGGGCAGGATATGCACGCCCTTGATCACGCCCTTCAGGTTTTCGGTGACGAAATCCTGGAGCAGCGACAGCGGTTTGTGCTCGCCATCGATGATCGAGTTGCCGTAGGTGATCACATAGGTGTTGTCGGCGCTCCACATATTGTTGCCGGCAACGCGCCCGCGCTTGCGCGGAACCGCGCCGTCGCCCCAGAAGGCTTCGAGGACCTGGCGCGTCAGCGCGCGCGAGTCTTTGTCCGGATAGATGCTCTCGAGATGGAGCCTGATGCTTTCCCGCAGCCGCCTGGAAATCACCATGCTTTTTTGCGGCGTCTCAGAAACTGTCGTCATTCTTGTCCTTCTTTCCCCACACGCCAAGGTTAGCATGTCGGTTTCGATTGGCAATTGCCTATCCGGGCCAATCGCCAGCTTTGCAGAGAGATTTTGCTGCACCGCCGCATCGCGGGGCCCTTGACGTCGTACCCGGTTGTTCTCCGCCCGCGGGATGGGACGCACGCCTGAAATCCATCTGTTTTCGGCGGCAACCAACGGCGATGGCGCCACTTTGTTTGTGCATGCCTGAACCCCTTGCTGTCTCGTCTGCCCGCAGACGCATATCGGCTGCTTCATGAATGCTTTTTTATGTTCAGCTTCTTTCCAGAAAAACCGTGGTGTGCTAGCAAATCCGAAACGGGATATTGTAAGTATTTATTTAGTCTAATTTAGAATTATCTTAATTTTAGACATAAAATAGTAAAGGCTTCCCAATGAATTCTTCTGATGAGTGCGTGCTGACATTTGTGCGGCGCGATGAACCTGACGCGCGGCTGGTGGCCATGGCTGGCGCGCTCTCCTCACTTGCCCGGCAGGAGGGGGTGCAGGTCGCCAAGGCCCTGCAGGCGGGAAGACATACGCGTCTGGATCTTTGCCGCATTACCGGACTTTCGGTATTTCAGGTCGCTTCCGCAACCGCATCTCTGGTCAACCACGGACTGGTTTCCGCCTGGCGGCGCGATGCCGAGACCGTCTATGAGCTCGTCCACCCGCGCCTCGGTGACGTTATTCACCTTGCCGAGGAGCTCGCCGACCCGCAGCCACTGCAGGTGGTTTCGTAAGGCAGTTTGCCGCGTCGCGCCGCTGTGACCGGCCGGTCGGCAAGGACCTGTAAATTTTCTTGAAAAACGGAAAATTGGCGCTGGACTTGAAAAAACAAAATGCTATAAACGCGCTCATTCGCGGGCCTGCCCCGGCAGCCGCGAAGGTGCTCTTGTGTCTCAAGGCGCCTGCCCAGATAGCTCAGTTGGTAGAGCAGCGGATTGAAAATCCGCGTGTCCGTGGTTCGAATCCGCGTCTGGGCACCACTTGACCCCTCCGGGGCTTGTTCATCTTTTCCATTTCCGTCGTGTCTTCGCTTTCCCGGTTTGCCGCTTTATGGCACGTCATGCCATTTTCAATGGCTTGAGTGGTCGATCGCGAAGGTCTTTGGAAAGTGCTTTGACCACATAAGTTGGCCTCCTGTCGCAGCCTAGATGCTGGATCAGAAGCAACTCGATTTGGGAGTCGTGGAACGATCCTGACCGTCGGGAAAGTGCTCTGGAACCGATATGATGCGCGCCGGAATGGCCGTCTTCTCCTGTGCCTCCTTATCCGCTCGGGACGCGTGCAAATCATCAGTCAAACGTTTTATTTACTTGAGGTCGAACAGGCGTAGAATGCCGGCCCTCCGAGGTGTGTTCAACTGGGGGCTGTGCGGACCGTTGCTGCCAGCCTGAGGCGTGTTGACGCTTTATCGGTCTCGGAGAAACCGAACTGCGCCCCGGCGACCGGCCGATCAGGCGGGTGTGGGCGACAAGCGTTCTTGGGAGGGAACGACGCATGTTTGACAAGCTGAAGAAGGAACATATCGTCGCAAGAGACGGTTTCAACCGCTGGAAGGTTCCGCCGGCATCCATCGCCATCCACCTGTGCATAGGCTCCGTCTATGCCTGGAGTATCTTCAACCCGCCGTTGGTCAAGCAATTTGGCGTGGTTGCGCCGGCGCCGGGCGACTGGAGCCTGTCCTCCGTCGTCTGGATTTTCTCCGTGGCGATCGTGTTTCTCGGGCTGTCGGCCGCGTTTGCGGGCAAATGGCTGGAGGAAGTCGGCCCGCGCATGGTCGGCGTTGTCGCCGCGTTCTGCTGGGGCGGCGGGCTGATCATCGGCGGTCTTGGCATCATGACCCATCAGCTCTGGCTGCTTTATCTCGGCTATGGCGCCATCGGCGGCTGTGGCCTCGGGCTCGGCTATGTCTCGCCGGTCTCGACCCTGATCCGGTGGTTTCCCGACCGGCGCGGCATGGCGACCGGCCTTGCGATCATGGGTTTTGGCGGCGGCGCGATGATCGCCACGCCGATCCAGGAATTCCTTCTCGGGCTTTACTACAAGGCGCCGCAGTTTCTCGGGCCGCAGGATGCCGTCAACATCGTCATCGAGGGCGGCAAGCGCATGGCCGAGGTCAATGGCCAGCTTGTCGAAGTGGTGGTGGCCACCGCCCGCCAGGCGGCCGAAGCGCCCATAGCCATTGATCCCGGCGTCTACGTCGTGGGCACCGGCAATACCGGCGCGGAAGGGACGTTCTTCACGCTCGGCATCGTCTATTTCGTCGTCATCATGATTGCGGCCTTCTCCTACCGGGTGCCGCAGGAAGGCTGGAAGCCGGAAGGCTGGACGCCGCCGACGGCGGATGCCGCCTCGCGCAAGATGATCACCCAGAACCATGTTCACATCGATCAGGCGCTCAAGACGCCGCAATTCTATCTGTTGTGGATTATTCTCTGCTTCAACGTGACCGCCGGCATCGGCGTGATCGGCGTGGCCAAGACGATGATGACGGAGATTTTCGGCACGACGCTGCCGCTGATCGTCAATTCCGCCTTCGCGGCAACCTATGTGTTCATGATTTCGGTGTTCAACATGCTCGGCCGGTTCTTCTGGGCCTCGATGTCGGACTATATCGGACGCAAAAATACCTATTACTGCTTCTTCGTCCTCGGCACGATCCTCTACCTGTCGATCCCGTTCGCCGCGCATCAGGTCAGCATCAACCCGGCAGTGTTGTGGCTGGTGATGTTCTATGCCGCGACGATGATCATCTTCACCATGTATGGCGGCGGCTTCGCCACCATCCCGGCCTATCTGGCGGATATCTTCGGCACCAAATTCGTCGGCGGCATCCACGGGCGGCTGCTGACGGCGTGGAGCACGGCGGGCGTTCTCGGCCCGCTGGCAATCACCGGCCTGCGCAACATGTCGCTGAACAGCGCGCTCCATGATCTGGCGTCGAAGGTCGATCCGGCGGCGTTTGCCGAGAAATTCGGCGCCGGTATCGATCAACTCGACCAGCTGATCGCCGCCAAGACGGTGACCATCGCGCAACTGATGGAAATCGCGCCGGCGGGCACCGTCGACCCGACGCCGAGCCTCTACAACACGACCATGTATGCCATGGCCGCGTTGCTGGTCATCGCGCTGGTCGCCAATGTGCTGGTCAAGCCGGTGCATGAGAAGCACCATATGTGAACCGGTTCCCGGTCCGGCCCCGGCGGCGGCAGAGCGTTGCCGCCGGGGTTTTCAGCGGGTTCCGCCGGAGCGGTTCAGCCGCCGGTCAGGTCCACATGACAGATATACTTGCCGTAGACCCAGCCCACCGGGCCGCTCGGGTTGTCGGCCTCCGAGAGCGAACGCATGACCATGACCTCGCGCCAGCCGCGCGTGTCGTAAGGTTCCAGGGTCAGAACGAAAGTGCCGGGGCCGAGGCGGGCAATCTCGTTGCACTTGGAGGAACCGCAACTGCGCAACGACAGATAATTGTCGCCCTGCGGGTCGAGATGGCAGACGGCGTAAACCTCGCCGGAATAGGCATCGACATGCGCCGGCAGGGCGATGATGGCCAGACCGGCAACAGCCGGAGCCAGCCATTTGAACAATTTGACAGACATTTCAACCTCCCTTGTTCGGGATAGTGTAATCGCGGGCTGTATTCCGCCATTGATTGCAATCAACTCTTGAAGAAACCCCGGAGGGGAGATCGTCGGCGCTGTCCTGACGCGGCGGCCGATGGCAAAACCGATCTCCACTTCACCTGGAATTGCTCTAGAATGAGCGCGAGAAACGCCCGTCCCGGATGGAAGATGCATGATCGAAAAACTGGAAATGTTTATTACCCTGGCGCGTGAGCAGCATTTCGGGCACGCGGCGGAAGCCTGCGGGGTTTCACAGCCGGCGCTTTCGGCATCGATCAAGCAGCTCGAGGAGCAGCTGGGCGTTCTTCTGGTATTGCGCGGCTCCCGCTATCAGGGGCTGACGCCCGAAGGCCAGCGGGTGCTGGAATGGGCGCGGCGGCTGGTTGCCGACGCCCGCACCATGCAGCAGGAGCTGAAGACCATTCGCGATGGCTTGAGTGGTCATCTGAAGGTGGCGAGCATACCCACCGCACTTTCCTATGTTCCCGCACTCACCGCGCCGTTTGTGGCGAGCAATCCCGGCGTCACCGTGTCCGTGCTGTCGCGGTCATCCGCCGAAATTCTCTCGCTTCTGGAAAATCTCGAGATTGACGTCGGCATCACCTATCTCGAAAACGAACCGGTGGGAAAGGTTACGCAGATCCCGCTCTATCGGGAGACCTATTGTCTGGTGACGCATGTTGATACGCATCTCGGCGACGCCAGGCGGATCACATGGAACGACGTCAGCCGTCTGCCGCTCTGTCTCTTGACGAAGGACATGCAGAACCGGCGCATTCTCGACGGTATCCTCGCGCAGGTCTCCGCCGATGTCGCGCCGACGCTTGAATCCGATTCCATCGTCACCCTGTTTGCCCATGTGCAGACCGGGCTGTGGTCGACTGTCATGCCGGAGAGCCTGGCAACGACGCTTGCAAACGAGACCCTGAAAACCATACCGATCATCGATCCCGTGGCCGGTTCGCAGATCGGTCTCGTCGCCACGCACCGCGAGCCTTACGCGCCGTTGATCTCGGCCTTTCTGCGGCAGGTGCGTCATCTGGCGCAAGTATAAAACATGACTATAGAAGTCATCTATAAGTAAAAGCCATTGACTGACGGAACTGCGGCATTGATCAACCACCGGTCGATATGACATTTTTCAAGTCTGGTTCTGTGGAGGAGCGACTTGATGAACGTGAATGTGCAAAGGGAGGCGGTTTCCGCACGCACAGCCGCAATTATCGAAGATCACCTGCAGCGCGAAGCGCCGCTGCTGCCGATCCTGCATGATGTGCAGGTGGAATTCGGCTATGTGCCGGAAATCGCATTGCGGCTTGTCGCTGAAAAGCTGAACCTCAGCCGCGCCGAAGTGCATGGCGTGATGAGCTTTTACCACGATTTTCGCCGCGAACCCGCCGGTCACCATGTCCTGAAGATCTGTCGCGCCGAGGCCTGTCAGTCCATGGGCGGGGAGGCGCTGGCCGATGGTCTGCGCGCCGCCCTTGGTCTCGACTGGCACGAGACCACGGCAGACGGCAGGCTGACGCTCGAACCCGTCTACTGTCTTGGCTTGTGTTCCTGCGCGCCGGCGGCAATGCTGGACGATGCGATCTATGGCCGGCTTGATGAAGCGACGCTGAAGGATGTCGTAGCGGAGGCCGGACAATGAAACCTGTCATTTTCATCCCTTGCGATGCCGCAGCCCTTGCCGTTGGCGCCGACAGGGTGGCATCGTCGATTGCCGAAACGCTTGCCGCGCGCAGGCTGGATGCCGAGATCGTGCGCAATGGCTCGCGCGGCCTGCACTGGCTGGAGCCGATGGTCGAAGTGCGCACCGACCATGGCCGCGTTGCCTATGGCCCGGTGAAGCCATCCGATGTCAAAAGCCTGTTCGATGCGGGCTTTCTGGAAGGCGCTGAGCATCCGCTGTTCCTTGGCAAGACGCGTGACCTGCCGTTCCTGAAGAAGCAGACCCGCCTGACCTTTGCCCGTTGCGGCGTGACCGACCCGCTGTCTGTCTCCGATTACCGCCGCTACAAGGGGCTGCGCGGTCTGGAAAACGCGATTGCCATGCAGGGTGCGGAGATCGTTCAGGTGGTTACCGACAGCGGCCTTCGCGGCCGCGGCGGCGCGGGTTTTCCGACCGGCATCAAATGGGAAACGGTGCGCAAGGCGGCGGGCGCACAGAAATATGTCGTCTGCAATGCCGATGAAGGCGACAGCGGCACCTTTGCCGACCGGATGATCATGGAAGGCGATCCCTTCGTTCTGATCGAGGGCATGGCGATTGCGGGCCTCGCGACGGGCGCCACCAGAGGCTATATCTACACCCGTTCGGAATATCCGCATGCGATTGCAACCATGCGCAAGGCGATTGAAGTCGCGCGCGGCGAGGGCATTCTGGGGCCATCGGTGCTGGGCTCCGGGCAGGCTTTCGATATGGAAATGCGCGTCGGCGCCGGGGCCTATGTGTGTGGCGAGGAAACCTCCATGCTCAATAGTCTGGAGGGCAAGCGCGGCGTTGTGCGGGCCAAGCCGCCGGTGCCGGCACTTGAAGGCCTGTTCGGCTGTCCGACCGTGGTCAACAATGTGCTGTCGCTGGCCTCCATCCCACTGATCCTGGATCGCGGCGCGGATTATTACCGTGATTTCGGCATCGGCAAATCGCGCGGCACCATGCCGATCCAGCTTGCCGGGAACATCAAGCATGGCGGGCTTTTCGAGACTTCCTTCGGGATCACGCTCAATGAGCTGATTTACGATATCGGCGGCGGCACGGCGAGCGGCCGGCCGGTCAAGGCCGTGCAGGTGGGCGGCCCGCTCGGCGCCTATTTCCCGACGAGCCATTTCGATATCCCCTTCGACTACGAGGCCTTCACCGCCAATAACGGGCTGATCGGCCATGCGGGTATCGTCGTCTTTGACGATACGGCCGACATGATGAAACAGGCGCGCTTCGCCTTTGAATTCTGCGCGCTGGAAAGCTGCGGCAAGTGCACGCCCTGTCGCATCGGCGCGGTGCGCGGCGCGGAGGTGATCGACAGGATTGCCAGTGGCGCCAGCGTGAGCGAGCAGACCACGCTGCTGGATGACCTGTGCAACACGATGCGGCTCGGTTCGCTCTGCGCGCTGGGCGGTTTCACGCCTTATCCGGTTTCAAGCGCGCTCAGCCATTTCCCTGAGGATTTCGGACCGCGACCTCAGTCTCAGACCCAACCGGCAGAAGCAGCGGAGTAGTGATATGTCCCTGATCAAGGAAATAGATTACGGCACACCGGCTTCGAAATCGGAAGAGACGGTTAGCCTGAAAATCGACGGCTTCGACGTCACGGTTCCCGCGGGTACATCGGTGATGCGCGCCGCCATGGAAACCGGGATCGCCATCCCCAAGCTGTGCTCGACCGATATGGTGGACGCTTTCGGTTCCTGCCGGCTGTGTCTGGTGGAAATCGAGGGGCGGCGCGGCACGCCTGCCTCCTGCACCACCCCCGTTACCGAAGGCATGGTGGTTTCAACACAGACCGACAAGCTGAAGACGCTGCGTCGCGGGGTGATGGAGCTTTATATCTCGGACCACCCGCTCGACTGCCTGACCTGCGCTGCCAACGGCGATTGCGAGCTGCAGGATATGGCCGGCGCCGTGGGCCTGCGCGATGTGCGCTACGGCTATGACGGCGATAACCACATGAAGACGCGCGACGGCCTTGGCGAGGTGAACGCCCGCTACATGCCGAAGGATGAGAGCAATCCCTATTTCACCTATGATCCGTCGAAATGCATCGTCTGTTCGCGCTGCGTGCGCGCCTGCGAGGAAGTGCAGGGCACCTTCGCGCTGACGATTGAAGGGCGCGGTTTCGAATCCCGCGTGTCGCCCGGCAGTTTCGGCGATGATTTCCTCGGCTCCGAATGCGTGTCCTGCGGGGCCTGCGTTCAGGCCTGCCCGACGGCGACGCTGCAGGAAAAATCGATTTACGATATCGGCCAGCCGGAACATTCCGTCGTCACCACCTGCGCCTATTGCGGCGTTGGCTGTTCGTTCAAGGCGGAAATGCGCGGCGAGGAACTGGTGCGCATGGTGCCCTACAAGGATGGCAAGGCCAATCACGGGCACTCCTGCGTCAAGGGGCGTTTCGCCTATGGCTATGCCAGCCACAAGGACCGCGTCCTGAACCCGATGATCCGCGAGAAGATCACCGATGCCTGGCGTGAAGTCTCCTGGGAGGAGGCGCTCGGCTTTGCCGCGTCGAAGCTGCGCGGTCTTCAGGCCGATTACGGCCAGGATTCGATCGGCGTCATCACCTCATCGCGCTGCACCAATGAAGAGACCTTTCTGGTGCAGAAGCTTGCCCGCGCCGTCTTCGGCAACAACAATACCGATACCTGCGCCCGCGTCTGCCATTCGCCGACCGGCTACGGCCTCGGCCAGACATTCGGCACCTCGGCGGGAACGCAGGATTTCGACAGCGTCGAGGACGTCGACGTCGCGCTGGTCATCGGCGCCAATCCGACCGACGGGCATCCGGTGTTCGGCTCGCGGCTGAAAAAGCGGCTGCGGCAGAGGGCGAAGCTGATCGTCATCGATCCGCGCCGCATCGATCTGGTCAAGTCGCCGCATGTGGCGGCAAGCCACCATCTGGCGCTGCGCCCGGGCACCAATGTGGCCGTGGTCACCGCCCTTGCGCATGTGATCGTCACCGAAAAGCTTTATGACGAGGCCTTTATCCGCGAGCGCTGTGACTGGGACGAGTTTCAGGATTATGCGGCCTTTGCAGCCGATCCGACCAACAGCCCGGAAACCGTCGAGGCGCTGACCGGCGTTCCGGCTGACGCTGTTCGCAAAGCCGCACGGCTTTATGCGCAAGGCGGCAATGCGGCGATTTATTACGGCCTTGGCGTTACCGAACATTCTCAAGGGTCGACCACCGTCATCGGCCTTGCCAATCTTGCGATGATGACCGGCAATATCGGTCGTCGGGGCGTTGGCGTGAACCCGCTGCGCGGCCAGAACAATGTTCAGGGCTCCTGCGATATGGGGTCCTTCCCGCACGAACTGCCGGGCTATCGCCACGTCAACAATGCGGATGTCCGCGATATCTTTGAAAAGGCCTGGGGCGTTCCGATTCAGGATGAGCCGGGCCTGCGCATTCCCAACATGCTGGACGCCGCCGTCGATGGCACGTTCAAGGGTCTTTATTGTCAGGGCGAGGACATTCTGCAGTCCGACCCCGACACAAAGCATGTGTCCGCCGGTCTGGCGGCGATGGAATGCGTCATCGTCCATGATATCTTTTTAAACGAAACGGCAAATTACGCGCATGTCTTCCTGCCGGGATCGACCTTCCTGGAAAAGGACGGCACCTTCACCAATGCCGAACGGCGCATCAACCGCGTGCGCAGGGTAATGTCGCCGAAGGCCGGTTATGCCGACTGGGAGGTGACGCAGCTGCTTGCCAATGCGATGGGCGGCAACTGGAACTACACGCATCCATCCGAGATCATGGCGGAGATTGCCGCGACCACGCCGAGCTTTGCCAATGTCACCTATGAACTGCTGGACGAAGAAGGCTCGGTGCAGTGGCCCTGCAATGACAAGACGCCGGAAGGCACGCCGATCATGCATGTCGATGGCTTCGTGCGCGGCAAGGGGCGCTTCATCCGCACCGATTATGTGGCGACGGATGAGAAGACCGGCCCGCGCTTCCCGCTGCTTTTGACCACCGGGCGTATTCTCAGCCAGTATAATGTCGGCGCGCAGACGCGGCGGACGGAAAATGTCGTCTGGCACGAGGAGGACGTTCTGGAAATCCATCCGCATGATGCGGAGCTCCGCGGCGTGAAGAATGGCGACTGGGTGAAGCTGCAGAGCAGGTCCGGCGAAACCAGCCTCAGGGCGAAGATCACCGATCGGGTGTCGCCGGGCGTTGTCTATACCACCTTCCACCACCCGGCCACGCAGGCCAATGTCATCACCACGGATTTCTCCGACTGGGCGACGAACTGCCCGGAATACAAGGTGACGGCGGTTCAGGTCTCACCATCCAACGGGCCGACGGACTGGCAGGAGGAATATGAGAGCTTTTCAAGACAGGCCCGGCGGGTCGAGGCGGCGGAATAAAATGGTCTGCTGCCGGCAAACATGGCGGAGATGTCTTGTGGAGGACATGGCAAATGGCACCTGAAAAGCTCACCTATATGGCAAACCAGATCGCGGCCTTTTTCCGCACCCGCCCGCATGAAGAAGCGGTCGCCGGGGTGGCCGATCACATCAGCAAATTCTGGGAGCCGCGCATGCGCACCCAGCTTTTCGAGATGCTGGAAAAACCCGACACTGGTTTCGATCCGCTGGTGATAGAAGCCGGCGACCGCATCCGTCCGGTGGTCAAGCACGGCTGAGCGCGCTGCCGCATTCAAGGCATTTTTCCGTACCCTTCAAGCTGAAAGGCCTCAGCCGCCCCCGGGTGTTGCGGCAAATCTCAGCCATCGGCACAGGCAACTTCATTACACAACGGCATTTGGCAACGGATCTCCGCGCAGATGGGCCTTCAGGTTTTTTGCGACGGTTTCGGCCATGCGGTCGCGCGTACGGTTTGTGGCGCTTCCGGCGTGGGGGGACAGTACGACATTTTCCAGAGACAGCAGGCCCGGATGCGGATTGGGTTCATTCTCGAAGACATCGAGAGCCGCGCCACGGATCTGCTTGTTTTGAAGTGCTGCTACCAGTGCGTCTTCATCGACCAGAGACCCCCGACCGACATTGACCAGCCAGCCGTCGCGACCAAGTGACCGGAGTATCTCGGCGTTGACGAGATGCCTTGTGCTGTCGGAACCCGGTGCGATCACGATCAGCCAGTCACAGGCTTCCGCCATTTCCTTCAGGCTGGAATAGAAGGGGTAGGGCTCATAAGGCTGTCGGTTCCTGCCGTGATAGACCACCTGCATTCTGAAAGCCTGCAGCCGTCTTGCGATTTCCTTGCCGATCCGCCCGAGGCCCAGAATGCCGGCAGTCCGTCCGGAAAGCTCATCCTGCATGGGATAGTTGGCGTGAGCCCATCGGCCCTCCCGCACATATCGGTCGGCCTGAGGCAGATCGCGCACGAGCGACAGCATCAGGCCAAGCGTGATTTCGGCCATGCAATCGTTCAAAACGTCCGGCGTGTTCGTGACACGGATGCCGGCGGCACGTGCCGCATCAACGTCAATCCCGTCATAACCGACGCCGAATGAGGCAATGAGCTCCAGATTGGGCAGTGCCTGAATGACATTGGCATCCGGGCCCTGATGGCCGGTTGTGGCAACATAGCGAAGGTTCGGAGCGAGTGTGCGAAGGAGCTCTGGTTTATCTTCTGCTTCCCAGTACCGGTGCACGGTAAAATCGTCCTCGAGAAGCGGGATCATGTTTGTGCTGGCCGGCGGCCCCATCAGAAGAATATCCGGTTTAGCCATATGTCCTATGTCTCCGATGTGGAATTGCGTTTGAGGCGGCGCATCAGCAATGGGAGAAACCAGATTGCTATTACTGCGACGCCGAGACCGGCGGCGATGGGGCGCTCGAAGAAACTGAAGAGATTGCCATCGCTCTTGATCATTGAGGTAACGAAATTATCTTCCAGCATCGGTCCCAGCACAATGCCGAGAATGGCTGGGGCGATGGGAATATCGTTTTCTTCCATGACGAAGCCGATCAGACCGAACACCAGCATGATGAGAATGCCGGCAACGGAGTTATTGATCGCGAAGGCACCGGTAATGCAGAACAGCAGAATGATGGGCATCAGTATCTTCTGCGGAACCGACAGAACCTGACTGGCCGCACGGATGGCGATCCATCCAAGGGGCAGCATCACCAGATTGGCGAGAAAGAACACCAGAAAGACCGCGTAGATCATTTCCGGCTGGAACAGGAAGATTGTCGGGCCGGGATTGATGCCCTTCACATACAAAACGCCGATCACGATGGCTGTGATGGAATCGCCGGGTATGCCGAAGACGAGGGCCGGTATCCATGCTCCCGAAACAGCGCCGTTGTTGGAGGAACCGGCTTCAACGATCCCTTCGACATGGCCCTTGCCATACTTGTCGGGCTGGCGTGACATCTTTTTGGAGACCGCATACGAGATCCAGGCCGCGATATCCGCGCCCGCACCCGGCAGAGCGCCGATTGCGGTGCCAAGCGAAGCGCCTCTCAAGACCTGAAACTTGTAACGTCTCAGGTTTTTCAGTTGCGGCCGTATGATATGCCCGCGAACCCGTGGCGGTTGCCGCGCTTTTCCCGGATGCACATAAAAGCGGATAACTTCCGCCATAGCGAAAAGCCCGATCATCGCCGGGATGAACTGAATGCCCGCCAGAAGTTCGATGGAGCCGAAGGTGTAGCGCGCTTCCGCCGTCGGATTGTTCTGTCCGATCAGGGCGGCGACAAGGCCTACAAACAGCGAGACAAGACCAAGCGTGGCCGAACCAGGAGCAACGAAGACGGCGCAGGACAGGCCGAGCAAGACCAGCCAGAAATATTCGAAAGACGAGAATTTCAGGGCGACTTCGGCCAGTTGCGGCGCTGCGATTGCCAGGACGATCGTTCCGAAAATGCCGCCGATGACCGAAAACACCAGACAGGCGCCGAGCGCTTCATTGCTGCGCCCCTGCTGGGTCATCTTGTAGGCATCTTCCACATAGGCCGCTGAAGCCGGCGTGCCTGGCATCCGTAAAAGCGTGCCGGAAATGTCACCTGAAAAGATCGCCATGGCCGTTGCCGTGACAATCGATGCCAGCGCCGGGATGGGGTCCATGAAAAAGGTGAGGGGGACCAGAAGGGCGGTCGCCATGGTTGCCGTCAGCCCGGGAATGCATCCCACAAACATTCCGAAGACGGCCGAAGCCAGTATCACCATCAGCACATTGGGCTGAAATACCAGTGCGATCGCATCAAGATAGACCGACATCACACACCTTCCTGGCGGCCAAACCTGCCGCTATCATACTAGAAGTAAAGAAAATCCGGGCCCGGAAGGGGCACCATCAGCAATCGCCCGAAAATCAGGTAGACCACGACAACCGCCATGGCTGCCGCCGGCAGGGCAACGACCACGCGTGTCCCGGCGAGCACCATCAGCGCAAAGACCAGTGGAAATGCCACACCCGGAAAGCCGAGCTGATCGGAAAGCAGAACATAGGCCAGCACCCCGGCAATGGTGGCCAACATGCCGGCAACACGGCGCGGATCCCGGAGCCATTCCAGAATTTCGAGGCGTGGGGCCCGCTGCCCTTGATATCGTGCTTCGATGATCAGAGCACAGGCTATGACAATGCCGAGACATCCAACAAGGCGGGGCATCGTGTCGGAACCATAGGACTGGTTCGGCAATGGAGAAAACAGCCAGGAAGAGGCGAACACAGCCAGTCCGGCAAAGAGCATGACCAGCCCGAGCAGGAATGTATTGGCTTTCATAAGCGGGTCTCCGATGAGGGGCGCGGATATGCTCCGCGCCCGAACATTGCCGGTTGAGAACAGATCATTCTGCCGTGAGACCGGCGGCTTTCATGACCTTTCCGAGCGAAGCATCGGAATTGGCAACAAAGTCGATCGCTTCCTGTCCGGACATCCAGACCATGCCCTGGCCGCGCCCTTCCATGAACGACTTGTATTCGGCGCTGTTATAGGCCTTCTCGACTGCTTCGGAGAGGCGGGCATTGACATCGTCCGGCAGGCCTGCCGGCGCGAAGACGCCACGCCATGCGGCCATCGTCCAGTCCGATCCGATTGCCTCTTTCAGCGTCGGCACATCCGGGAATGTCGGCAGGCGGTCCTTTGACATCGTCGCCAGTGCCTTGACCCGATCAGCCCGGATCATGGCCTCACCCTCGCCGAGCGAGGACGTCACCATATCGACGCCGCCTGCCACCATGTCGGTAAGGGCCGGAGCGGAGCCTTTGCTGGGAACCCATGTGACCTGATCGGCCGGCAGGCCTTGGTCAAGCATCAGGCCGGCAAGCGCAATATGCCAGATGCCGCCCTGCGCCGTACCCGAGGCCTTGAAGGTTCCCGCAGGCTGGCTCTTGATGGCCTCCATAAGGCCGGCTGCGGTGTCGAAGTCCGAACTGGACGAAACGCTGATGCCGGCGGGATCCTGATTGACGATGCCGAGAATGTCGAAATCCTTGTAGGACATGTCCGTCAGCCCCTGCCAGTGGAGCATGCCGATTTCAACGGTGGCAATCCCGATCGTGTAACCATCCGGCTTGGCTGTGGCGATCGCCGAGTGACCGACCACGCCGGACCCGCCGGTGCGGTTCACGACATTGACCGGCACGCCCAGATCTTCCTGCATGACCGATGCAATAATCCGTCCGACGGCATCGGTGCCGCCGCCGGCGCCCCAGGGCACGATCATCTGGATCGGTCTTGATGGATAATCTGCGGCCTGAACGCTGCTCATGCTGGTCAGCGCTGCCGCAGCCGTAGCCACAGCGGCGATGAAAGTGCGCCTCTTCATACTATTCCTCCCGAATTAATCTGCACTGTCAGGCACCGGAATTCCTCCTCCGTGCCATGTCAGCTGCGCGGAAAGACAAGCACAAAGCCTGATGAATGTCATTTGCCGAATGATGCTGATCTGATGAAAAGATTATGTCAACTGATCGCGTTTCTCGATCTATTACCGGTTGAATTATCGCGCGCATCGACTTCCGGGGGTAAAAGCGATGAACGGCGACCGATCGTGTTTTGCGATCATTCATGGCAATTAATTCATTTTTCGGAATGTTTTTCGCGCGCTAACGATGCTTTCGAGGCAGCAGCGTGTCACACACGCCTCAAAGCTGCGGAGGAAATCGGAGGAACCTATGGGAACTGCTGTTATCAGGCAGGTTCGGGCATCTGTGGTGCGCGGCGGCGGCGCTGATTATCACGATCAAAGCGAAGGGCACTGGATCGACGACAATATTTCGACGCCGATGTCGAAATATCCCGCCTATCGCAAAAGCCGTCAGTCTTTCGGCATCAATGTACTGGGGACCGTCGTCGTCGAGATCGAGACGGATGGCGGACATTACGGGTTTGCGGTGACAACCGGCGGAGAGCCGGCTGCCTTCATCATCGAGCGCCATCTCGCGCGGTTTCTCGAAGGCCGCAAGGTTACCGACATCGAGCTGATGTGGGACCAGATGTACAATGCGACGCTCTATTACGGGCGGCGCGGCATCGTCCTGAACGCGATCTCGGGCGTCGATCTGGCATTGTGGGACCTGTTGGGGCAGGTCCGGCAGGAGCCGGTGCACGCCATGATCGGCGGTGCCGTGCGCGACGAGATCCGCTTTTATGCCACGGGCGCCCGGCCTGATCTGGCAAAGCAAATGGGCTTCATCGGCGGCAAGATGGCCGTGCGCCATGGCCCGGCGCAGGGCGCCGAAGGCGTCCACGCGGAACTGCAGCGGCTCGGTGAGATGCGCAATGCCGTGGGCGATGATTTCTGGCTGATGTTCGATTGCTGGATGAGTCTGGATGTCAATTATGCGACCAAGCTGGCCAATGCCGCCCACGAATTCGGGCTCAAATGGATTGAGGAGGCCCTGCCGCCGGACGATTACTGGGGGTATGCGGAGCTGAAGAGGGACGTTCCGCGCGGCATGATGGTGACCACGGGCGAACATGAAGCCACCCGATGGGGCTTCCGGCTTTTGATGGAGATGGACTGCTGCGACCTGATCCAGCCCGATGTCGGCTGGTGCGGGGGCCTGACCGAGCTTTTGAAAATCTCGTCGCTCGCCGATGCCCACGGAAAGCTGGTTGTCCCGCATGGATCGAGTGTCTACAGCTATCACTTCGTCTGCACCCGCCAGAACAGCCCCTTTGCCGAATTTCTGATGATGGCGCCGGCAGCGGACAAGGTCGTTCCGATGTTCACGCCGATGCTCGAAGGTGAACCGGTTCCGGTCGACGGCAGGCTGAAAATCTCGGCACTGGACAAACCGGGCTTCGGCGTGAAGCTTTCGCAGGATATCACCCTCGAAAGGCCATATACGCACTGAGTGAGGACCGTTGCCCTGCCATAGATCGGGCATGCGGAATTTTATGCACGGGGTAACAGAGGAGGAGATTACCCATGTCGATGATGAACCGCCGTACGTTCGGCAAACTGACCGCAGGTCTTGCCGCAGCCGCGGCCATGGGAAGCCGGGCGTCTGCCCAGACGACCATTCGTCTGGCGCATCATCTGCCCGAGACATCCGAACAGCACATCGCTGCGACACGATTTGCCGAGCTTGTCGATGAACGAACCAATGGGGCGCTCAAGGTCGTTGTCGTTCCCTCCGGCCAGATGGGCGGGCAAAGGGAGATCATCGAATCTGTCCAGCTGGGCACGCTGGAAATGGGCTATGGCGAAAGCGGGCTTTACGCCAACTATGTCCCGGCCTTCGGTGTGCTGACGCTGCCCTATCTTTATGACGGACGCGAACACTGGACCAATGTCGTGACCGGCGATATCGGAACGGGACTTTCCGAGGAACTTGAACAGGCGACCGGCCTTGTCGTCATGAACTGGATCCTTGCCGGCTATCGCGACACCTATTCCAAGGGCAAGGTGCTCGACACGCCCGCCGCCTTTGACGGTATCAAGATCCGCGTTCCGGAAAGCCCCGTCTTTATCGAAACGTTCCGGGCGCTGAATGCGCAGCCGACACCGATCCCTTCGCCGGAAATCTATACAGCGCTTCAGACCGGCGTCGTTTCCGCAATGGAGGGCACGCCCGAGGTCGGCTATATCCAGAAAATGTATGAGGTGACCGACAACCTCAACATGACGCGCCATATTCTGTTCGACGGCTCGTTCTGCTGCAATCGCGCATTTCTCGATAGCCTTCCCGACGACCAGCGCGACGTTGTGCTGACTGCCGCCGAGGAGGTTGCCGTTCTTCAGCGCCAGGAATCGCCCGAGCGCGAAGCCGCATGGTTCGACAAACTTGCCGAGACCGGTCTTGCCATCAACGAGTTCGATCTCGCGCCTTTCCGCGCCGCACTTGTCCCGGTTCAGGACAGCTTCGCCGAAAAGGCCAATGCCACCGATGTTGTCGCGGCCATACGGGCAGCCGGCGGAGAGTGACAATGACGATGCGCAAGCGGGGTTCTGCCCCGCGTCGCGTTGCCGATCTGGCCATCAACGCAATCGCTGTGTTGATGGTCATCGTCTTCGCTGTGATGATGTTTCTCGTCTTCCTGCAGGTGGTCGACCGGTTTGCACCCGGGCCGAGCTTCTTCTGGACGGAGGAAGTCGTGCGGATTCTTCTCGTCTGGTCGGTGATGCTGGGGCTTCCGGTGGTGCTTTATTACCGCGAAGAGATCATTGTGGATGTGATTTCGCTGTCCGCGGATATGGAATTCTGGCGCGGTCGGCTCGCCTCCGCCTTGGGCATCGTTTTTCTGCTGGTTCTGGCCTGGCAGGGTTACCTTTTCACAGCGCGTTCGGCAGCGTTTTCGTCTCCCACGCTGGGGCTTTCCAGAGCGTGGATGTATGCACCCATCCCGATCGGGGCTGCGCTGGGCGTCATCGCCCTGCTGATCAGACCCGGCCATTCGTTTCTGCCCGTCCGCGTCAGCGGTGATGAAGGAGACGAAACGTGACTGTGCTTTTGCTGTTCGCCGTCTTCATCGTGCTTCTGATTATCGGCGTTCCGATCTCCTTTGCGATGGGATTGTCCGCGGTTGCCATCATTGTCGGCTGGCCGGGCGTTCCCTTGCTGATCCTGCCGCAGCGCTTTTTCTCGTCGCTCGACAGTTTTCCGCTTCTCGCTATTCCGCTGTTCATTCTGGCCGGCAATCTGATGAATGTCTCCGGTATTACCCATGCAATCGTCCGTTTCGCCACGGCGCTGGTCGGCCATATCCGGGGCGGGCTGGGACAGGTCAATATTCTGACCAGCCTGATGTTTTCCGGCATTTCCGGTTCGGCCGCGGCTGATGTCGCCGCAATAGGCTCCATGCTTCTGCCGGCGATGAAACGTGAGGGCTACAAGCCTGAATCGGCGGTGGTCATCACGGCCGCATCGGCCATTCTTGGTCCGATTATTCCGCCAAGCCTGCTGATGGTGCTTTATGGTGCCATGACCGGGCTTTCGATCGGCACGCTGTTTCTGGCCGGTATCCTGCCCGGCCTGGTGATCGCCGGCCTGCTGATGGCCTTCACATGGTGGAAGGCCGATGAGCTGGGCGGCAAGCGGCACGAACGAGCCGGGTTCTCGGAAATTCTCGTGAGCCTGAAACAGGCTGCGCCCGCACTTGTCCTTCCGCTGCTGATCATCGGCGGCATTCAGTCAGGTATTTTCACGGCCACCGAGGCCGGTATTCTGGCGGTGATCTATGCCCTGATCTACGGTGTTTTTACGGGCCAGCTCCGTTTCACAAATACGTGGCACTTCTTCCGTGAATCCGCGATTGCGACGTCATCGATCCTGATCATTCTCGGCGGTGCTGCACTTTTCTCATGGATCATCGCCCGCGAGGGATTTCCCGCACAGCTTGCTGCCGCCCTGACGTCGCTGACCGACAACAGATTTATCGCGCTCGGTCTGATCGTAGTCGCGCTGCTCGCCCTCGGCATGTTCGTTGAAACCATTTCGGCGCTTATTCTGGTGACGCCGATGCTGGCGCCCATCGGCGCGGCCTACGGGATCGATCCGATCCATTTTGCCATCGTCACGATCATCAGCGTTCTGCTTGGTTCCATAACCCCGCCGGTGGCCATCATCCTGCTTCTGGCCTGCCGGATTGCCAATGTCAGTTACGCCAGAGTCCTGAGGCCCTTCCTGCCGTATTTCGGCATCATTCTGGCCGGGCTCATCGCCATCACCTATCTGCCGCAGATCACGCTTTTCATCCCGAATTTTCTGACGCGCTGACTGTGGAAATTATCTTCAAGGAGGAGTTCATGAACAATATCGATCTGAAAGACCGCGTTGCGGTCATCACCGGCGGTGCGCAGGGTATCGGACTGGCCGTCGCAAAGAGGATGATCGCCGGCGGCGCGAAAGTCTCGATCTGGGATATGGACGAAGCCGTTGGCAAGAAAGCGGCCGGCGAACTCGGCTGTGATTTCCGGCTGGTCGATCAACGCGATCTTTCCGCCGTGGAAAAGGTGACGCGGGATACAGAGGAAGCACTCGGCGGCATTGACGTGCTGATCGCCTGTGCCGGCATTGCCGGTGCCAATGCGCCGGTCCGTGACTATGATCCGCAGGAATGGCTGCGGGTGATGGACATCAATCTGAACGGCGTTTTCTACCTGAACCGCACCATTGTTTCCGGCATGATCGAACGGGGTTACGGGCGCATCGTCAATGTGGCATCGATCGCCGGCAAGGAGGGCAATCCCAATGCCTGCGCCTACTCCACCTCCAAGGCCGGGGTTATCGCGCTGACCAAATCGCTGGGCAAGGAAACGGCAGGCAGCAATATTTCCGTCAACTGCGTCACGCCCGCAGCGGCGCGAACCCGTATTTTCGATCAGATGACGCAGGAACATATCGACTACATGCTGTCGAAAATCCCGCGCGGGCGTTTTCTGGAGGTCGATGAAGCGGCTGCGATGATTGTCTGGCTCGCCTCCGAAGACAATAGCTTCACAACCGGTGGCGTGTTCGATCTCTCCGGTGGCCGCGCGACCTATTGATCCCTCAAACGGAAGAAAAGACATGAAGCTTTTAAGAATAGGCCCGTCCGGCCATGAGAAACCGGCGATCCTTGATGCCGAGGGCAGGGCGCGCGATCTTTCAGCCCATATTGCCGACATTGCCGGCGATGCAATCACGCCCGAAGGTCTGGCGCGGATTGCTGCAATCGATCCGCAGACCTTGCCGCTTCTCGAAGACGAGCGGATCGGACCCTGTGTCGCGCAGGTCGGCAAATTCATCTGCATCGGCCTCAACTATGCCGACCACGCGGCTGAAAGCGGCATGGCGGTTCCGGCTGAACCAGTGATGTTCATGAAGGCGACAAGCGCCATTTGCGGTCCGTTCGATGAGGTTCTCGTGCCGCGCGGCTCCGACAAATGCGATTGGGAGGTGGAGCTGGGCGTCGTGATCGGCAAGGGCGGTGTCTACATCTCCGAAGACGAGGCGATGGATCATGTCGCCGGTTACTGCGTCATCAATGACATCTCGGAACGTGGCTTTCAGATCGAGCGTTCGGGCCAGTGGGTGAAGGGAAAGAGCGCCGATACGTTCGGTCCCATCGGCCCCTGGCTTGTCACCACTGACGAAATCGACGATCCGCAGAACCTGAAGATGTGGCTGGAGGTGGACGGCAAACGCTATCAGGACGGTTCCACCCGCACCATGGTTTTCGGGGTCCGCCATCTGGTTTCCTATATCAGCCAGTTCATGTCACTTCAGCCGGGCGATATCATCTCCACCGGCACCCCGCCGGGCGTCGGCATGGGGCTGAAGCCACCGGTCTATCTGTCCGGCGGCGAGACGATGAAGCTTGGTATCGAAGGGCTTGGCGCGCAGCGGCAGAGCGTCGGCCGCGCCTGAGGGAAACCGCTTACGCGGCGAATGAGCGGAGTTTCTCGACAAAGGATTCGGCATTGGGCGAGAGCGCCTCGTTGCGCCTGCGGGCAATGCCGAATCCGCGAATTTGCTTGCCGATCGGGTCATGAAGGGCCGAGAGAAGCTGTGCATTGAGGTGGTCGCGCACCACCGAAATCGGCAAAACCGCAACCGCGTCGCTGCTTTGCAGAAGCTGCAGAATGGCAAAGATGGAGGCGGATTCGACATAGTTTACCGGTGCGCAGAGGCCATGTTCGGCAAAGGCGCCGTCGAGGAGCTGCCGGGTCGGATTGTTGCCGGGCTGCATGATCCATGGCCACGCATGCAATTCCTGCAAAGTAACGTCATCGCGATCGGCCAGCGGGTGACCGGCGCGGGCAACAAGGCGCAAGGGTTCTTCGCCGAGCGGTTCGAAGTCGAAAAGCTGCCAGTGGCGCGGTGTGCTGAAGCGCCCGACCGCAACATCGACTGTGCCGTCTTCGAGCATATCGAGGATCTGGTCGCTGGTCTCCCCAAGCAGCCTGATGACCAGGCGCGGGCGTTCCGCTTTCATGGCGGCCACGGCACTTGCAATCAGATCCGGCGCCGCGCCCATGATGGCGCCGACCACAAGAAGGCCGTGGCCGCCGGAAATTTTCGCTTCAAAATCTTCTGAGAAGCGGTCGATCCTGACGAGGACAGATCGCGAAAAATCGGCCACGTCATAGCCCATATCCGTCGGCGTCATGCCCCGCGGTTCACGCACAAAAAGCGTCGCGCCAAGCAGTCCCTCGAGATCTTTCAGGAGCTTCGACGCCGTTGACTGGGTCATGCCCAGCGTTTCTGCCGCACGATGCATATTGCCCGTTTCGGCGAGCGCCGTGACGACCATCAACTGCTTCAGCCGCAGCTTCCCAGCGAAATTGCGATCCATAAGATACGATCCTCCCCGGTGCCTGACTCAAAGACAGGAAAAATTTCCTCTGCTTGTTTGATGACCTCAAAATGACGGCGTGTCCAGCGAGGCCGCTCTGCCGGCGAGGGAGGTATTTTGCAGAAACCTGCTCACGGAGCGTGCAGCTGTCGGCACCAAGGATGGTCTACCACTTCTTGCCGAGGCTTGCGGTGATGGTGCGGCTCTGGCCGTAGCCGCAGACGTTCAGTCCCTGGCAACCGGCGACATATTCCTTGTCGAACAGGTTGACGACGTTGATCGCTGCGGTCCAGTCATTCCTCTCATAAGAAACATTGAGATCGAAAACCGTTGAAGCTGGCACCTTTTCGGTGTTGGCCATGTCGGCCCAGCTTTCGCCCTCGAAACGAATGCCGCCGCCAAGGCTGAGGCCTTCAAGCACGCCCTCCGGCACGGTGTAAGTCAGCCATGCTGCAGCCGTCACATTGGGGACCAGGTAAGGCTCGTTGCCAATCAGCGACGGGTCGGCATGGTCCTTGATCTCCTGGCTCTGCCAGGTGAACGAACCGAGCAGCTTCCAGTCGTCATTGAGATTGACCTTGCCCTCGAATTCGACGCCATCGGCATCGACCTGTCCGACCTGGCTGTCGAGGAAGGTCAGCGGATCGGTCACCGTCCAGTTGTTCTTGGTGATGTGGAAGACCGAGGCGGTGAACAGGCCGTCAAAGGCAAACGGCTGATACTTCAGCCCGCCTTCCACCTGATAACCATCTTCCGGCTCGAGCGGTCCGTCGATGCTGTTGCCGATCAGCGGATTGAAGAAGGTCGAGGCGCTGACATAGGGCGTGATGCCGTTTTCGAATTCATAGGCCAGGCCTGCGCGGCCGGAGACGGCGTTGTCGTTCGAGCGGTAGGAAACACTGCCGAGATGATCGTCGAGATCGGTATGCACATAGTCGTAACGGCCGTTCAGGGTGGCGATGAAACCGCCGCCGAAACGGATCTGGTCCTGCGCGTAGATGCCGAGCTGCTGCTGGGTCAGCGTCTGATCGAGATAGACGCTGTTGGCCGGCTGCGGCACGCCATGAACCGGATCGATGACGCTGATCGGCGTAGCGGTCGATGATGCCTGCACACTGTCGAGCTGGTAATATTTGTAATCCAGGCCGACGAGGATGTCGTGATCGAACATGCCGGTGGTGACATTGCCGTTCAGGCGGTTGTCGGCGGCAAAGCTGTCGACCGTGGTCTTGTGGTTGAAGCCAAGACGGGTCAGATAGGCGCCGTCGGCGGCGGGCTTTGTCAGAAAGCCGGTGCCTGTCGCCGGATCGTAGTAGCCGTAGGGATAAGGCTGGTTTTCCTTGCGCATGACATGGCCGTAGCGCGCGTTCGACGTGAAGGTCCAGTCACTGTCAAAGGTATGCTCGAATTCGTAGCCGACCAGCGTCTGCTGGATCAGGCCTTCATCCGTGGATGGCTCGCCGTAATTGGCATCGCGCGGGATACGGCCGAAATATTGCGGCTCGACGGTGCCGTAATAGGGCAGGAAGCCGTTCGAACCGGTATTCTGGTCGAGCGAGGAATAATAGGCGTAGAGGCTGAGCGCGGTCTGATCATCCGCAGACCATGTGATCTGCGGCATCAGAACGCCGCGAAAATCCTCCGACTGGTCGGCATATTGGTCGCCGCCGGAAACCTTGCCGGTAAAGCGCCAGGAAATGCCGTTGTCTTCATTGGTGCCGTTGGTATCGAGGTCGAGATAGGCATTGCCGAAATTGTTGATGCCGATTTCGCTGTAGGTGAAGTTCTCCGGCTGCGGTCGCTTCGATACCAGATTGACGATGCCGCCCGGATTGGAGCCGCCGTAAAGCACCGAGGCCGGGCCCTGCAGCACTTCCACGCGCTCCAGGAACGTCGAATCGATCTGGAAACCGCCGAAGCCGTAGGACCACAGGTTCAGGCCGTCGAGATACACGCCGGTCTGGCTCGCATCGAAGCCGCGCACATAGATCCAGTCCGTATCCTGATCGGCGCCGAAGGGCTGGGCGAACACGCCGGCGGTATAACGCAGCGCTTCATCGACCTTGGCATTTGCGCCCCGGTCGTCCAGTTCATCGCGACCGATGACCGAAACGAACTGCGGTATCGCGGCAATCGGCGTATCGTTCTTGGAACCGGTCCGCGTTTGGCGCGCGACATAGCCGTCGATCGGGCCGGTTCCATCACCGCCGTCAACCGTGACGTCGACAGGCTCCAGCACTGTGAGCGCATCCTGCGCGAGGGCCGGAACGGCCGTTGCCAGCAGAGCCAGGGCGGCGCTGGTTTTGAGCAGGAAGACGGGACGGGCGGAAAGGTAAACTCGGGACATGATCGCTGCCGGTACGGTGTTAGAGAGAATTAATGTGAGTCATTAACTCAGGTATAAAGCCGGCGCTTGCACAAATCGGCTCGCAGTAGAACGGATTTGGTTCAAAATGTGGCGCGGTCAGGTCGCCGCCGCAGGGGCGATGCCGTTGGCCGCCCGCCAGCGGGAAGGTGTCATGCCGGTCACGCGACGGAAACTGCGCGAGAAGTGTGCGGTGTCGGCGAAGCCGGCCTGAGCGGCAATCGTCGTGATCGGGATGGTCGGATTTCTGAGTTCATCCTTGATGCGCTCGATCCGGTGGTTCATCTGCCACTGCTGGGGCGAAAGGCCGGTGCTTGCCTTGAACGCGTGGCTGAAATAGGAAGCCGAAAGTCCGATCAGGCCTGCAAGCTCCTCCAGCGGAATGCGCCGGGCGGAATGGGCGGCGATGTGTCCTGTCACCTGTCGAACCTGCCAGTCGGCAAGCTTGCTGCGCGGTCGCGGCTCGTCCGGCGGCACGCCGAGAAGCCCGACCAGGAGCGCGTTGATCAGCCCGTCGCCATAGAGATCGTGCAGCGGGTTTTCCGCGGCAAGTTCGGCAGCCAGAAGGCCGGCAATCTGGATCAGCCGTTCATCGTTCAGCATGAAGCGCGGCTCGCTCAGCGCGGTCGTGTCAAAACGACTGCCCAGCCTGCGGCTCAGCGTCCCGGCATCAAAATGAAGGTCGAGATGGCGCAGTCCTTGTACTGCGGTCAGCTCGGTCTGCATCTCCATGCCGGCGGGGATGAAATGCAGGGCGCGCACGCCGCAATCCGGCAGTTTGCGTCCACCGACTTCCGACATGGTGAAGGCCCCTTGCGGGCCGGACCGCGTTTCAAGCAGAACAAAGATGCGTGGGTCACGGCTGACGTAATAGCCACCCGCCATCGCGCTGCAATCGACATCCCAGAGGTCGGCGACCAGATCGCCGCCAAAACGATGATGCCGGCTGCCGACAACGGAAAATCCCTCAATATCGATTTCCATCCGCGGAAAGTGTTTCACCGAAGAACTGTCCAACGTTGCCAGATGCGTCACGTAAAAAACTTGAAAGTAAATATCATCTTTATTATGGAAGCTTCAAGCCGCCCGCCCTGGTTTCAGGATGATCCGATGGACTTTGCCGCCAGTTTAACGCCCCAGATGACGCAAGATGCCGGTTTTCAAACCGAAAACCTGTCGTTTTCGGTCGAAGACAGGCCGCTGCTTTCGGACATCTCCATCCGTTTTCCAAAGGGTTCGGTTTCCGCTCTGGTCGGCCACAACGGGTCTGGAAAGTCGACATTGCTGAAGCTTCTCGCGCGTCAGCAAATCCCGTCGGCCGGGCGCGTTCTCTTTGATGGCGGGCCGGTGGAGGCGATTGCAGCGCGCGATTTCGCCCGCAACGTCGCCTATCTTGCCCAGGATACAGGCGGCGCCACCGGTATGACGGTGCGCGAGCTGGTGGCCTGCGGCCGCTACCCCTGGCATGGCGCCATCGGCCGTTTCAGCGAGACGGACCGCAACAAGGTGGAGGCAGCACTTGCCATGGCCGGGCTTGCCGCAATGGCGGAGCGGATGGTCGACACGCTTTCCGGCGGAGAACGCCAGCGCGCCTGGATCGCCATGCTGATTGCCCAGGACAGTCGCTGTCTCCTGCTCGACGAGCCGACATCCGCGCTCGACATCGCCCATCAGATCGAGGTGCTGAGCCTCATCAGGAAGCTCTCGCACGAAAACGGCCTGTCGGTGATCATCGTCCTGCACGACATCAACATGGCGGCAAGGTTTTCCGATCATCTCTGTGCGCTGAAAGCGGGGCGGCTTGTGGCCCACGGCGCGCCATCCGTCTTCCTCAATCGCGATACGCTGCGCCAGATCTATGGCGTCGAGATGGATGTCCTGCCCCATCCGAGCCAGTCTGTGCCGCTTGCCTATGTCCGCTGAACCGAAGCGCCGCGCAATCATCAGGCGCCGCGCGCTCCTGTCCCTGCTGCCGGCCGCCTTGCTGGCGCCGGCGTTTTCGTCGCGGGCGGCAACGCCGCGAACGATTGCCTGCCTCGACTATGCCGGCGCCTCGACATTGCTTGCCCTCGGCGTGACGCCTGCCGCCGTTGCCTCGCTTGACGGTTGGGCGCAATGGGTCGGCGCGCCGGCCATGCCGGAAGGCGTCGCCGATCTCGGCTCCTCATGGGAAATCAGCTTCGAAGTGCTCGCCGGGCTGAAGCCCGACCTGATCCTGACGACGCCGTTCCTCTCCCACCTGACGCCGCGGCTTGAGCCCTATGCCCCGGTTCTCAGCCTTGATGTCTACGGACCCTCGGGCGGGCCGGTTCTGGAAAATGCCGCAGCCGCGACGCGCCTTCTTGGCAAGACCGTTGATCGTGCGGGCGAAGCGGAGAGTTTCCTTGAAAAGGCTGAGGCAATCTTCGACGATTGCGCCGAACGGCTCGGAAAACGCGCCTTGCCGCCCGTCGCCGTCATCTCCTTTCTCGATGAACGCCATGTCCGGGTCTATTCCAGTCCGGGGCTTTATGACGCCGTCCTGAGCCGGCTCGGCCTTGCGAATGCCTGGCAGGGAGAAGCCAATTACTGGGGCTATGAGACCGTCTCCGTTGCCGATCTTGCACGCATAGGCGATCCTTCGACCCGGCTCGTCATCGTCGAGCCGCTTGCCGACGATATCCTTCCCCGCCTCGAGCATAGCCCGCTCTGGCGCGCGCTGCCTTTTGTCGCGCCTGAGCGTCGCGTCATGCTTCCGCCCGTGCTGCTGTTCGGCATGGTCAACGAGGCCATCCGCTTTGCAACGCTCCTGACCGAGGCCATGGAGGTGCGGGCATGAGCAGGGCACAGTTCGGACCGGTGGGCATCAGCCTTCTTCTCGGTGGTCTCGGCATGGCGATCGCCATCTGGCTGATCGCGGCGCCGGCAGAAAGCCCGGCAGAAAGCATTGTCGGGGGCAGCTACGATATCGGCAGGATGGTGCTCTGGAACGCCATCCTGCCCCGCATGGCCACCGCACTTGTCTGCGGTGCGGCCCTTGCGCTTTCCGGCGCCATCTTCCAGCAGGTTCTGCGCAATCCGCTTGCCTCGCCGACAACGCTTGGCGTGTCCGCAGGCGGCGGGCTGGCACTGGCGCTTGCCATGCTGTTTGCCCCGGCGCTTCTCGGTTTCGGCCGTGACCTCGTTGCGCTCGCAGGCTCCGCGGCGGCTGCCGGTCTCGTGCTGGTGATCGGCGCGCGACAGAATTTCTCCCCGATTGCGCTGGTGATTGCCGGCCTCATCGTCGGTCTGTGGTGCGGCGCGCTTTCGGCTGTGCTTTTGCTTCTGAACGAGCGCTATCTGGCCGGTCTCTTCATCTGGGGTGCGGGCTCGCTCGCCCAGCAGAGCTGGCAGGTTCCGCTCGGTCTTGCCGTCAAATTCGCGGTGCTTTCGGGCTTTACCGCCCTTCTGGTCCGCCCGCTGACGCTGATCGACCTTGGGGATGCGGGGGCGAAATCGCTCGGCGTCAGCATCAATCTCCTGCGTCTTGCGGCGATGGCAGTTGCCGTGGCGTTTGCCGCGATCGTCACCAGCGCGGTCGGCGTTGTCGGCTTTGTCGGTCTCGTCGCCCCCACGCTCGCCCGCCTGACCGGTGCGCGGCGCCCCGTCGAAATCCTGATCTGGTCCGCCGTCATCGGCGCGGCACTGCTTTTCCTCACAGACAATGCGGTTGCGTGGTTTTCGCAAGGCGGTGGCGGGCTTGTGCCGACCGGCGCGGTCACCGCCGTCTTTGGCGCGCCGCTTCTGATTGCGCTGTTGTCGCGCCTCAAGATCCGCCATCGCCGGCCCGAGGCCGCCGCTTCGCGCACCGAGCCCGGCGCGCGCACCAGGCTTGGCCTTTCCGCCATCATCAGCCTTGTCGTTCTCGTCCTCGCCCTGTTCATTGGCCGCAACGGAACGGGCGCCTTCACCATCCTGACGCCCGATCTCTTTGCAGCCATCGCGCCGTTACGCGTGCCGCGGATACTGGTGGCCTTTCTTGCAGGCGCGATGCTGGCGGTTGCCGGCGTCATCCTGCAACGGCTGACAGGCAACGAGATGGCCAGTCCCGAAATTCTCGGCATCGGCGCCGGTGCAACGCTTGGCGTGACGGCCGGCGTGCTGATTTTCGCGACGCTGCCGCTTGCCGCGCAGTTTGCAACGGCCGCCGCCGGCGCGCTTGCCGTCATCGCCGTCATTTTCCTGCTTGCGGTGCGTTCCGGACTGGCGCCGGAGCGCGTCCTGCTTGGCGGCATTGCCCTGACGGCGCTGGCCGACGCCGTGATCGGCTTTCTCGGCGCAAGCGGCGATCCGCGCGCGCTCTTTCTGATGCGCTGGCTGAGCGGATCGACCTATAGCGCAAACTTTCCGCTGGTTGGCCTTGCCGCACTTGTCCTTGCTCTCATCCTGCCGCTTGCGCTGCTCTTTCGGCGCTGGCTTGTCTTTCTGCCGCTCGGCGATGCCGTGGCCGCAGCGCGCGGCGTCGACGTGACGCGGGCGCGCAGCGTGCTGCTGCTTCTTGCCGGGCTGATGAGTGCCGCCGCGACGCTTTGCGTCGGACCGCTCAGTTTCGTCGGGCTGATGGCGCCGCACGCCGCGCGCCTTCTCGGTCTCAGGCGGCCCGCCGACACGATCATCGGCGCGGCGCTTCTGGGCGGCGGACTGATGACGCTTGCCGACTGGGCCGGCCGCATCGTGATCTTTCCCTACGAAATCCCGGCCGGCCTTGCCGCCTCGCTCATCGGCGCACCGTTTCTTGTGATGCTGATGCGCGGGCGGACAAGAGGGGTGTAGACGGCGCGCCATACCGCAACAGCGCTCGGCATGCAGGGAAGGCCTATCTGGCCAATTGCTTTGATTTGACCGTGCGCCGGGTCGAATCGCGGATGATCAGGGCCGGTTCCGGGGCCAGGCCTTCGGGGCAGGGCTTGTCTTCAATCATCGCCATCATCTGTTTCATCACGACCTCGCCTGTCATCTGGCTGCAGACATCCACTGTTGTCAGTGGCGGTGTGACATATCGGCTTGTCGGAATGTTATCGATGCCGGCGAAGGCGATGTCTTCGGGCACATTGAAGCCGAGCGCGCGCGCCTCGCTCATCAGGCCGATCGCGACAAGGTCGTTGCAGCCGATGATGACGTCCGGTCGGTCCTGGCACAGCAGAACCCGCGCCGCCGCTCTTTCGCCGGCCTCGCTTGTGGGTTCTTCAACATCAAAGACCTGCAATTCCAGGCCGGCCGGCTCTAAAACCTCCCTGAGGCCGCGCAGGCGTTCAACGTTCCAGGCCGCGCGCGAATAGCCGACATAGCCGAATTTGCTGAACCCCTGCCGAACGAGGAACTGCGCCAGCAGGGATGCAACCTGAACGCTGTCTGTCCCGACCGTCGTGACGTCATCGCGTTCGGGCTGGCCGAGGAAGGCAACCGGCTTGTCGAGTTCGGCGAGCCAGTCGGCGACATCCTGGGGAACGCGCGCGCTGACAATCAGCCCGTCGGTGCGCGGGGAGAGGGCGGCCAGCAGCGGCCGGGCTGCCGAAATGCTTTCCTCCATATCCACGACAAGAAGGTTGTAGCCGTTTTCCAGTGCGACACGATTGGCGCCTTTGACAACATTGGCGTAGTGCGGATTGGCGATATCCATGACGGCAAGCCCGATTGCCGTTGTCCGGCCGGTCACCATCGAGCGGGCAAGCGGATTCTGGCTGTAGCCCAGATCCTGTATTGCGCTGCGCAACTTGTCTTCCACGGCCTGAGAGAAAGACTGCTGCCTGTTCACATATTTGGAAACGGTTGCAATGGATACGCCGGCCTTTTCGGCAACATCGCGTATTGTCGGTCTTTTCTGGCGGCCCATGCGAGATAAACGCTTTCCTAGTTTTCACATTTCTTTGAGAATGAAGCGGCTTTGCATTCACCTTCAGAGGCAGGGCGCGCTCAAATTGGCGAAAAATACGCTATCTCAGGTCGATTTTGCGTTCATTATAGCATTACGGGCAATTTATATCACGCGAAAATTTTAGTTAAACGTTTTCTTGATTCACCTGAAAAACTGTGCGTATAGTCCCGCCATGCTCAGCAGAGCAGACCTGCCGTGGATACGCTTCAGGCAATGTCCGGGAGGCGTGCAGGGATATGAAAACTTTGAGGAGGTTTCCCATGAAGAAAACAGGAGCGCTTGCAGTTCTCGCGCTGGCAAGCACAACACTCGCTTCGGCAGCCCATGCCGCCGATTCACTGGAAGTCTGGATGCGCTACGGCGATGCCGAACGCCCCACGATCGAGCGCATCATCGATGGCTTTACGGCTGAAACGGGCGTCGATGTCGATCTGTTTCTGGCCAATATCGATTTTGAAACGCGCCTCGCGCGGGCAGCGGCAGGCGGAAGCCTCCCGGATCTGATCATCAACGATGCAACCTCCATGGGGCAGCTGCAGGACATGGGCATCGTCAAGCAGATCGACCGGGAATCGATCACCGGCGGCGATCAGCTTTACGATGTTGCCTGGAACAGCGTTCATGCGCCCGACGGCAATTACTACGGCGTTCCGACCTCGGCGCAGGCGTTCGCGGTTTTTATCCGCAAGGACTGGCGCGAAAAACTTGGTTATGACGTGCCGCAAAACTGGGATGAACTTTATAACCTCGCCAAGGCCTTTACCGAAGAAGACCCGGATGGCAACGGCGCCGATGACACCTACGGCTATGTCATGCCGCTTTCGAGCACGCGCGGTTATGCCTCCTGGTTCATGTCCGATCTGATCTGGCAGGCGGGTGGTCAGTTTCTTCAGCCTGAGGGCGATGGCTATGTCTCATCCATGGCAACGCCCGAGGTCGAGGAGGCCGTCGGCTTTGCCCGCAAGATGATCTGCGAAGGTTATGCCCAGCCGGCAGCGATCACATCCACCACCGGTGATGCGACGCCTGTGTTTTCTTCCGGTCAGGCGGGCATTTATCGCTCGGGTCCCTATCACATCGCGGCATTCGTCCGTGAGCCGGGCCGCGACAAGTTCGAGGTCGTGGCGCCGCCGGCCGGGCCTGCCGGTCAGGCAGAGCTTGCAGAGGGCGAAGCGGCATTCGTGATGGTCACCACGGACCACGAGGACGAAGCCAAGCAGTTCATCGAATATCTGATCTCCGAAAAGGGGCAGGAAACCGGTATGGCTGCCGGCACCGGCGACAATGCCATTGTCCGCCTTTCGGTCAACAAGAACGTGGATACCAAAGAGGTTCAGCCCGATCCGGCATGGGCGACCTATGCTGATCTCTACGCTTCTTCCGCACGCTATTTCCCGAGCGTGCCGAACTGGAAGCCGATCCGCCAGGCCGCTGCCGATGGTCTCAACCAGGTGCTTTCGAGCTGTGATTCCGACATCATGGCCGGTCTTGAAAACACCGATGAGGTCATCAACGCGGAACTCGACCTTCAGGGCGTCCTCGCCAAGTAAGGTCTGATCTGGTCTGGCGCCGTGCCGTTGCCTCCCCTGCGGCGCGGCGCCGGATGACCGGTCGGTGGCCGGCTGAATTCACTACCGTCACAGTTTCGCAATTTCAGGTGCCGGCGCATCGTCTGGCGCTGGCCGGTTTTTCCGGCGTCAAGCGGAGGAGCATATGCGGCTTCATTCCAAAAACCTCAGATGGATCGTGCCCTGGCTGTTTCTGGCCCCGGCCCTGATCGTCTTTACCTGGTTCAAGTTCGTCCCCATTGTCAGGGGGCTGATCATGAGCTTTTACAAGGTGAAGTTTATCGGCGCCGATCAGTGGGTCGGACTGGCCAATTTCGAACGCGCTTTTTCCGATAGTGCGCTGCATGCGGCAACGCTGAACACGCTTGTCTATGTCGTTGTCACGACCATTGCCGGCGGTGTGCTCGCCTTTGCCGTTGCGATGGCGCTGGAAGGTCAAGCCCGGCATATCCGGCTGATCCGTACCGCGATCTTCTTCCCGGCGGTGACATCGATTGCTGTTCTCGCCGAAATCTGGCGTATCCTGTTCTATCCGGGCACAACGGGTGTTGTGAACCAGATGCTCGGCGTTTTCGGTGTGGCGCCGCAGGGGTTCATGTCAAATCCGGATCAGGCGCTGTTCGTCGTCATATTGCTGCAGATATGGAAGAACGTGCCTTACAATATGGTGATCTTCATCGCCGGTCTCGCAGGCATCAACCGCGAGCTTTATGATGCTGCCGATGTTGATGGCGCAAGCCCCTTGCGCAAGCTCTGGCACGTCACGATCCCCGGCCTCGTGCCCGCCTTTTCCGTTGTGATCATGCTGTCTCTCATCCGTGGTTTCCGTGTCTTCACCGAGATTTACACGACAACCGGTGGCGGCCCCGCAGGCGCGACCGAAGTGATCATGACCAATATCTTCAAAACCGGTTTTGAACGCTTCGACTATGGCTACGCATCCGCCGTTTCCTTCCTGCTGTTCGCCTTCACCGTGTGCCTGACGATCGTGCATGTCACCGTGAAGAACCGTATCGACCGGACGTGAGGGTTCACCAATGAAAATGACAATCCCGCAACGTATCGCCCGTGGTCTGGTCTATGCCTTGCTGCTCATCGTGTTCTGCGGACCTTTCTGGGGGATCGTGGCCACGGCGTTTACGAAGAACACCGTTCAGCCGGGGCAGCTGGTCCTGTGGCCTAGCCAGCCGACGCTTGATCACTTCATCTATGCCTGGACGGAGGTGAGGGTCTGGATCTACCTGTTCAACTCCCTGTTCGTGGTCGTGATCGCGACTGCGCTGCAGACCATCGTCAGTGCGCTGGCCGCCTATGCCCTGGCACGCAAGAAGTTTCGTGGTGCAGCCATTGTCAGCCTGGCGATCCTTTCGACGATGATGCTGCCGGATGAGGTGATTGCGATCCCGCTCTACCTGATCCTGCACGCCAAACTGCCGATCCTGCATACGTCCATCTACAATACCTATGCGGCGATGATCCTGCCGGTTGTCGGCTGGGCATTCTCGGTCTTCCTTCTGACGGAGTTCATGAAGGCGATCCCGCGCGATCTCGAGGATGCCGCACGTGTCGACGGGGCCAATGAGCTTCAGATTTTCTGGCGCGTTGTGCTGCCGCTGGTCAAGCCGGCGCTGGGAACGGCAACCATCTTCGGGTTCCTGATGATCTGGGATCAGTATCTGCTGCCGCTGATCGCCGTTGACGACCGCAATCTTTATACCATGCCCGTCGTTCTGCGTTCGCTGCGCGTTGACGAGATCATGCAGCAGAACATCTTTATCGCCGTCACGGTTATCGCCACGGTGCCCTGCATCGTTGTTTACCTCCTGCTTCAGAAACAGTTCAACCGCGGGCTCATGTCCGGCGCGGTCAAGGGCTAGGTGAAAGGTTCAGGTGAGAAAAATGGGTTCAGTAAGCCTTCATAATGTCAACAAGTCCTTCGGCGCAGTCGACGTGATCCATGATGTGTCACTTGATATCGAAGAGGGTGAGTTCTGTGTTCTGATCGGTCCGTCAGGATCGGGGAAATCGACCTTGCTGCGGATTATTGCCGGGCTTGAGGACGTCACAAGCGGCACGGTCCGGATCGACGACAAGGACGTGACCGATCTGCCGCCCAAGCAGCGGGATATCGCCATGGTGTTCCAGACCTATGCGCTTTATCCGCAGATGACCGTTGCCGAGAATATGGGTTTTGCTCTGAAACTTGCGGGCATGCCGAAAGCGCAGATCGCCGAAAAGGTTCGCCAGACCGCCCAGATGCTTGAGCTTGAACCGCTGCTTCAGCGCCTGCCGAAAGCGCTTTCCGGCGGCCAGCGTCAGCGCGTGTCCATGGGCCGCGCCATCGTCCGCGATCCGTCGGTCTTCCTGTTCGATGAGCCGCTGTCAAACCTCGATGCAAAACTGCGTGTGCAGGTGCGCGGTGAAATCGCCGACCTGCATCGCCGTCTCGGTACGACATCGGTCTACGTCACCCACGATCAGGTCGAGGCCATGACGCTTGGACAGAAGATCGTCGTCCTTCGGGAGGGCCGGGTCGAGCAGGCCGGACCGCCGCTGACGCTTTATGATGATCCGGTGAACACCTTCGTGGCCAGCTTCCTGGGCACCCCGTCGATCAATCTGATCGATGCGCATGTGGAAGGCAGGCACGGCGAGGCTGCCGCACGGCTGGCGGACGGAACCCTGCTTTCGCTGGGGGTCGGCCATGACTGCCGCGAGGGGCAGGCGATCCGCTACGGCATCCGCCCCGAGCACGTCAGTATCGTCGAGGGGCATCAGGACAATGGCATCTCCGCCACGATCCACTCCATCGAAAACACCGGTTCAGACATGGTCATCATGTCGGATGCGGAAGGCTATCGCATCACCACGGCCTTCAAGGAACAGCGCCCGCTGGAAACAGGCCAGGCTGTAACGATTATTCCTGATCTTTCCAAGGTGCGTGTCTTCGATGCCGAAAGCGGAAAGCGAATCCGGCGCAGAGAAGACAGCTGAAGCTTCAGCAAATTCTGAAATGACGCGCCGGTGGCTTCACGGTCGCATGCGCATGCCCGAACGGGAAAATTGAAATGTTCAAAGACGCGATGAAAATCGAACGGCTCCTCGAAGGGCTGCAAAAAAACAAAGACTGGAAACCCTTCCCCGGTATCGAGGAGCGTGACCGCTGGAAAGCCGTGGCCGAGGATCCGGACCTCGAAATCCCGGTCGAGGCGATCATCGCGGTTGCCGATACGCTGCTGGACGAGCAGGTCGATCCCCTGACCGGCACCATGTATATGAATTTCATGACCAATGGCGACCGGGTTTTCTATGAGGAAAACTACTTTCGCCGCCGGTATGAACTCTCTCACCTGGTTATCGCGGAGTGCCTGACGGCAAAGGGAACCTATCTTCCGAAGATTATCGACTATCTCTGGGAAATCCTCGGCGAGATCAGCTGGTGTGTGCCGGCGCATAATTTCGCCGGCCAGCACGATATGGTGATGTTCAAGCAGGCCAATCCCTGGAAAGAAGACGATCCGTTGCCGGTGCCGGGCGATGATTACCTTGATCTGTTTGCCTGCGAGACAGCCGCGACGCTGGCCGAAACCTGCTACCTGTTGAAGCATTCATTGCTGGAAACCGTGCCTTCTCTCTATCATCGCATCCACGGTGAAATCGACCGTCGCACGCTGCAGCTACTGGAAGGACCAAAGCTTTATGGCTGGTATCTCGGGCGCAACAACTGGACGGCGTGGTGCGCGCATAACCTGTTGCTCGCCGCCTGCTACACGGTTGAGGACGAGCGGCGCCTTGTCAGCCTCGCGCTGAAGCTCATGGTGCCGATGCAGCGCTTCTTTGACACGATCGAACCATCGGGCGCCTGTATCGAAGGGCCGGGCTACTGGGTTGTCAGCGCGGGGCGTCTTGCCGGTTTTGTAAGCCTTGTCGAAGACCGTTTCGGCATTGACCTGAAGGTGCGGGAAAACGAGAAATTCCGTCATTTCGGCGAGCATATCCTGCCGCTCAATATCGGCGGAGATCTGTTCGTCAACTTTGCCGACGGCAGCCTGAAACTGGACCTCGATCAGGGACTTCTGAGCCGCTATGCCGGGCTGATCGGCTCCGAGCAGCTTGCAAGCCTTGTCAGCGACGATATCGACCGGTTGGCTGCGCGCAAACGCGCCAATCCGGGCAGGGCCCGCGGCCGGAACGATTACGCCCGCCAGTTTCTCGTCCACCTGACGCGGCTTTTGTTCTGGACCCCGGAAAACCGCAATGCGGCGCCGCGGACCTGCGAAAAAAGCGTCTGGCTGGCCGATATGCAGATGATGATTGCCCGCTCCGATGAAAGGCCCGGCACAGGCCTGATGCTCGGTGCGATTGCCGGGAGCAATGATCCGGAGGTCAACCATCATTCGCATAATGATGTCGGGCATTTCAGCGTCTATCTTGACGGCGAGCCGATGATCATCGATCTCGGACAGGGCGCCTATTCGCGCTCCACCTTCACCGAAACGCGCTATGATATGTGGCACATCAGCTCGAAAGGGCACAATGTTCCCTCAATCAACGGACAGCTGCAATATGCAGGCGAGGGGGCCGCGGCGCGCGATGTCATCTATGAGCGCGACGGCACGTCGAGTATTCTCAGCCTTGATGCCAGCCCGGCCTATTTCAAGACGCCCGGTGCCGTGCGTATCCAGCGCGAGATCATATTCAGCCACGAGACTGCTGAAATCCAGATCAACGACGACATATCGCTGCGTGAGGACCTGAGAGCGTTTGAACTGCCTCTGCATGTCTCCGACCGGGAAATTGCCGTTCAGGAGGATGGTTCATGTCTCATTGCAGGCGAAAAGCGGACGCTCGTCGTCACGCCGGACAATCTGCGCATCAAGGGTGTGGAACCGGTTGAAATTACCGACCCGCGCCATCTGGAAGTCTGGGGTTCACGTGTCTTCCGAATTCTTTTCGAAGCCGATGATCTCGCCAGAGCCAGTTTTGGTCTGAAAATCAAGGTTCAATGATCAACGGCTCAAAAGGCTGTCCGGAGAAAGAGATGTTTGTTTACAGCGATGCGGTTGACGTCGAGGATCTGGGCGACGGCGTGAGCCGCAAGATCCTCGCCTACAGCGAGAACGGCATGTCGGTTGAGGTTTCGTTTGAAGAAGGCGCCATCGGCCCGCTTCACCACCACTATCATGAGCAGTTCACCTATGTGCTGTCGGGTGCGTTCGAATTCACGATTGGCGATGAGACCCGGGTCGTGAAAGCGGGCGACCTGCTCTACAAGGCCCCCGATGTACCGCATGGCTGCCGGTGCCTGAAGGCCGGCAGGTTGCTCGACACGTTCGTGCCGATGCGTGAGGATTTCATCAAACCGTCCTGAACAGTCCCGGCCCGGCCACCCGGCGTCCTTGCGACGTCATGCTTTGTATTCCCCGTGAGGCATTTTGATGCGTAAAACCGTTTCTTTCAACCAGAACTGGATATTCCATCCCGGTTTCGATCCGGCTTCTGCGGGACGGTCTCAGGATGGGCAGGCCGTGACCCTGCCCCACAATGCCGTCGATCTGCCGTTCTCCTATCTTGACGAAAAATCCTACTGGAAAGCCTTTACCTATCAGAAGCGCTTCATCGCGGAGCCGGACTGGGAAGGGCAGACGGTTTCCCTGATCTTCGACGGCGCGATGGCCGACAGTGTTGTCTATCTGAACGGTGTGGAGGTTGCAGCCCATGCCGATGGCTACACGCCGTTTGAGGTTTTGCTGTCCGGCTTGCTGCGCGAGGGTGAAAATCTTCTTACGGTGAAGGTCGATGGGACGGAAAATCCGGCTATTCCGCCATTTGGCGCGCGCGTCGACTATCTGACCTATGCCGGCATCTACCGGGACGTCTGGCTGCAGGTGAAACCCCGGATTGCGATTGCCGGCTGCAAGGTGGAAACGCCCGATGTTCTGGAAGACCGCAAGCGCGCCTGCCTTGCCTTCGAGATAGCCAATCCCGACAATCTCTCCCTTGCCGGTGGGCACATCAAAGCGCAACTGCTGACCGCATCCGGTGATGTTGTCGCAACGACGTCTCAGCCTGTTGTGGGCGACAGGGTGGAACTTTCTCTCGATGGACTTTCCGGCATCGCCCTCTGGGATGTCGAAAATCCCGTCCTCTATACAATTGCGCTGAAGCTGGTCACCGACAGCGGTGAAGATGAAATGCGCGTGCGTTTCGGTTTCAGGTCCGTTGAATTCACGCCGGAAGGGTTTTTCCTGAATGGCCGTCATCTCAAGTTGCGCGGTCTCAACCGGCATCAGTCATTCCCCCATATCGGCTATGCACTCGGCCGTGCGGCCCAGATCCGGGATGCGGACATCCTCAGGCACGAATTGAAACTCAATATCGTGCGAACCTCTCACTATCCGCAGTCGAAATGGTTTCTGGACCGCTGCGATGAAATCGGCCTGCTTGTCTTCGAGGAAATTCCGGGCTGGCAGCATGTGGGCGACGAAGCATGGCAGGCTGCATCGATTGCCAATGTGCGCAGCATGATCCGGCGTGACTGGAACCATCCGTCTATCGTGATCTGGGGTGTCAGGATCAATGAATCCCGTGATGTGCATGATTTCTATGCCGAGACCAACCGGGTTGCCCACGCACTGGATCAGACGCGGCCGACGACCGGGGTACGCTGCATCACGGACAGCGAATTACTGGAAGATGTTTATGCCATGAACGATTTCATCCTCAATATGGAGGAAATCGACGGCCAGCGGCCCCGCACGGCATTGCGTCCGCGCCGGGAGGTGATCGGTCTTGCGCATCCGGTGCCCTATCTCGTGACAGAATATAACGGTCATATGTTTCCGACAAAGGTCTATGATCAGGAACAGAGACAGGCAGAGCATGTGACCCGGCATCTGGATGTTCTGGATGCCGCCTATGGCGATCCCGAAATAGCCGGCGCGATCGGGTGGTGCGCGTTTGACTATAATACGCACAAGGATTTCGGTTCCGGTGACCGGATTTGTCATCACGGCGTGATGGATATGTATCGGGAGCCGAAATTTGCGGCCTATGTCTATGCCAGCCAGTGCGATCCGGAAGATGACGTTGTCCTGAAACCGGTGACCTACTGGACCCGCGGCGAACGCAATCACGGCGGTGTTCTGCCGCTGATCATCCTGACCAATTGCGATGAAGTCGAGCTGGATTTTGAAGGCTTTGCGCCACGCCGTTTCCGGCCGGATCGCAATACCTATCCCCATCTTCCGCACGCCCCCGTGATCATACGGCGGGAAGATTACCCCGGCGCGGAGTTCGGGCACTGGGGCATGGGCTGGCAGAACGTTTCCTTCACCGGTTATGTCGATGGCAAGGCCCTGAAGACGGTGCGCTACGTGTCGGACCCGCTTCCTCAAGCGCTTTCCGTCACGCCCGATAGCACCAGCGTTGCAAACGGAGACTGTGTGCGGGTGATGATCCGGGTGCTCGATCAGGTCGGCAACAAGCTTCCGTTTCTGTTCGAACCGGTCACCGTTCGCGTCGAGGGGCCGGCAAGACTAGCGGGACCTTCGCTTTTCTCTCTCAATGGCGGCGCCGCCGGATTCTGGCTGAATGTCACCGGTACGGGAAAGATCACGGCCACGGTTGAGGCGGAAGCACTGGGTGAAACCAGCATTTCTCTGGAAGCTGTCGCTGCCGCCGCGCCATTCGTTTAAGTCTGGCCGGGCTTCAGTGTGTGCGGCGGTAATGCCACCGAGACCCATATCGGGGAATTCGCGTCATACACGGTTACGACTATCGCCGGTCGCGTCTGTTTGCACGGATATTTTGCGTTCGCCAGGGCGTGAGAGTTTGTCACGGCCAGCGGGTGCGGCGTTGGTTGAGGGCGTCCGATCGGCGCTTCGAAAAGCACCTTCGGGCATCCTGATTTCCGGGTGGTTCCGCTTCAGCCGCCACCCAGAAACTGCAGGATGCCGCCGCGTTTGCGTTCAGCGGGCTGGGGCTGGGCATCGCCGACATTGGCGGGCGGCGTGGCGGTGTTGTTGTCGCCCTTGCCGAGACGCCCGAGCAGCTCGACGAGCGTTTTCGGCTCGCCGTTATCCGGCGCGGCCGGTGCGGATTTCGGCCGCGGGTCGATCAGCCGGCCACCGCCGTAAAGCGGTTGCGGTTTGAGGCCGTGATGGGCTTTTGCCATGAAATCGTGCCAGATATTGGCCGGAAGCTTGCCGCCGGTCACATTCTTCATCGGTGAATTGTCGTCATTGCCGACCCACACACCGGTGGTCAGATTGGCGGTGAAACCAACGAACAGCGCGTCGCGGGACGATTGCGTGGTGCCGGTCTTGCCGGCGACCTGCCAGCCCGGGATTTGCGCAGCGCCGCCGGTGCCCTCGGTCACCACCCGCATCAGCATGCCGTTCATGTTGGCGGCAATCTGCGGGGAAAGCACGCGCGGCGGGTTGGCGTGGTCGACCTGATAAAGCCGTTGTCCGCCGGTGGTTTCAACCCGCTCGATCACATAGGGCGTTGCCTTGAAGCCGCCATTCATGAAGGCGGTATAGGCGCCCGTCAGTTCGATGAGCGAGACTTCGGATGTTCCAAGCGCAAGCGAGGCATTGGCGGTGATGTCGGAGGTGATGCCGAGCCGGTGGGCAAGGCTGACCACCTGTCCGGGGCTTGCCTCCATCACAAGCTGGGCGGCGATGGTGTTGACCGAATGGGCCAGCGCCGTCGTCAGCGTCATCGGGCCGGAATAGGTCTTTTCGTAGTTTTCCGGGGTCCAGTTGTCGATGGTGATCGGCGCGTCATTGCGGACCGAGCCCGGCCGGTCGCCGATTTCAAGCGCCGTGGCGTAGACGAACGGCTTGAAGGCCGAACCGGGCTGACGTTTGGCGGTCACGGCGCGGTTGAACTGGCTCTTGGAATAGTCGCGCCCGCCGACAAGCGCCCTGACGGCGCCGGTCGCGTCAACGGCAACCAGCGCGCCCTGTTCCACGCGGTCCTTCCGGCCGTTGGCATCAAGCGCGGCCTGCAGGCTTTGCTCGGCGTTGCGCTCAAGACCGGGGTCGATGGTGGTGTGGACGACGATATCGGTGTCAACCTCGCCGACAATCGGTTTGAGGCGCTGCATCACCATGTCGGCCACATAATTTTCCGCGCCCGACCAGTAGCTTGGTGCGCGCGTCGGTTCACGCGCCATGGCGGTCGCCATGTCGCTGTCATCGATCATGTTCTGGTCATGCATCGCGCCGAGCACCACCTGCGCGCGGGCTTCGGCCGCTTCAGGGTCGCGGGCAGGCGAGAGCCGTGAAGGGGCTTTCAGAAGGCCGGCCAGAAGGGCGGCTTCGCCCAGCGTCACGTCGCGCGCGGACTTGTTGAAATAACGTTGGGAGGCTGCTTCCACGCCGTAAGCGCCGGAGCCGAAATAGACCCGGTTCAGATACATCGCCAGGATCTGGTCCTTGGTATATTTGTGCTCCAGCCACAGCGCCATCAGCGCTTCCTGCACCTTGCGTTCCAGCGTGCGGGCGTGGGAGAGCAGCACATTCTTGGCCAGTTGCTGGGTCAGCGTCGAGCCGCCCTGCACCATGCCGCCATGGGCAACATTGGTGATCATCGCGCGGGTGATGCCGATGGGATCGACGCCGAAATGGGAATAGAAACGCCGGTCCTCGATGGCGACCACAGCCATCGGGATATAGGGCGACATTTCGTCGATCGACAGCGCTTCGCCGCCGGTGGCACCGCGATTGGCGATCAGCGAGCCGTCGGTGGCGACGATCTTGACGTTCGGCGCACGATCGGGAACCGCCCATTCATCGACCGGCGGCAGTTTGGCGCCATAGTAGATGATGATGCCGACAACGGCGATCGTGCCCCAGACGGCGGCCACCATGCCCCAGTAGAAGATGAAGCGCAGAAGCCTGAACAGCGGATTGGACGAACGGGCCTGTGCCCTTTTTTTCTTCTTGCCCTTTTTCTTTCGGGCAGGCGCGGGGCTTCCCCCGCCGCCCATGCCGAAGAGGGTGGGTTCTGTTCTTTTGCGGTTGTTCTTTTTCTTCGCCATGGCGATGCGGCCGGCACCTTCCGTTATCGTCATCAAATCTAGCGGGGCGTCTTTAAGGTGGTATTAAGACGCGAACGTGTCCGCCGCCCCGAAGCCGGAGATAACCGGCTTCAGGGTTAACGGGGGATGAACAGGGCGGGTGCAGCATTCGGCCGGTGACCGGACCTGCACCGGCAGATTACCGGTGACAGTGTCTCGATCACGTGAGACCGGACCTATTTCGCCAGTGCGTCGAGGATGCGGATCCAGGAGCGGATGCCCTTGTGATAGGAGGTCAGCTCGTATTTCTCGTTCGGCGAATGGATGCGGTCGTCATTGAGCCCGAAGCCGACGAGCAGCGAATCCATGCCGAGCTTTTTCTGGAAATCGCCGACGATCGGAATGGAACCACCCATGCCGATGACAACGGCCGGCTTCGGCCATTCGTCGGAAAGGGCGGCCTGCGCCTTTTTCAGGAACAGGGCATTGTAATCCAGATGAATGGCCGGCGAACCGCCATGCGGATGGAATTCGACCTTGCAATCGGACGGGATTTTCGAGCGGACATAGCTGTGGAAGCTATCGCGGATTTTCGCCGGGTCCTGCGTGCCGACGAGACGGAAGGAGACTTTTGCGGAGGCCTGCGCGGCAATCACCGTCTTGAAACCCTCGCCGGTATAACCGCCGGTAATGCCGTTGACTTCGGCCGTCGGGCGCGTCCAGGTGAGTTCCAGCACCGAGCGGTCCTTTTCGCCGGCCGGTTCTGAAAGGCCAATGGCGCCAAGGAAACGCTGGTCGGTCTCGCCGAGCTGTTCCCAGCCTTTTTTCACGTCTTCGGGTGTTTCTTCGACACCGTCGTAAAAGCCCGGCAGCGTCACCCGGCCGGTTTCATCGTGAAGGCCGGCAAGGATATCGGTGAGGATATGGATCGGGTTGGCGGCAGCGCCACCGAAGAAACCGGAGTGAAGATCGCGGTCGGCCGCAGTGATCACCACTTCATCGCCGACGAGGCCGCGCAGCGTTGCGGCGATTGCCGGTGTTTCGCGGTCCCACATGCCGGTGTCGCAGACGAGTGCGAAATCGGCCTTGATCAGGTCGCCGTGTTCTTCGAGGAAGGCCGGCAGCGAGGGCGAACCTGATTCTTCCTCGCCCTCGAACATGATGGTGATCTTGACCGGCAGTTCGGCATTTTCCTCGCGATAGGCGCGGCAGGCCTGCAGGAAGGTCATCAGCTGGCCCTTGTCATCGCTGGTGCCGCGGCCGGTGATGATCTTGTGGCCGGGCTCGACCTCCTTCACCTTCGGGGCAAAGGGATCGTCTTCCCACAGTTCGAGCGGGTCCACCGGCTGTACGTCGTAGTGACCGTAAAACAGCACATGCGGCGCGCCTTCTGGGGCGTTCTCGCTGTTTGCGACCACCATCGGGTGGCCCTTGGTCGGATATGCCTTTGCGCTGAAGCCAAGGGTTTTCAGTTCGCCCACGAGCCAGTCGGCGGCCTCGGCGCATTTTTCCTTGTAGGCCGGATCGGTCGAAATCGACGGAATGCGCAGGAGTGCGAACAGCTTGTCGAGGCTGGAGGGCAGGTTGTCGTCAGCGCGCTTTAGCAGCGTTTCAAGTTCAGTCATGGGAAAACCTCGGTCTGGCACGAAATATGTGGTCGGACCATAGAGTGAGTCCCGGTGTTTTGGAAATACATGATTGCAGGATATCGGGCCGGACGGATGGATCGCGGGCAATAAAAAGCCGCCATGGCCTGGAGGGGGGCTGGCCATGGCGGCTACTTTTTAAGACAAAGGCCGGAGAGGGGGGATGGAGCCTTTGTCCTATATGTCTGACGAGGCGGGGGACGAGCCTCCATCAGGCACCGGCGCCAACGTGCGCCGTTGAGATGTATTTGTACTTCGAAATGTGTCGATTCAAGGGAAACGATAGAGCGATTTGTTACAAATCGGTAATTTGATTAAATTCAAAATCCTTTTCGTTGAAACTTCTATAGGCACGATTCGTGCAATGGTTGAAATCCTGCTTTGCGATGGACCTTTTTCCGCGCGCGGGCTATGGATTCGCCATGAAAAAAGACGACCATCTCTTCCTGATCGACGGTTCGGGGTTCATCTTCCGCGCCTTTCATGCGTTGCCGCCGCTGACGCGCAAATCCGATGGCCTGCCGGTGGGCGCGGTATCGGGTTTCTGCAACATGCTGTGGAAGCTTCTGACCCAGGCGCGCGATACCTCCGTCGGGGTGACGCCGACGCATCTGGCGGTGATTTTCGACTATTCGTCGAAGACCTTCCGCAAGGAAATCTATCCGGAATACAAGGCCCAGCGCCCGCCGCCGCCGGAAGAGCTGGTGCCGCAATTCGCGCTCATCCGCGAGGCGACGCGCGCCTTCAACCTGCCCTGCATCGAGATGGAAGGGTTCGAGGCCGATGACATCATCGCGACCTACGCGAAAATGGCGGTCGCGGCCGGGGGCGATGCCACCATTATCTCGTCCGACAAGGACCTGATGCAGCTCGTCGGGCCGAATGTGCATATGTATGACGGCATGAAGGACCGGCAGATCGGCGTCGATGAGGTCGTCGCCAAATGGGGCGTTCCGCCGGAAAAGATGATCGACCTGCAGGCGCTCACCGGTGATTCGATCGACAACGTTCCCGGCGTTCCCGGCATCGGCCCGAAAACGGCGGCCACGCTTCTCGAACAGTTCGGCGATCTCGATACGCTTCTCGAACAGGCCGAGACCATCAAGCAGAACAAGCGCCGCGAAAACATCATCGCCAACCGCGACCTGGTGAAGATTTCGCGTCAACTGGTGACGCTGAAGCAGGATTGCCCGGTCGAAACGCCGCTCGATGCGCTGAAGCTTGAGGATCAGGACGGGCCGAAGCTCGTCGCCTTCCTGAAGGCGATGGAATTCAATTCGCTGACACGGCGCGTTGCCGAGGCGACCGGTGCGGAAGCTGCCGAAATCGAACCGGCGAAGGTCGATGCCGAATGGGGTTCCGACACCCACGGGCCGGATATGGAAACCGGCGGCGAGGACACCGCGAAAGAGGCATCGGCGGATACCGGCGGCGGCAATACGCCCGCCGATCTGGCAAAGGCCCGCGCCGCCCGTTTTGCCGCGCTTCCGATCAACCGCGAGGCTTACGAGACCATTCGCGATATCGATGCACTGAATGCCTGGATTGCAGAGGCGCGGGACAGAGGGCTTTGCGCCTTCGATACCGAAACCACCTCGCTCGATGCCATGCAGGCCGAACTCGTCGGCTTTTCGCTGGCGCTTTACGACGAAGATGAGAAGGACGACGGGCAGGCCATTCGTGCCGCCTATATTCCGCTCACCCACAAGGCCGGTCAGGACGACCTTCTGGGCGGAGGGCTTGCCGAGGGGCAGATCGATTTCGATACCGCGCTTGCCGCGCTGAAGGGCCTGCTGGAAGACGAATCGGTTCTGAAAATCGCGCAGAACCTCAAATACGACTACCTCGTCATGCTGCGTCACGGCATCACGGTGAAGAATTTCGACGATACGATGCTGCTGTCCTATGCGCTCGATTCCGGCATGGGCGGGCACGGCATGGATGCGCTTTCGGAAAAATGGCTCGGCCACCAGCCCATCCCCTTCAAGGAGGTCGCCGGTTCGGGCCGCAACATGGTGACCTTCGACCATGTCGATATCACAAAAGCGACGGCCTATGCGGCGGAAGATGCCGATGTGACGATGCGGCTATGGCTGGTGTTGAAGCCGCGCCTTCCCGCCGAACATGTCACGACAGTCTACGAGCGGCTGGAACGGCCGCTGGTTCCGGTTCTGTCGCGCATGGAGGAACGCGGCATTTCCGTTGACCGGCAGATCCTGTCGCGGCTTTCCGGCGAACTGGCGCAGAAGGCTGCCGGGCTGGAAGAGGAAATCTACCAACTGGCCGATGAAAAATTCAATATCGGCTCGCCGAAACAGCTTGGCGAAATCCTGTTCGGCAAGATGGGGCTGCCCGGCGGCAAGAAGACCAAGAGCGGCCAATGGTCGACCTCGGTTCAGGTGCTGGACGATCTTGCCGCCGAAGGCCATCCGCTGCCGTCGAAAATCGTCGAATGGCGGCAGATGACCAAGCTGAAATCGACCTATACCGATGCGCTGCCGGGCTATATCCACCCCGATACCAAGCGGGTCCACACCTCCTATTCTCTGGCCGCGACATCGACGGGGCGGCTTGCCTCCTCGGAGCCGAACCTGCAGAACATTCCGGTGCGCACGGCGGAAGGCCGCAAAATCCGCACGGCCTTCATCGCCAATCCCGGCCACAAGCTGCTGTCGGCCGACTACAGCCAGATCGAACTCCGCGTACTGGCCCATGTCGCCGATATTGCACAGCTGAAACAGGCCTTTGCCGATGGCATCGATATTCACGCGATGACGGCATCGGAGATGTTCGGCGTGCCGGTGGAAGGTATGCCGGGCGAGGTGCGCCGCCGCGCCAAGGCGATCAATTTTGGCATTATCTACGGCATTTCCGCCTTCGGGCTGGCCAACCAGCTCGGCATCGAGCGTTCGGAAGCGGGCGACTATATCAAGCGCTATTTCGAGCGTTTCCCCGGTATCCGCGACTATATGGAAGCCACCAAGGCGGCCGCGCGCGACAATGGCTATGTCGAGACGATTTTCGGACGGCGGATCCATTATCCGGAAATCAAGTCGTCGAACCATCAGGTCAGAAGCTTCAACGAGCGCGCCGCCATCAATGCGCCCATTCAGGGTTCGGCCGCGGATATTATCCGTCGCGCGATGGTGCGGATCGAGCCGGAGCTACAGGCCGCAGGCCTTGCCGAGACCACGAAAATGCTGCTGCAGGTGCATGACGAACTGATTTTCGAGGTCGAGGACGGCGATGTCGACAAGGCGCAGACGCTGATTGTCGATGTCATGGAAAACGCTTCCATGCCGGCCGTCTCCATGGCCGTTCCGCTTAAGGTCGATGCCCGCGCCGCCCATAACTGGGACGAGGCGCACTGAAATCTCTGGTTTCGTTTTTGAAGAAAAGGACGTGCGATGAACCCGGCGCTGGCCGCCTACGGCACTCTTGGGATTGCGATTGTCTGCGAAGTGATCGGCTCGACCCTGTTGCAGAAGTCGAACGGTTTCACGCGGCTTTTGCCTACAATCGGCGTGGTGGTGTTCTATCTCGTCGCCTTCTACTGCCTGTCGCAGGCGCTGAAGACCATTCCGCTGGGCGTGGCCTATGCCATCTGGGCCGGGCTCGGCATCGTGCTCACGGCCGCCGTCAGCATGGTGGTGCTGCGCCAGAACCTCGATATCGCCGCCTGGGTCGGCATCGCCATGATTGTCGGCGGGGTGCTGGTGATGAACCTGTTTTCAGGCGCTGCCGGGCACTGAGTTTCCGGCGCCCGTTCTTCCGGCAAGGCTTTCCGTGATGACGCGGACAAACCGCATGCCGGCGTCTTCCAGCGCGCCCGAATTGTCGATGTCGATCACATCGAAATCGCCGTGAACCTTCATGGTCGAACGGGCGAGGCGTTCGCGGATGTCCTCGCGCGTTTCCCGTCCGCGCGCTTCAAGCCGTACGGCGCGGATTTCCGGGCGCGCTGTGACGTTGACGACGGTCATTGCCGCAAACGCATCGCGGAAAAGCGGCAGGGCCGGGCGTGAGCCATTGGCAACCGCGATGCCGCCTGATGCCACGAAGGCGCGGTGTTCGTCGGGAATGCCGTATTCCAGCCCGTGAGCGCTCCAGTGGACGGCAAAACCGCCGGCTTTCCGTGCTGCGGCAAATGCCTGTGGCGTCATCGTCCGGTGGTCTTCCGTCGCCCCGTCGCATGGCCGGGTGATGACGCGCTGGACAAACCGGACATCGGGATGGTTGTCAAAGGTCTTTGCCGCATAGCCGATCAGGCTGTCCTTGCCTGCCCCGCTCGGGCCGACGACGACGATGATCCTGCCGGCGTTTCCCATTGCTCAGGCCACCCGCTTTCCCGCCCGGAAGACGGCGCCCACGACCGGCACGTCATCGGTGCGCCTGACACGCACGAGATCGGCGCGCAGCCCCGGGGCGATCCGCCCGCGATCATCAAGACCGGCGGCGCGCGCGGGCGTTGCCGTCACCATGGACAGCGCCTGCGGCAGCGAAATGCCGATCGTTTCGTCATCGGCCAGAATAAAGGGCGCATGAAGCAGGCTGAACGGCACATAATCCGACGACAGCACGTCGAGCACACCGGCGGCGGCCAGATCGCGGGCGGCGATATTGCCAGAATGCGATTTGCCGCGCACCACATTGGGCGCGCCCATCAGCACCGATAGGCCCGCCGCATGGGAGGCCTTCGCCGCCTCGAAACTGGTGGGAAATTCCGCGATCCGCACGCCGTGGCCAAGCGCCTCCTCCACATGCGCCAGAACCGCGTCGTCATGGCTGGCAACGGCAATGCCGCGGGCGGCGCAATGGTCTGAAATCATCTGCCGGTGCTTTTCGGCATAGGTGGCAGAGGCGGCCTGCCGGCGTGCGATAAAGCGCTCGAAAGCATCGTCGTCCAGCGCGTGTTTCGGCTTGTAATAGCGCCGGTATTGCTGAAGGTCGGCAAACTGGCGCTGGCCCGGCGCGTGGTCCATCAGCGAGGCGAGCCGCACATGCGGGTCATCCTCGAAGGCGGCAAAATGGTCCATGACATTGGCTGCGGAAACCTCGCAACGCAGGTGCAGGAAATGTTGCGCCCTCAGCCGCTCTTCCTTTTCGGCGTTGATGATCGCGTCTGCCATGGCCCGCATCTCGCCGGCCTCGAAGCCGTCGGTGTCGTCGGCGCCCATGCGCAGACAGTCGAACACGGTGGTGATGCCGGAGGCGGCGACCTGCGCGTCATGGGCCTGGATTGCCGCCGTCTTGTTCCAGCGCACGCCGGGGCGTGGTGCATAATGGCCTTCCAGATGGTCGGTATGAAGCTCGACGAGGCCGGGGATCAGCAGGTCGCCGCCGAAATCCTCGCCGGTGCCGGCATTTCCCTCGGATATTTCCGCAATCCTGCCATCGCGGATAACCAGCGTGCCTTCGATGATCGCATCCTCGAGCACGATCCGGGCATTGGTGAAAACGGTCTCTGCGCTCATGTCTCGGGGTCGTCCTGGCCGGAAAGCGGCTGCCAGCGCCGGATCGTGAAGGGCGCGCCGCGCCGCTCCTCGACAAACAGGCCAAGGCCGCCGATCTCCAGCGGTTTGCCGATAAACGGCGCAAAATAATCGGTTACTTCCGTTTCGATGACATGGGCATCGGTACCGGTCACGGGGCCTGTCAGCGTCATGTGAAAGCGGAATTCGTCGAAGACGTAAGGATAGCCCCAGCGGATCATGTTTTCGCGCTGGGTCTCGGTCAGCGTTTCGGGCTTGCGGCGCGCGATCTCGTCATTGAGCAGCGGCGCGCGCATCGGTTCGAAATGCTCCACCACATCGGCGGCGAAGGCCTGCAGCACGTCGTATTCGGCGGCGGGAATGAGAGCGTAGAACTTGCCGAGCTTGCCGAGTGTGATTTCGGGGATGGAAAACGGTTTCCGGTTGCGGCAGAACACATCGAAGGTCGCTTCGAGCGCGGAGGGCGAGATATTTTCGGCCAGCCGGAACGGGGCCTTCATGGTGGCGTGAAAGCCGTAGCGCGCGGCAGCGGCCGTGACCGCGCTCATGCGGCCGGCGGGCAGAGCGATATTTTCGGGAAAAGACCGTTCCTCGCCCGAAAAGGCGTCATAGCCAAGCCAGCGGCTGGCGGCGATCGTCAATGGATCGTCTGCGGGGGGCGTGAAGTAAATGGCGTATCGCAAACCGGTTTCCTTGCACAAAACCTTGTGTGTGAAGTCGAACGTGACGGGATTCGCGAGGCTTTGCAAGCGGATCGAACCTTCAAAGCAATGAATGCCGTGGGTGGGCAGCAGGTTCCTTCAAAGGCATGATTATCCTTGAAAAGGTCTCCTTCTCCTTTTTACGCGGTCTCAGAGCCCTTTCCAGAATGCGGACGTTGGCACACAGAGATTGTTCAATGATGCTATATACCGTTCAGGGTGATCGATGCGGTCAAAACGAAAGTGGCGAGGTGACCAATTAAAATACTGAAGCCCGTCATTGCCTTCCACAATCAGAATGCCGTGGAAGTACCAGGTGGATGTCGATTTGTATCCTGTAGCTGTCGTATAGAAAGAAAATCCGCGTAAGTCCCATAGCGAGTCGACGTCCGCAGATGACCCGTGATGCGCAATGCAAAAGGGATGACTCGCAGCAGTCTGGTTGGCCTGAAAGACGGCAGCCGGAACGGACAGCAAAGACCAGATGGCCGCAACAGCTGACAGAACCATCCCCGACATGGCCAATCGTGCTGTGTTGGAATTGCTATGCCCGATTGCCAGACTCAGTATGCCTGATGCGACTGCGAGTGACAGAACACTTCCTTGTGTAACCATTAGCGGCAAGGAAAGGTTCGACGCGAAAGCGCTGCTAAAAAACGTCAGAGACAGGCCGATCAGAAAAACGATAATTGCTATAGGCCACACCAGCGCCGGTGAAGCGGGGCGTGGCCGTGCAAACCTCAGCAGAACCATTGCTGCCGGCAAGATGGGCGCAGACCAGTCGAGAAGATACACGACCCTGCCAATAAACATCAGGTCAACGAACCCCTTTTGGTCAAGTGGCTGGATGAAGCCCACCAAAATCAGTGCAGCGGTTGCAGGGAGGAGAATGATTGCGTTTTTTTGCAAGGTTGTGGTTGCCTTCTTCGGTAGACATCCATGCGTAACCGTAAAATAGGAAATGAAAAACAAAAAGGGCGATCCGAAGACCGCCCGCAGTTTGTTGACAAAACCCGTAAGTGACCATGGCGTTGCGTTCCCTCTCTCGTCACCCCGGACCTGATCCGGGGTCCAGGGCGCCACGGCGCATGCCCTGCAGGCGTACTTCGCAGCAATGCTTCTCCAAACGGCCCTGGATACCGGCTCAAGGCCGGTATGACGGACCATGGAAGCTCTCTCAGAAAGAAAAAGGGCGATCCGAAGACCGCCCCGATTTCCTGTCAAAATCGATCGTTGCCGGCTTAATGCGCGCCGGACATGTCGCCGAGGATTTCCTTGGTGGCGACGGTGGAGTCGGCTTTCAGCGTGTAGACGATCGGTACGCCGGTGGCGAGGTTGAGCTTCAGGATCTCCTCCTGGCTCATGCGGTCGAGCACCATCACCAGCGCGCGCAGCGAATTGCCGTGGGCGGCGACCAGCACCTTCTCGCCCCTGAGAACACGCGGCAGGATTTCCTGCATGTAATAGGGCCACACGCGCGCGCCGGTATCCTTCAGGCTTTCGCCGCCGGGCGGGGGCACGTCATAGGAACGACGCCAGATGTGAACCTGTTCCTCGCCCCATTTTTCGCGTGCATCATCCTTGTTCAGGCCGGCGAGATCGCCGTAATCGCGCTCGTTGATCGCCTGATCGCGAATGGTTTCGAGATCGCTCTGGCCGATTTCATCGAGAATGATCTGGCAGGTATGCTGGGCGCGCGTCAGCGCCGAGGTGAAAGCGATATCGAACTTCATGCCCGCCTCGGCAAGCGCCTTGCCGCCGGCGGTGGCTTCCTTGACGCCGAGTTCGGTCAGGTCAGGGTCCTTCCAGCCGGTGAAGAGGTTCTTCAGGTTCCATTCGCTTTGGCCGTGGCGCACGAGAACCAGTGTTCCGCTCATGTCTGTCTTCCTTCAAAAAGTCTCTGTTAGTGTGTTTTGGCAAGCCCGAGCACGTCGAGCATGGAATAAAGTCCGGGTTTTTCGCCCCTGCCCCAAAGGGCGGCCTGAACCGCACCGCGGGCAAAGATCGAACGATCGGTCGCCTTGTGGGAGAGGCTGACGGTCTCGCCCTCGCCGGCCAGGAGAACGGAATGTTCCCCGACCACCGATCCGCCGCGCAGCGTGGCAAAGCCGATCGTGCCTTCCTCGCGCGGGCCGGTATGCCCGTCGCGAACCTTCACGGCATTGTCCTTCAGCGCGATGCCGCGGCCTTCAGCCGCTGCCTCGCCCAGAAGAAGGGCCGTGCCGGAAGGTGCATCGACCTTGTGGCGGTGGTGCATCTCGAGAACCTCGATATCCCAGCCCTTCGCCGAAAGTGCGGCGGCGGCCTGCTTGACCAGTTCGCCAAGCAGATTGACGCCCAGTGACATATTTCCGGACTTGATAATACGGGCGTGGCGGGCGGCCGCCTTGATCTGGGTCTCGTCGTCTTCGGAAAAACCGGTCGTGCCGATCACGTGGACGATGCGTGCCTGCGCGGCAAGACCGGCATAGTCTACGGATGCGGCCGGCGCGGTGAAATCGAGCACGCCGTCGGCATCGACGAACGCCTTCAGGGGATCGTCGGTGATTGCCACGCCGAGCGTGCCGACGCCGGCAAGTTCGCCGGCATCCTTGCCGAGTGCTGCGCTTTCCGGGCGGTCGATGGCGGCGTGAAGGACCGCGCCTTCGGTTTCGCTGATCACGCGGATAAGGGTCTGTCCCATCCGTCCGCTGGCACCCACGACGACGAGTTTCATTGCCGGACTGGTCATGCTTCTTCCTGGTATTGCTTCAGATCTGGTTTTCGCCGCGCTGAACGCGTGGCGAAAGCAGTGAGACCTTATTGGAAGCGCCTGCGGAAGAAAAGGTCGATCTTGGCGTAGCGGGTCCGGCGCAGATCCACGCTAGAGATTCCGGAGAAAAGAAAGGTCGGCGTCCTCATAGTCGGTGGAGCGGCTGACGCTTTCCCACGCATCGGCTTCCCTGCGGCGGTTTTCTTCCGCCTTCTTCAGAAGTTCCACGGCGTCACTGCCCAGAACAAGGTGTTCGGGCACGTCGCCGCCATAGACGAGGTCGAGGATGACCGCGGCGACCCTGTCGGGATTGCCGATCTCGTTGCCGACCACCTGCTCGAGCGCGGCCTGCATGGCCCCCAGCGAAGCCTGGTAATCCTCCGTCAGAGCAGGCGCATCGCCGCGGGCGATCTGTCCCCACTCGGTGCGCATGCCGCCGGGCTCGATCGAAACCGTCTTGATGCCGAGATGGCGGGTTTCCTTTGCAATGATTTCGGAAAAGCCGCTGACGGCCCATTTCGAGGACTGGTAGGCCGCCATGCCGGGGCCCGTCATGCGCCCGCCGACCGAGGAGATGTTGATGATGTGGCCGGAATGCTGGCGCCGCATCACCGGAAGCACTGCACGGGTCATGTTGACCACGCCGAAGAAGTTGGTGTCGACCTGTGCGCGGAAATGATCGGGATCGCTTTGTTCGAAAGGCGCGAAATGACCGAAACCGGCATTGTTGACCAGCACATCGAGCCGGCCGAAAGTGTCGACGGCGAAATCGACGGCGGCCTGGGCCGCTTTCGGATCGGCGACATCCAGCGCGAAGGAGGCAATCCGGTTGCCGAATTCTTGCACAAGCGGCTCGAGATGTTCCGGCCTGCGGGCTGTTGCGATCAGACGGTCGCCTGCCTCGAGAACGGCGCGGGCGATGTGCAGGCCGAGACCGCGGGCGCTTCCGGTAATGAGCCAGACTTTGGACATTGTCATTCTCCTTGTTAATGAGTGAGCAGGCACTCAAATTATCTCTGATATTTTCGGATGGTCCGGTTTGTTTGCGGGGTGGTCATCCTGAAGGGTTTGCGTTGGGGTGGGTCGCTACAGGACGTTTATTGCGGAAATTCGTCGTGGCATGTGGCGGGGCATTGTCGCTGGCCTTTGCATCTATCCGGTGGTGGCGAGCCCGGCCATGCCGGCCCAGAAAACGGCGAACCCGCGTTGTTTCAGGCGCGTGCTCTGGTCGGGATCGTATGCAATCGAATCGAAGGTCGCCTCGGCAATCGCCGTCATGATCAGGCCGGCATAACGCAGGCTGGCGCCTTCTCCGGCCTGTTGCGCAAGCGCGCGCTTGAGCACGCCGGCGGCCTGTTCAAACAGCCGCTCGCCTTCCTCGCGGGCGCTGTCCGACACCAGACTGGATAATTTGAGCCGCCTGAGGGTCCGCCATTTTTCGGGATTGACCGCACCCCAGTCGATCAGCCTGTTCCAGAAATACTGCATGTCCTCGCGGCCGCCGTCACCGGGCAGAGGGCCGGCAAGCACAGCTGCGGCAAGTTCGTTCTCGATCGCAAGAAGCACGGCGCCGAACAGCGCTTCCTTGGTTGCAAAATAGGTGAAGATCGTACCTTCGGCCACGCCGGCCTTTCTGGCAATCTTGGCGGTCGATGTGCCGGTGCCCGCAGTTGCGATGAGCTCCGTTGCTGCATCCAGGATGGCGATCCGTTTTTCTTCACTGGCGGGGCGGGCCATGGTGTATCCGATTAATGATTGAGTAGTCACTCAAATATATGGATGCAATCCCCGCATGCGCAAGAGCTTCGTGCGGAAAAACGAAAAAAAGCGCGGCGCAGTGCCGCCAATGGGCGGGAAATGCTGTCTGTGAGCCGTCGCGCCCGGCTCAAGGCTGGTGAGCGGCGGCCGGAAAAACCCCACCGCCGGAACCCATGCCAGGCACACCAAACATGCGCAATCTGCCGCGTTTCACCCTCTTGGATGCGGAGGCAAACGTGCCGGGCGTTCACCCCTGCCAGCGGCGACCATCCAGCGCCAGACCGAAACGCAGCGGTGTGCGGGCATAGGTGGCAAGGCCGGCAAGGGCTGCCAGCGGGTGGGTGACGACATAGGTCGGGATCGACTGCAGCAGCGCGTTGTGCGGGGCCTTGTCCTCGAAGGCTGCGCGGAATTCGGGTTTTTTCAGCGCAGGCAGGATTTTCTGCGAAATGCCGCCGGCCAGATAAACGCCGCCGCGGGCCATGAACACCATCGCCATGTCGCCGGCAATGCGGCCGAGATAGGTCGAAAACAGCGAGAGCGTCTCGACTGCCTGCGGATCGGAACCGTCGAGGCCGGAATGACTGACATCCTTGGGCTCGTAGGGTTTTGCCTCGATCCCGTCGGCGGCACAGATGGCATTATAGAGGTTGACCATGCCGCGTCCGCAGAGGATTTGCTCGGCCGCGACCCGGCCTTCAATGGTCTTGATGTGCGGGAAAACCTGATAATCGCGGTCGGTGCGCGGGCCGACATCGACATGGCCGCCTTCGCCGGGCACCGGGATCCAGCGCTCTTCGGCATGCACCAGACCGGCAACGCCGAGCCCCGTTCCCGGGCCGAGCACGACGCGCGAGGCGATCATGGTGTCGGGACGCGGGGCGATCGGCTCGCGAAATTCGTCGGGCATATTGGCGATTGCCAGCGCCTGCGCTTCGAAATCGTTGATGATCACCACATCCTCTAGCCCGAGCGAACTGATCATATCCTTCGGCTTGATCACCCAGTCGCAATTGGTCAGCGGAATTTCATCGCCGCGAATGGGACCGGCGACGGCCAGAATGGCGCTGCGCGGCTGCAGCGAGGTCTTGTCCATGACGCCCGCCTGAATGGCGGCATCGACGGTCGGAAAATCGGCCGTGTGCACGATCGGAAATTCACGCGGCTCGGCATAGGGGTCAACAAGCAGCGAGAAACGCGCATTGGTGCCGCCGATATCGCCGATCAGGATGGGAAAGGAAAGAGGATCCGCAGTGGTGGTTCTGGCCATGGTGTTTCCGAAGTCTGCCCTGTCCCGGGCGTTTTGAATGGTCTGGTCGGTGACGCAATCTCTGCATCCGCTCCGGCGATTTTGCAAGGTCATCGGTCAATTCTAGAAAACGCGCCGTTTGCCGCGCCCGTGCGCGCCCGTCTTGAGGACGGTCGCAAGCCGGCCGAACGGCGTCTTCCTGATACATCAACCCAAAGCGCTTTGAAAGCGATAACCGGGTCAAACATGTCCGGCCTTTTGCCGCAGGCTCCGGCCGTTCACCCCTGCGGGCGCGGCTGGGGAACCGGTCCGACTTCCGGCCAGGGGGCCAGCGGCGGCAGCGGGATCGTCGGTGTCAGTGCCGCCGTCGGCAGAGGTGACGGGGCCGGTGCGCCGAGCACCCCCGTGCAGGCAGCTGGCAGGTCGGCCAGCGTCTTGTAGGACGGGCGCGTCGGCTTTGGCGCCGGTTTTTCCGGCTTTTTGGGCGGCGGGGCAGGCTCTACCGGCGCCCAGGGCTCGTCGGAAAGCCACCATGCCAGATGGTCGCCGCAGCCATCATCCTTCATGTCGACGGCATTTTGCGCCTTGCAGCCCGGTGAGCCGGGGCGGCAGAACAGGCGGATATGAAAATGATAGTGATGGCCGTAATAGGGGCGGACCTTGGCGAGGTTGGAACGGTCGCCCTTCCAGTCTTCGCAGATCGCCTTCTTGATGCCCGGATGAACGAAGATGCGCTGGACTTCCGGATAGCTTGCCGCGCGCATGATCAGGCGTTCATGGGCGGGGGTGAATTTTTCGGGATCGACAAACAGCGTGCCGTCGTTCTTCAGCATCGAAACGGCGGAAATATCCTCGCGTTCGCGCAAGCTCAGCCGCCGGTCGGGCATCGGGTTCAGCCAGATATCGGCATCGAGGCCGACCTGGTGGGAAGCGTGGCCCGAGAGCATCGGTCCGCCGCGCGGCTGCGAGATGTCGCCGACCAGAAGGCCCGGCCAGCCGTCATATTGCGCGGCATCGCTTGCCAGCCGCTTGATCAGCGCGATGGTATCGGGATGGCCGAAACGACGGTTGCGCGAAAGCCGCATCGCCTGCCAGTTCGGCCCGTCGATCGGCAGCGCTTCGGCGCCGGCAATGCAGCCATTATTGTAGAAGCCGAAGGATTTTGGCGATCCCGCGCTTGGCGCCGTTTCGGATGCAAACAGGATTTTTGCCGATTGTGGAAAATCCTGCGCTGCTGCCACAAGCGTCATTGCCAGAAGCGTCGCGATGGCCGAAAAGGCCCTGAACCATTGCATCGCACTCTCCTTCAAGGCAGCGCGTTATCACTTATTCGTGCCGATCGGCAGGCATGCCGCACTCCCGCCTCACAAAAACGGCACTTGTACACCCGGGTCGATATTTGCTTATTCTTGTTGCGAACACGAGAAAAGCAACAACGGAGATGGCAAAAACCATGTGGAAAACAATCTCGGCCGCTGCTTGGGTTGTCGCCGCAGGGGCCTTGGGCCTGGCACCGGCGGCATACGCGCAGGACAGCGAAGCCAGTGAATGGCAGTATGCCTCCGCGCTGACCGGAACGCCGGAATACCCGCGAGACTTTTCCCATTTCAGCTATGTCAATCCGGATGCGCCCAAGGGCGGCGAACTGAAGCTTTACGCCACCGGCACGTTTGATTCGCTGAACCCGATCCCCTATGGCGGCGCGAAAGCCTCCGGCCTCGGCCTTGTCTTCGAAACGCTGATGACGCCCGCAGAAGACGAGATCGACGCGCAGTACGGGCTGCTCGCCGATGGCTTCAAGGTGCCCGAGGACATTTCTTCGGTGACCTACCGCCTTAACCTGAAAGCGAAATTTTCGGACGGTGAGCCGGTGACGCCGGAAGACGTGGTATTTTCCTTCGACAGCCTGAAGGAACTCAATGCGCGCTATGCCAATTACTACCGCCACGTGACCAGTGCGGAAGTGACCGGCGAGCGGGAAGTGACGTTCCATTTCGACGAGACCGGTAACCGCGAATTGCCGCAGATCGTCGGTCAACTGATGGTGTTTCCCAAACACTGGTTTGAGGGTGATCCGCCGCGCGATGTTTCGGCCAGCACGCTGGAAAAGATCGTCGGTTCCGGCCCTTACGTGATCGATACGGTCAATCCCGGCTCGTCGATCACCTATCGCCTCAATGACGACTACTGGGGCAAGGATCTGCCGGTCAATGTCGGCCGCAACAATTTCGGAACCGTGAATTATCTCTATTTTTCCGATCTCGACGTTGCCTTCGAGGCGTTTCGCGCCGGAACCTTCGATTTCTGGGTGGAAACACGGGCCAAGCGCTGGGCGACGGGCTATAATTTCCCGGCGATCAAGGATGGCAAGGTCAAGCGCGAGGCGGTGCCCAACCCCTTGCGCAAGACCGGGATCATGCAGGCGCTGGTGCCCAACAACCGTCGCGCGCCCTTCGATGATCAGCGCGTGCGCGAGGCGTTGGTCTATGCCTTCGATTTCGAGACTATCAACAAGAACCAGTTGAGCGACGCCTATTCACGCGACAACAGTTTCTGGTTCGGGACCGAACTCGCTTCGTCCGGCCTGCCGCAGGGCGAGGAATTGCAAATCCTCGAATCCGTGCGCGATCTGGTGCCGCCCGAGGTCTTCAACTCCGCCAACAAACTACCGGTCGGCGGAACCGAGGAGGAATCACGCGCAAATCTGCAAAAGGCGTTTCAATTGCTGAAGGAGGCCGGTTTCGAGCGCCGCGGCAACCAGATGGTGAACGCCGAGACCGGCGAGCCGTTCTCATTCGAAATCCTGCTCGACAATCCATCGCTTCAGGTCGTGGTGCTGCCCTATGTCGAAAACCTGCGCAAGCTCGGCATCGATGCCACGATCCGCGTTGTCGACACCTCGCAATATCAGAACCGGGTCAATGATTTCGACTATGACATGATCTGGGAATTGTGGGCGCAGACGCTCAGCCCGGGCAACGAACAGTTCAACTACTGGGGCTCGCGATCCGTCGATCAGCCGGGCTCGGAAAACTATGCCGGCATTGCCGATCCGGGCGTCGATGCGCTGATCCAGAAAATCGTTTTCGCCGATGACCGCGCCACGCTGGAGGCCGCCACCAAGGCGCTCGACCGTGTGCTGCTGGCCCATGACTTCATCATTCCGCTCTATTATTCCAGAGACTACCGCATCGCCTACTGGAACAGGATCACGCATCCCGGCTTTCCCGAATACGGACTGGATTTTCCCGCCGGCTGGTGGTCGACGGAGGCTGAATGAGGGTGCTTGCTGACGATGTTCGCGCCAGGACCGAGGCTTGCGGCCCGTCGCCGGGCCTGCTCCGGTGCGTTATGTTCAGTCCTGGTTTAAGTGGGTCCGGATTGAACACTGTGCCCGCAATCAGGTCTTTCGGAAATGCGCGCTCCCTCCGAAACGCGTCATCCTCGGGCTTGACCCGAGGATCCAATCCTGTTTGCCGCGAGAGGTGCCGGCGGACCTTTGCGCCAGAAGGCCGAACAGGCCCGGAGCGATCGCTCGCGCTTGTCGCAAGGCGAAGTGCTTGGATCCTCGGGTCAAGCCCGAGGATGACGCCAGAGCGAGGGGAGAGGTTGGACGCGTCTTCCCTGCTGCCCCGAAAACCGGCGCAACGCCGAAATGACTGTTCAAGGCAGGCTGTGCTTTCGTTCGCCAACACCGAGAGCGTCGCATAATGGGCTCCTACATCATTCGCCGTCTTCTGCTGATGATCCCGACGCTGATCGGCATCATGACGATTTCCTTCATCATCGTGCAGTTTGCGCCGGGCGGCCCGGTGGAGCAGGTGATTGCCGAGCTGAACGGCCAGGGCGGCGGTGCGGAAAGCCGCATCTCCGGCGGTTCGGATGCCGGCATGTCAATGGACAGTTTCGACAGCGGGGCGTCGTCCGACTATCGCGGCGCGCAGGGGCTCGACCCGGAACTGATTGCCAATCTGGAAGCCCAGTTCGGTTTCGACAAACCGCCGCTGACGCGCTTCCTGCTGATGATGCGCGACTATCTGACCTTTGATTTCGGCGACAGTTTCTTCCGCAATTCCTCCGTCATCGACCTCATCATCGACAAGCTGCCGGTGTCGATCTCGCTCGGCATCTGGGTGCTGCTGTTATCCTACGGCGTTTCCATTCCGCTTGGCATCCGCAAGGCGGTGCGGGACGGGTCGCGTTTTGATGTGTGGACCTCGGGCATCATCGTTATCGGCTTTGCCGTGCCGGGCTTCCTGCTCGGCATCCTGATGATCATCCTGTTTGCCGGCGGCTCGTTTTTCGACTGGTTTCCGCTGCGCGGCCTCGTCTCCGACAACTTTTCACAGCTTCCCTGGTGGCAGAAGCCGCTTGATTATTTCTGGCATCTGACCCTGCCGCTGATCGCGCTTTCGGTCTCCTCCTTCGCCACCACGACGCTTCTGACCAAGAATTCCTTCATAGACGAGATCGGCAAGCAATATGTGATCACCGCGCGCGCCAAGGGGCTGGCGGAGCGCAAGGTGCTTTACGGCCATGTGTTCCGCAATGCCATGCTGATCGTGATTGCCGGTTTCCCCGGTTCCTTCATTCTCGCCTTCTTCACCGGGTCGCTTTTGATCGAAAACGTGTTCTCGCTCGACGGTCTCGGCCGTCTCGGTTATCTGTCGCTGGTCAATCGGGATTATCCGGTGGTGTTTGCCACGCTCTATATCTTCTCGCTGCTCGGGCTTTTCATCGGCCTTGTCTCCGATTTGATCTACACCTGGATCGATCCGCGCATCGATTTTGAAAAGAGGGATGTGTGACATGAGCGATCTCACATCCACCGAGGTGACAGGGCGTCCGAAGACCGGCTGGCTTTCGCCGATGAATGCGCGACGCTGGCAGAACTTCAAGGCCAACCGGCGCGGCTACTGGTCGCTGTGGCTTTTCCTGTTTTTATTCATCATCAGCCTGTTTGCCGAGTTCGTCGCCAACGACAAACCGATCATTGCCTCCTACAAGGGCGAAATCCTGTTTCCGGTGGCGGTCGATTACCCGGAGGAAAAGTTCGGCGGCTTTCTCGCGGTCACGGATTACCGCTCCGATTTCATTCAGGAAGAGATCGAGGCCAATGGCTGGATGATCTGGCCGCCGATCCGCTATTCCTACCGCACCATCAATGCCAACGTGCCTTATTCCGCGCCAACGCCACCCTTCTGGCTGATGAGCAAGGAGGAGCGCTGCGCCGGCTACCCTGAAGGCGTGGATGATCCGGGCTGCAATCTCGGCAATATGGATTGGCTCGGAACGGACGACCTTGCCCGCGATGTGCTTGCCCGGGTGATTTACGGTTTCCGCATATCGGTGCTGTTCGGCCTGTTGCTCACCGGGTTTTCGGCCGTCATCGGCGTTGCCGCCGGTGCGGTGCAGGGCTATTTCGGCGGCTGGGTCGATCTACTGATGCAGCGTTTCATCGAGATATGGTCGTCTCTGCCGACGCTTTACATTCTGCTGATCATTGCCGCCATCCTGCCGCCCGGTTTCTTCGTGCTGCTGGGGGTCATGCTTGTGTTCTCATGGGTCAGCTTCGTTGCTGTCGTCAGGGCCGAATTCCTGCGCGCGCGCAATTTCGAATATGTCCGGGCGGCGCGGGCGCTCGGCGTCGGCAATTTCACCATCATGTTCCGCCATCTGCTGCCGAATGCGATGGTGGCGACGCTCACCTTCATTCCCTTCATTCTGTCAGGCGCGATCGTGACACTGACCTCGCTCGATTTCCTGGGCTTCGGCATGCCACCCGGTTCGCCCTCGCTTGGCGAACTGGTCAATCAGGGCAAGAGCAATCTGCAGGCGCCCTGGCTCGGCATCACCGCCTTCTTCACCCTTTCGATCATGCTTTCGCTGCTGGTGTTCGTCGGCGAGGCGGTGCGCGATGCGTTCGACCCGAGGAAGACGTTCCAATGATTGATACGCCGCTGCTTTCCGTCCGCGATCTCTCCGTCGCCTTTCGTCAGGGCGGGAGCGACAATCTCGCCGTCGACCGGATTTCCTTCGATATCATGCCCGGCGAGGTGGTGGCGCTGGTGGGGGAATCGGGCTCCGGCAAATCCGCCACGGCGGCTTCCGTCCTGCGGCTTCTGCCGTATCCCGCCGCAAGCCACCCGAGCGGCGCGGTCCTGTTTGAGGGCCGTGATCTTCTCAAAGCCGACGACCGGACGCTGAGGCAGGTGCGCGGCGGCGACATCACCCAGATTTTCCAGGAGCCGATGACGTCGCTGAACCCGCTGCATTCGGTGGAAAAGCAGGTGGGTGAAACGCTGGCGCTCCATGCCGGCATGACGGGGGCGGACGCCCGCAAACGCGTGCTTGAACTGTTGCGGGAGGTCGGCATTCGCGAGGCGGAAAAGCGGCTCGGCGCCTTCCCGCATGAATTATCCGGCGGCCAGCGCCAGCGCGTGATGATCGCCATGGCGCTAGCCAACCGGCCGAAACTGCTGATTGCCGACGAGCCGACAACCGCGCTCGACGTGACCGTGCAGGCGCAGATCCTGAAACTTCTGAAAAGCCTTCAGCGCGACCATGGCATGTCGATGCTGTTCATCACCCATGATCTCGGCATTGTGCGCAAATTCGCCGACCGGGTCTGCGTGATGACGGACGGAAAGATCGTCGAACATGGCCCCGTGGCGGAGATTTTCGACAATCCGCAGCATGCCTATACCAGGCACCTGCTGGCCGCTGAACCGAAGGGCGAGCCGCCGGCGCATGATCCCTCGCGCGAAGTCATCGTCGAGGCCGATAACCTCAAGGTCTGGTTTCCGGTCAAGGCCGGCCTGCTGCGCAAGACGGTCGATCACGTGAAGGCGGTCAACGGCATTTCGCTCAAATTGCGCGCCGGTGAGACCCTCGGCGTCGTCGGCGAATCGGGCTCCGGCAAGACCACGCTCGGGCTGGCGCTGACGCGGATGATCGGGTCCGAAGGCCGGATCGCCTTTGTCGGCAAGGATATCAACGCCTATTCCTATCAGGCGATGAAGCCGCTGCGCGAGGCGATGCAGATCGTGTTTCAGGACCCCTATGGCTCGCTGAGCCCGCGCATGTCGGTGGGCGAGATCGTTGCCGAGGGCCTGAAAATTCATGAGCGCGGTCTGTCGCCGAAGGAGCGTGATGCCCGCGTCGCCGCGACGCTGGAGGAGGTCGGCCTCGATGCCGCCACCCGCTGGCGCTACCCGCACGAATTCTCCGGCGGTCAGCGCCAGAGGATCGCAATCGCCCGCGCCATGGTGCTGAAACCCCGTTTCGTCATGCTCGACGAGCCGACCTCGGCACTCGACATGAGCGTGCAGGCGCAGGTGGTCGACCTGCTCGCCGATCTTCAGAAGAAGCACAATCTCGCCTATCTGTTCATTTCGCATGACCTGAGGGTGGTCCGCGCGCTCGCCAACGAGATCATCGTCATGCGCTTCGGCGAGGTGGTCGAGCGCGGCCCGGCGGCAGATGTTTTCGAAAACCCGCAGGCCGACTATACAAAGGCGCTGCTCGCCGCCGCCTTCGATATCGAACCGGTGGAAGCGGGGTGAGTATCTGGCCGTTCTCCCCGGTCCGTTGAAAGACAAAGAAGACATCGCGCATGCCCAAAGCTCCCATCCTGATCGACCTCAAATTCTCCGGCCGCGCTGCCATCGTGCAGGCCCTTGGGCAGCATTTCCATGATCGGCCGGTGGTTGATCTGGCTGACGGAAACAATGCGGGTCGTGATCTTTCCGACTGCCGCTATGCGGTGCTGTGGAACCCGGATGACGATCTGTTCGAACGCGCCCGCAATCTCGACATTCTCTTTTCCGGCGGGGCAGGGGTCGACCGCGTGCTCGAACTGGAAGGCCTGCCGGATGCGCCGCTGGTGCGTTTCGTCGATCCGTCGCTGACCCGTCGCATGAGCGAATATGTGGTGCTGCAATGCCTGTATCATGCCCGCCGCATGCCCGATTATGCCCGCCAGCAGACCGAAACACACTGGCAGCAATTGCCGCCCGCCGAAGCAGGAGACTTCACGGTCGGGATCATGGGGCTTGGCGAACTGGGGCAGGACGCTGCCCGCAAGCTGAAGGTCATGGGCTTTGATGTCATCGGCTGGTCGCGCAGCAAAAAGCAGATCGAAGGCGTGGACTGTTTCGATGCCGAAGGCCTCGACGCGTTTCTGGACAGGACGGATATTCTCGTCGGCCTGTTGCCGCTGACAGCGGGAACCACCGGCATTTTCAATCGCGCGCTGTTTGAAAAACTCAGCCGGTCCGGCCCGCTTGGCGCGCCTGTGTTCGTCAATGCCGGGCGTGGCGGTTCACAGGTCGAGGCCGATATCGTTGCCGCACTGGAGAGCGGTGTTCTCGGCGGTGTGTCGCTGGACGTGTTCGCCAGCGAGCCGCTGCCGCCGGCAAGCCCGCTCTGGTCGCATGAGCGTGCGCTGGTGACCCCGCATATTGCCTCCGATACCGATGTCCGGGCGCTTTTTGCCCATGTCGCCCGGCAGATCGCCCGTTTCGAGGCCGGCGAGCCGCTTCAGCATGTGGTCGACCGGACCGCGGGATACTGATCTGCCGGGAACAAAGACCCGCGCCTTGCCGTTTTATCCCTTTGGAAACGCATCCGCCCCGCGCGGAGGCGAAGGAGGACGATATGACGACGCATTTCGATCCGAAGGAAGGCCGGCCCGTCAGATATCCGGGTGAGGATGACTATCCGCAGAAGAATGAGGACGACACCCGCATCCCGCCGACCGAAAAACGGCATCTCAATCGCGGGCAGACCGTGATCATGATCATCATCGCCATCATGGTTGCCGTGGTGCTGATCTGGGGTGGCGCTTCTTGGCTGTTCGGCGCGCCCGGCGCGAGCTAGGGCGATCCGGGAGGACGACATGGTAGAAAAGAAGACGACAGGCCACCGCCCCGAGGATGCCGAGGTTGACGTGACCCCGACGGAGGCGCGGCATTCCGAGCGTGGCCGACCGGTGCTGATCATTCTGGCAGTGGGCCTTGTTCTGGCCTTTGTGGCTTGGGGCGCGGTGGAACTGTTTGCCCCGCAGGGCGGCGAACCCGCGGGCGAGACCGTCAACGAGGACGCGAGCGAGGCCGCGCCGGCTCAGTAAAGCTCACATCGAGCAAAACGACGCGTCCGCTCTGGACTTTGTGCCGTCTTTGCAGCTAAGTCATGGGCCCGGAAGGGCGGCATGGCGGCCCTTCGCGCTATTTTTCCGCCGCAACGGCGCCTGAAAAGCCGAGGAGCGAACGGCGATGCCGAAGACCGATATAGCAACACGGGTCTACGACCATAGCTGGAAGCTCGACCCGATCATCCGCAGCCTGCTGGATACGGATTTCTACAAACTTCTGATGCTGCAGATGATCTGGAAACTCTATCCGGACGTCAATGCGACATTCTCGGTGATCAACCGCACGACCTCGGTGCGCCTAGCCGACGAGATCGACGAGGGCGAGTTGCGCGACCAGCTCGACCACGCGCGCGAGATCAGGTTGACCAAGAAGGAAATGATCTGGCTGGCCGGTAACTCGTTTTACGGCCGTTCGCAGATCTTCGAGCCGGAATTCCTGACCTGGCTCGCCAATTTCCGCCTGCCGGAATATGAACTCACCAAACGCGACGGCCAGTATCAGCTCGATTTTCACGGCCGCTGGATGGAAACCACGATGTGGGAGATTCCAGCACTTTGCATCATCAACGAGCTGCGCTCCCGCTCGGCCCTGAAGGATCTCGGGCTGTTCACCGTCGATGTCACCTATGCCCGTGCCAAGGCCAAGATGTGGGCCAAGGTCGAGCGGCTGGCGGCTCTCGACGGCCTGAAAATCTCCGATTTCGGCACACGGCGGCGCCATTCCTTCCTGTGGCAGCGCTGGTGCGTGGAAGCGCTGAAGGAAGGCATTGGCCCGGCCTTTACCGGCACCTCCAACGTGCTTCTGGCCATGGATACCGATCTGGAAGCCGTCGGCACCAATGCCCATGAACTGCCGATGGTCGCAGCCGCTCTTGCCGAAACCGACGAGCAACTGGCCGCAGCGCCCTACAAGGTGATGCAGGACTGGAACAAGCTTTACGGCGGCAACCTGCTGATCGCACTGCCCGATGCCTATGGCACCACGGCGTTTTTGCGCAATGCGCCCGAATGGGTTGCCGACTGGACCGGCTTCCGCCCCGACAGCGCCCCGCCAATCGAAGGCGGCGAGAAGATCATCGACTGGTGGAAGAAGATGGGCCGCGATCCGCGCGAGAAAATCCTGATCTTTTCCGACGGTCTGGACGTGGACGCGATCATCGAGGCCTACAAGCATTTTCAGGGCCGTGTGCGCATGAGCTTCGGCTGGGGCACCAACCTCACCAACGACTTCATCGGCTGCGCGCCGCACCGCGTCGGCGGGCTGAAGCCGATTTCCGTCGTCTGCAAGGTGACGGATGCCAATGGCCGCCCGGCCGTCAAGCTTTCCGACAATCCGCAAAAGGCGACCGGCGACCCGAAGGAAGTCGAACGCTACCTGAAATTCTTCGGCTCCGAAGACATGTTCGACCAGCCTGTGCTGGTGTGAAAGCCCAACCTGTGGCCGAAAAGCAATACCCGGATTTGTTCGTACAAATCACGGGGTTGGCTGCGTTGACACTGCGGATGCGCGCCGCATAGATTGCGCGCGGATCAGGTTCCGTTCGCAAGAACGGATGAAAAGGGAACACGGGACAGGGCGCTTGCCTCAGGCCGTGGCTGCCCCCGCAACTGTAGCCGCAGAGCCGTTTCCATGACGTCACTGGATTGATCCGGGAAGACGGAAACAATGGCGATGACGCGGAAGCCAGGAGACCTGCCCGATCCCGTCACCCTTGCCGGAACACGGGGTTCTTGTTTTGGCGCGGTCTGCCGTCGCGGTGACATTTCGAAACGATGTTGCCGCCGACGGGACAGGATCGCGACCGGGTGTTTCCGCGTCAAAAGCAGTTGTCCCCGACGGGCTTTTTCGGCCGGCGTCACGCCGACCGCCTTGGGGACATGGAATGAACAAATCTCTGCTTGCGGCCTCTGCCGCGCTTTTGGCCCTGATACCGGCACAGCAGGTGCTGGCGCAGGACGCCGCGCCTTTCGACGATGTCGTGACCGAGCTTGAACCGGTCTATGTGACCACGCCTTTGCGCCGTCCTTCAACGATCACGCAATCAACCTCCACCGTGACGGTGATCGATGAGGAAGATATCGCAAAATCCGCAGCGCCCGACCTGCCGTCGCTTCTGCGGAAATATCCGGGCGTCAACATCACCACCAATGGCGGGCAGGGCGCGCAGGCCTCGGTGACGTTGAGGGGGGCAAGCGCATCGCAGACGCTGGTGCTTGTCGACGGCATGCGGGTGGCCTCCGCCACGGCGGGCTCGGCCTATCTTTCCAATATACCGCTGTCGGCCATCGAACGGGTTGAAATCGCCGAAGGCGCGCACTCCGCCCAGTGGGGCGCGGATGCGATCGGCGGTGTCATCAACATCATTACCAGGGACGGATCGGCCTGTGCGAACGGTGCGGCGATCTGCACCACGGTCGAAACCGGTGTGACCTGGCCCTGGGGCGGCTTCGGCACGATCGCCACGCGCGGGATCACCGACAACGGCGTCGATTTCAATCTCGGCCTCTCCCTGATCGGGACCGAGGGTTATGATTTCACCACGCCGGCCAATTCGGTTCATGAAGCCGGGCGCGATGGTTTCCTGCAGGGCTCGCTCAACTATTCGATCGGCAAGGACTTCACCTGGGGCCGGCTCTATTCGGAAGGCTTTTATGCCCGCTCCAACCCGCATTTCGACAGCGCGCCCTATGCCGACTGGGTGACCGGAGACACGGTCTACGGCGCCAATCAGTCGATCCAGACCAATTCGGCCTTCAAGCTCGGTGCCGAAGTGGATCATTCCGACGACTGGTCGTCGGTCTTCGAAATCTACTCGGCCTTCGACTACCAGAAGAATTTCCGCGATGGCCATCCGGAAGCCGACACGCATTACGACACCAACCGGTTTGGTCTTTCCGCCTCCACCACGAAGGAAGTGTTCACCGGCGGAGCGCTCAATACCTTCACCCTCGGTGGCGAGGCCTATCGCGAGACGGTGGACAGTTCCGTCGATTACACCGAGACCAGCCGCAATGTCGGCGCGTTTTATGGCCAGTACGGTCTTGAATACGAGGCGCTGACGCTGAATGCCGGCCTGCGCTACGATGCCGACGAGCAGTTCGGCGGCGCGCTTACTTATAATGCCGGGGTTGGCTATGAACTCGTCCCCGGCCTGACGGCGCGCGCCTCGTTTTCCACGGGCTTCAATGCCCCCACCTTCAACGATCTCTACTGGGCCTATGACGGTTCCTATATGGGCAATCCGGATCTCGACGCGGAAACCTCGAAGAACTGGGAAGCAGGCATCAATTGGGATTCGGGCAACGGCACGGTCATCGACCTCGTCTATTATGAGAACCATATCGACGACATGATCGCCTATGTGTCCGCGCCGCCGTCGTATATCGGCACGATGGAAAATATCGACAAGGCGAAGATTTCCGGTGTGCGGGCGGTCTGGTCGCAAGCGCTCATGGATGATCGTCTCGGTCTTGATTTCGGCTTCGAATATCGTTTGCCCGAAAATGAAACCAGTGACCAGTATATCGCCAATCAGAACCGTCTGAAGTTGACGGCAGCCGCAAGCTGGCAGGCAACCGAGGCGCTCAATCTCAATGCCGATATCGAATATGTCGGCAGCCGCTGGACCAATACGGCAAGCTTTAATCCCCAGCTTGGCGATTATACGCTGGTCAATGTCTCGGCGCTCTACGACATCGATCAGGCCGCCCGCGTCAAGTTCGCGGTGGAGAACCTGTTCGATGAAGACTATGAGACCGCCTACGGCTATAATGCGCCCGGCACCACGGTGACGCTTTCCTACCAAAGGACGTTCTAGATGATGCGGTCGGCGCGGTCGGCTCGAACAATGCTGTCTGTCAAAGCCGTCTGCGCCGGCCTTCTTTGCCTGTTTTCTGCTGTTCCTTCGGCTCTTGCACTCGATGAAGGAGACGCACCGGCCCGTGTGGTCTCGATCAATCTGTGCACCGATCAGATGGCGATGGCGCTTGCGGGCGAGGGGCAGCTCATTTCCATATCGGCTCTTGCCGTCGATCCGGCCGTCTCCGCCATGGCGGAAGAGGCCGCGGCCTATCCGCTCAATCACGGGCAGGCGGAGGAAGTGTTCCTTCTGAAACCGGATCTGGTGCTCGCCGGCAGCTATACCACCCGCGAGACGGTCAACCTTCTGAAACGGCTCGGTGTCCCCGTTGCCGAATTCGCGCCGGAGGCCTCGCTTGAGGATGTGCGCGACAATCTTCTGCGCATGGGTCATCTTCTGGGGCGTGAGGCGGCGGCCGAACGGATTGTCGCGGACATGGATGAAATGCGCGCGGCCCTGCTGGAACAGCCGGCAAGCGGCAAGACCGCAGCGCTTTACTATGCCAATGGCTACACCTCGGGCGAGGGCACGCTTGCCGGCGATATCGTTGCCGATGCGGGGCTCGACAATATCGGCATTTCCGCCGGTATCGATGGTCTCGGCCGCCTGCCGCTCGAACGCCTGATCATGGCGGCGCCCGAGGTTATCATCGGCGGCGACAGCGGCTATGATGCACCCGCACTGGCCGAGGCGCCGTTTGCCCATCCCGCGTTTCGCGCAGCGGCCGAAAAGGTAGAACTCATTGATCTTCCTAGTCGTCTGACGATCTGCGGCGGGCCGTTCAATCTTGACGCAATCGTCCGCCTCAGGAGTGGCCTCGCGGAAGGCAACGGACATGAGTGAACAGCGTCGTTATTGCCTGCTTCTTGCCGGTCTTGGCGTGCTCGTGAGTCTGCTTTTTCTGGCGTCTCTGACGGTTGGTCCAGCCGGTTTCGGGTTCCGGGCGGCATTGGCCGGGCTTTTCAGCCGGGATGCGGGCGCGATTGCGCTGATCATGCAGGAGATCAGGCTGCCGCGCGCGCTGCTGGGGTTCACCATCGGGGCAACGCTCGGCCTTTCGGGCGCGGTGCTGCAGGGCTATCTGCGCAATCCGCTGGCCGAGCCCGGCCTGCTCGGCGTTTCGGCGTCGGCCTCGTTCGGCGCGGTGATCGCGATCTATACCGGGCTTTCGGCGTTGTTTGTGCTGGCCTTGCCGATTCTGGCGCTTGCCTTCGCCTTTGCCTCCGTGGTGCTGGTGCGGTTTCTTGCCGGCGGCGGCGCGCGCAGTCTTTCCATTATCCTCGCCGGTGTCGCGGTCACCAGTTTTGCCGCCGCCATGACCTCGCTTGCGCTTAATCTTTCGCCCAATCCCTTCGCCGCCACGGAAATCATGTTCTGGATGCTGGGTTCGCTGGCCGATCGCTCGATGTTGCAGTTCTGGCTCTCCATCCCGTTCATGGCGTTCGGCTGGGTGCTGCTGTTTTCCGCAGCCCGCGCGCTCGATGCCATGATCCTCGGGCATGATGCGGCCGTCAGTCTCGGCCATGCGCCGAAAACCACCGAACGGCAGGTGATCTGGGGCGTGGCCGCAAGTGTCGGTGCGGCAACGGCCGTTTCCGGCGCAATCGGCTTTGTCGGGCTTGTGGTGCCGCACCTGCTGCGTCCGCTTGTCGGGTCCTTGCCCTCGCGCCTTCTGCCCGCCAGCGCGCTCGGGGGGGCTGCTGTCCTGCTCGCCGCCGATGTCGCCGTCCGGCTGATCGCGCCGGAGCGGGATTTGAAGATCGGGGTCGTGACCGCCCTGATCGGCGCGCCCTTTTTCCTGTGGCTGATCTACAAGACACGCCGGGAGCTGATCTGATGTTGCTGGAGGCTGACAAGCTCACTGTCCGCATCGGCGGGCGCGCGATTGTCGACAATGTCGCCTTTTCGGTCGGCCATGGCGAACTGGTCGGCCTGATCGGGCCGAACGGTGCGGGAAAGTCGACGCTGCTGAGGGCCTGTCTCGGGCTGATCGAGGCATCGGGCGATGTCAGTCTGTTGCAAATGCCGCTGGCGCAGATGACGCCGCTGCAGCGCGCGCGGGTGGTGGCCTATCTGCCGCAGGATCACGAGATTGCCTGGGCCGTTGCGGTGCGGCGCGTCGTGGGGCTTGGGCGTCAGCCCTGGCGGGAAAGCGGCGAGGCCGGTGGTCAGATCGTCGCCCGCGCCATGGAGCGCATGGGGGTCGACACGCTTGCCGAGCGCCGCGCCGATACGCTGTCGGGTGGCGAGCGCGCGCGAGTGCTGATTGCCCGCGCTCTGGCCCAGACCACGCCGCTGCTTGTGGCCGACGAACCCGTCGCGGGCCTCGATCCCGCCCACCAGATTGCGCTGATGGAGGTCTTCGTCTCGCTGCTGCGGGAGGGCCGGTCGGTGGTCTGCTCGCTGCACGATCTGGGGCTTGCCGCGCGCTGGTGTACCCGTCTGGTGATGCTGTCGGAAGGCCGCGTGGTGGCGGAGGGAACCCCCGAAACCGTGCTGACGGCGGAAAATCTGCGTCGGGTCTATGGTGTGGAGGCCTTTTTCGGCCATGCGGATGGCGGACCGGTGGTCATGCCGACCGGCCTTTCGGGCAAATAGAACTTTTGCGTTACCTGCCGTGCACAAACTCTTGCCAAGCGCCATTGCGCGCGGTGTCCGATTTCGCTAAGAAACCGCAGCTTTCCGGCTTCAGCTCCGGTCGCGACCTGAGCCGGCCGTCGATCGGAACCCGACGGAAATGTCATGGTGTTGCGTCCGCCATCGCTTTTGGACGTTCTTGAAGTCGAGTGTTGGAATATGGCCCGCATTGTCATGAAGTTCGGCGGCACGTCCGTCGCCAATATCGAGCGAATCCGCAATGTGGCCCGTCATGTCAAACGCGAGGTCGATGCCGGCCACGAGGTTGCCGTCGTCGTGTCCGCCATGGCCGGCAAGACCAATGAACTGGTCGAATGGACCCGCGAAGCCTCGCCGATGCATGACGCGCGTGAATATGACGTGGTCGTCTCCTCCGGCGAACAGGTCACCTCGGGGCTGCTGGCGATCGTGTTGCAGTCGATGGGCGTCAATGCGCGCTCCTGGCAGGGCTGGCAGCTGCCGATCAGAACCGACAGCACCCATGGCGCCGCCCGCATCGATGATATTGACGGTTCGGATATCGTCAAACGCATGGGTGAAGGCCAGGTCGCCGTCTGCGCCGGCTTTCAGGGTATCGGCCCGGATAACCGGATTGCGACACTCGGTCGCGGCGGCTCCGATACTTCCGCTGTCGCGGTTGCTGCTGCCGTGAAGGCCGATCGCTGCGATATCTACACCGATGTCGATGGCGTCTACACCACCGATCCGCGCGTCGAGCCGAAAGCCAAGCGCATGAAGAAAGTGGCATTCGAGGAAATGCTGGAGATGGCCTCGCTCGGCGCCAAGGTGCTGCAGGTGCGTTCGGTCGAACTGGCGATGGTTCATAAAGTGCGCACATTCGTGCGGTCGAGTTTCGAGGCGCCGGATGCGCCGGGCATGGGCGATTTCGACAATCCGCCCGGGACCCTGATTTGCGACGAGGATGAGATTTTGGAACAGGAAGTCGTGACCGGCATCGCGTATGCCAAGGATGAGGCACAGATCTCGCTGCGCCGTGTGGAAGACCGCCCCGGCGTTGCCGCGGCCATTTTCGGCCCGCTGGCCGAGGCTCATGTCAATGTCGACATGATCGTCCAGAACATTTCCGAGGACGGCACCCATACCGACATGACCTTCACCGTGCCGGCCTCCGACGTGGACAAGGCCAAGGCAGCGCTTGCCGCCCGCCATGACGATATCGGCTATGACGCGGTCCAGAGCGAAACCGAACTGGCGAAGATTTCGGTGATCGGCATCGGCATGCGCTCGCATTCGGGCGTTGCCGCATCGGCCTTCAAGGCGCTTTCCGAGAAGGGCATCAACATCAAGGCGATCACCACGTCGGAGATCAAGATCTCGATTCTGATCGACGGCGCCTACGCCGAACTTGCTGTCAGAACTTTGCATTCCTGCTACGGTCTCGATAAATAAGCCGTAGCGGAATGTCCTGAAAATTGTTTTCAGGACATTCCGAATGAAGCTTTTGAGGCTTCTCCACCGGGGACAGACTGTGATGAATCACCAAGCACCGAGTCCGCGTATTCTGCTCAAACGGCTCCGGGAACTGATGGCGGAGCCGCTGGAGCCGCAGGATCGTCTCGACCGTATCGTCGGCCAGATCGCCGATAATATGGTGGCGGCCGTGTGCTCGGTTTATGTCCTGCGGGCTGACAGCGTGCTTGAGCTTTACGCTACGCAGGGATTGAAGCGCGACGCGGTTCACCTGGCAAGCCTCAGGATGGGCCAGGGTCTGGTCGGCACGATTGCGGCTTCCGCACGGCCGCTGAACCTGTCGGATGCCCAGTCGCACCCGGCCTTCCGCTATCTGCCCGAAACCGGCGAAGAGATTTATCACTCCTTCATGGGCGTGCCGATCCTGCGCGCCGGCCGTACCCTTGGCGTTCTCGTGGTCCAGAACACCGATGAGCATGCCTATAGCGAGGAAGAGGTCGAGGCGCTGCAGACGGGGGCCATGCTGCTGGCCGAACTGATCGCCTCCGGAGACCTGAAGAAAATCACCCGGCCGGGGATGGAGCTTGACCTGACCCGCACGGTTTCGCTCTCCGGCGATGCCTATGGCGAAGGCATTGCGCTTGGCCATGCCGTGCTGCACGAGCCGCGCATCATGGTCAATAACCTCGTCAACGAGGACAGCGATGCCGAAATCGCGCGGCTGCGCGCGGCGATGGAAAAGTTGCGGTTTTCGATCGACGAGCTTTTGCAGCGTAACGATGTTTCCGCCGAGGGCGAGCACCGCGAGGTGCTGGAAACCTACCGGATGTTTGCCCATGATCGCGGCTGGGTCCGGCGGCTGGAAGAGGCGATAACGCTTGGCCTGACGGCCGAGGGCGCGGTGGAAAAGGTCCAGAGTGATACCAAGGCGCGGATGATCCGCCTGACCGATCCCTTCATGCGCGACCGCATGCATGATCTCGACGATCTTGCAAACCGGTTGCTGCGCCAGTTGACCGGCCATTCGGTCGATGCCGACGGCGAGGGGTTCCCCGACGACGCGATTATCGTCGCGCGCGCCATGGGCGCTGCCGAACTGCTCGACTATCCGCGCGAAAAGCTGCGCGGTCTCGTGCTTGAGGACGGATCGGCGACCAGCCATGTCATCATCGTGGCGCGCGCCATGGGCATTCCGGTCATCGGACAGGCCACCGGCGTGGCAGCCCAGGTGGAAAACGGCGATGCCGTGATCGTCGATGGCGATGATGGCGAGGTGCATGTGCGCCCGCTTGATGCCGTCGTGACGGCCTATGAGGAAAAGCTGAGGCTGCGCGCACGCCGCCAGGAACAGTTCCGCGCGCTTCGCTCCGTCGATCCGGTTTCGGCTGACGGCGTCAGGGTTCGGATGATGATGAATGCCGGGCTGCTGGTCGACCTGCCGCAGCTGGATGACAGCGGCGCGGAAGGCATCGGCCTGTTCCGCACCGAGCTGCAGTTCATGATCGCCTCGCGCATGCCCAAGGCGGCCGAGCAGGAAAGCTTCTACCGGCAGGTGCTCGATCATGCGGGCAATCGTCCCGTCACCTTCCGCACGCTCGATATCGGCTCCGACAAGGTGGTGTCCTATTTCCGCGCGCAGGAAGAGGAAAACCCGGCCATGGGCTGGCGCGCCATCCGTCTGGCGCTCGACCGGCCCTATCTGTTGCGCATGCAGCTTCGCGCCCTGATGAAGGCCACGGCCGGCGAAACGCTGAGGGTGATGGTGCCGATGGTTTCCGAGGTCGGCGAAATTCGCGCGGCCCGGGCCCTGATGGCCAAGGAAGTGCAGCACCTCACCCGGTTCGGCCATCAGGTGCCGCGCCGGATCGAGCTTGGCGCCATGCTGGAAGTGCCGGCCCTTCTTTACGAGATTGACGAGCTGATGGCCGAGGTCGATTTCGTCTCCGTCGGGTCCAACGATCTCTATCAGTTCTTCATGGCGATCGATCGCGGCAACGCCCGTGTCGCCGACCGGTATGACACGGTCAGCAAGCCCTTCCTCCGGATGCTGCGCGATATCGTGCGGGCGGGCGAGCGCAACAATGTGCCGGTGACGCTGTGCGGGGAATATGCCAGCAAGCCGATTTCCGCCCTTGCGCTGTTTGCGATCGGCTACCGCTCGGTTTCGATGTCTGCAACGGCCATCGGGCCGGTAAAGGCGATGCTGCTCGGTCTCGACATTGCCGCCGTCAGCGACGTTGTGAATGCGGCCCTCGATGACCCGTCCAATCTGACGCCGATGCGCGCGCTGCTCGAGCGTTTCGCCAGCGAGCACAATATTCCGCTTTAGCGACGCCCGAGAAGACAAAGCGGCAACAACACCAACAACAAGCGGAGATGACGAGGCGTGGCGAGGCTACCACAGGAAAAGATGCGGGAACTGGAACGGCGGTTTTCCGAGGTCGAGGCGCGCATGTCATCGGGTCCCGACGCGGAAACCTATGTGAAACTCGCCTCTGAATATGCCGAGCTGGACCCGGTTGTCGCAAAAATCCGTGCTTATCAGGCCGCCGAAAGCGAGCTTGCCGATCTCAACAGCCTGCTTGCCGACCGCGAGACCGAAAAGGAAATGCGCGCGCTGGCGGAAATGGAAGTGCCGGAACTGGAAGAGCGTATCGAGGCGCTGTCCGGCGAAATCCAGCTTCTGCTTTTGCCGCGCGATGCGGCGGACGAGAAAAGCGCGGTGCTGGAAATCCGCGCGGGAACCGGCGGCTCCGAGGCCGCGCTTTTTGCCGGCGACCTGTTTCGCATGTATGAGCGCTACGCATCGGACAAGGGCTGGAAGGTCGAGGTGTTGTCGGCCAGCGAGGGCGATGCCGGCGGTTACAAGGAAATCATCGCCTCTGTTTCCGGCAAGGGCGTGTTTTCACGGCTGAAATTCGAATCCGGCGTGCACCGGGTTCAGCGTGTGCCGGAAACCGAAGCCGGTGGCCGTATCCACACCTCCGCCGCCACCGTTGCCGTTTTGCCGGAAGCCGAGGATATCGATATCGAAGTCCGTCCGGACGATATCCGCATCGATACGATGCGCTCGTCGGGTGCGGGCGGCCAGCATGTGAACACCACCGATTCGGCGGTGCGCATCACCCATATTCCCACCGGCATCGTCGTCACCAGCTCGGAAAAATCGCAGCACCAGAACCGGGCAAAGGCGATGCAGGTTCTGCGCGCCAAGCTGTTCGACATGGAACGCCAGCGCGCCGACAGCGAGCGCTCCGCCGACCGCAAGAGCCAGGTTGGCTCCGGCGACCGCTCCGAGCGTATCCGCACCTATAATTTCCCGCAGGGACGCGTCACCGACCACCGCATCAATCTCACGCTTTACAAGCTCGATCAGGTGATTGCCGGCGATCTCGACGAGATCGTCGATGCGCTGGTTGCCGATTACCAGGCCGGCCAGCTTGCCCTTCTCGGCGTTCAGGACGGTTGAGGAAACGGGCGTGGCGACACTTCAGGCGATCTATCGTCAGGCCGCTGACGCCTTTGCCGCAGCCGGGCTCGATGCACCGGCAGACGACGCCCGGCATCTGGTGAGCGGCATACTCGGCCTTTCGCTTTCCGGGATGATGAGCGAGGGCGCGCGCGAACTGGAGGCTGACGAGGAGGCTGCCGTTGCGGCGGCCGTCAAGAGGCGGCTTGCCTGCGAACCGGTCTACCGGATCCTCGGCGCCCGCGAATTCTACGGGCTCGATTTCATGCTGTCTGACGATACGCTGGAACCGCGGCCGGATACCGAAATTCTGGTCGAGCACTGTCTGCCCTGGCTTGAACGGGCGGTGCAGCGCAACGGGGCTGCCCGCATTGTCGATCTGGGTACCGGAACCGGGGCCATTGCGGTCGCACTTTTGAAAAATTGTGCCGAAACCACAGCACTGGCGACAGATATTGCCGAAGGGGCTCTTGAAACGGCGCGCGCCAATGCCTTGATAAATGGTGTTGCAGACCGTTTCGTCACCAGGCGCGGGCCGTGGTTTTCCGCGGTGCAGGGTCGTTTCGACATGATTGTGTCAAATCCGCCCTATATCGTGTCTGATGTGATCGCGACGCTGGCGCCGGAGGTGCGGGAGCATGATCCCGCTCTTGCGCTGGACGGCGGTGCAGACGGTCTTGACGCCTATCGGGCAATCGCGGCGCAAGCCGATGCTCATCTCGCCGAAAATGGCGTTATCGCGCTTGAAATCGGCTTTGACCAGAAGGACATGGTAACAGCAATCTTCCGTGAAGCGGGCTTCACGCCGGTGGAAAGCCATCGGGATCTGGGCGGAAATGACCGCGTTGTCATTTTTGCAAGCGCTCGGAAAAGCTGAAAATCGCCCCGGGTCCGGCCTTTTTGAAAACAGGTGAAGAAAGGGCTTGGAATTTCGGGACAAGCACGATAGGTTGCACGCACGCAAAACGGTGACTGAAAGAAACAGCGATTCGTCGCTTGGCCGCAGTCTCAAGGTTTTCCGTCCAATGTTGGTTCATTGTGACATGCCGTTTTTTGCGTGATTCAGGTATTTGGATTCCACGAATGGCAGCGCGCGTTTTGCCCTGCCGACGGGGCTATGCCGTCATGTTTCGCTGATGCGAAAGCGGTAGACGGACAAGCTCGACCATTGACAGAAAATTCAGGTGAATACTCCATGAGGCCAGGACAGCAGAATAAGCGCAGCCGGGGGCGCGGCGGCAATAATAACTTTAACCGCAAGGGCGCCAACCCGCTGACCCGGACCTATGACAGTACCGGTCCTGATGTGAAGGTGCGGGGCACCGCGCAGCATGTCGCCGAAAAGTACATGTCGCTTGCGCGCGATGCGCAAAGTTCGGGCGACCGTGTCATGGCGGAGAACTACCTCCAGCACGCCGAGCACTATAACCGCATCATCGCCGCCGCCCAGTCCCAGCTTCAGGAGCGTCACCAGCGTGACGACCGCTCCGACAGCAATGACGACAATGACGATAATGCGGCCAGGAAGAACAATAATAACGGCAACCAGCCGTCGGCCGATGAGCGCAGCGAACGCAAGGAACAGCCGCGCAGGCAGGAAAAACAGGTCGATGCCGACGGGCCGCAGCCGGTTATTGACGGAACACCCGCCGAGGTTGCAGCCGAAGAGGCTGATGGCCAGCCGGCGCCGAAGTCACGCCGCCGCACACCGGCCGCCAGCCGTCCGCGCCGCACCAAGCGCGCCGCTGCCGCCGACAATAGCGGCGAGGAAGGCAATGCCGCTCCCGCCGAGGTGAACGCTGCAGAGGCAAATGCCGCAGAGGCGGAAGCTCCGAAAAAGCCGGCACGTCGCCGCCGCACGCCAAAGGCCGAAGCCGGTGCAGATGATGCGTCCGCCAAGGACACGCCTGCCGACAAGGACAAGACGCCGGCCATGGCGGACGGTCCTTCGGAATAAGCGCCAGGCATTCAGAATTCTCGCAAACAGGCCCGGTCATGATGTCCGGGCCTGTTTCGTTTGTTTTCCGGCGGATGCGTTCGATAACCGGTTTTGATCTTTGCGGTGATGCGCTATGTCACCGTCAAACGGAACGGGACGATCTTCATGGGCTTTGTCATCGCAATCGACGGACCGGCGGCGGCCGGCAAGGGTACGCTCGCACGCAAGCTGGCAGAACATTACGGTTTGCCGCATCTCGATACCGGCCTGACCTATCGGGCCACCGCCAAGGCGCTTGTCGATGCGGGAAAACCCCTCGATGACGAGACGATTGCCGCCGAAACCGCCGCCGCGATTGATCTCGGCAATCTCGATCGCGCCGTGCTGTCGGCGCACGAAATCGGTGAAGCGGCATCGAAAGTCGCAGCTATGCCGTCGGTGCGCGTGGCGCTGGTTGAAGCCCAGCGGCGTTTTGCCGAGGCCGGCAGGGGCGCAGTGCTCGACGGCCGTGATATCGGCACGGTGGTTTGCCCCGATGCGCCGGTGAAGCTTTATGTCACGGCAGACGCGGAAATTCGCGCCAGACGGCGTTATGACGAGATCGTGGCCAGAGGCGAGACGGCGGATTTCACGCAGATTCTGGACGATGTGCGCCGTCGCGATGAACGCGATATGGGGCGAAAGGACAGTCCCTTGCGCCCCGCGGACGATGCGCACTTGCTTGATACGTCCAAAATGGGTATAGAAGCCGCGTTTCGGGCCGCCTGCGCGTATGTGGACAAGCGGCTCGACCCGTAATGCATGCGGAGGAGGCTCCGCAAATTGAGGTTTTCACTGCATCCATGCGCCGGAATGCTCTTTCGCCCTGAAACAGGGTGAAGAGGGATGCGGTGACAGCCAAAGATCAACACCAGCCACCGGCGCAACGCGTGTTCGGCCTGAAATGACCGACACGATCCAGGAGTTTTTATGACTGCACAAACCCCCACGCGCGACGATTTCGCCGCAATGCTCGAGGAATCCTTCGGCGCGAACAATGATCTTGCCGAAGGCTATGTTGCCAAGGGCCTGGTCACCGCCATTGAAAAGGATATGGCCATCATCGACGTCGGCCTGAAGGTCGAAGGTCGTGTGCCGCTGAAGGAATTCGGCGTGCGCGGCAAGGATGGCGAACTGAAGGCCGGCGACGAAGTTGAAGTCTATGTCGAGCGCATCGAAAACGCGCTGGGCGAGGCTGTTCTGTCGCGTGAGAAGGCCCGTCGCGAAGAGGCTTGGGTCAAGCTCGAAGCCAAGTTCGAGGCCGGCGAGCGCGTCGAAGGTCAGATATTCAACCAGGTCAAGGGTGGCTTCACGGTCGACCTCGACGGTGCGATCGCCTTCCTGCCGCGTTCCCAGGTGGACATCCGTCCGATCCGCGACGTATCCCCGCTGATGCACACGCCGCAGCCGTTCGAAATCCTCAAGATGGACAAGCGCCGCGGCAACATCGTCGTTTCGCGCCGGACCGTTCTTGAAGAAAGCCGTGCGGAACAGCGTTCGGAAATCGTCCAGAACCTCGAAGAGGGCCAGGTCGTTGAAGGTGTTGTCAAGAACATCACCGATTACGGCGCCTTCGTCGATCTCGGCGGCATCGACGGTCTGCTGCATGTCACCGACATGGCATGGCGTCGCGTCAACCACCCGACCGAGCTTCTGTCCATCGGCCAGAACGTCAAGGTTCAGATCATCCGCATCAACCAGGAAACGCACCGCATTTCCCTGGGCATGAAGCAGCTTGAAGCTGACCCGTGGGATGGCATCCAGGCCAAGTATCCGGAAGGCAAGAAGATTTCCGGTACCGTTACGAACATCACCGATTACGGTGCGTTCGTCGAGCTGGAGCCGGGCATTGAAGGCCTGATCCACATCTCGGAAATGTCCTGGACCAAGAAGAACGTCCACCCCGGCAAGATCCTGTCGACCACGCAGGATGTCGAAGTTGTCGTTCTCGAAGTCGATCCGGCCAAGCGCCGCATTTCGCTCGGTCTCAAGCAGACGCTTGAAAATCCGTGGGAAGCCTTCTCCTTCTCGCATCCGTCCGGTACGGAAGTCGAAGGCGAGATCAAGAACAAGACCGAATTCGGCCTGTTCATCGGTCTCGAAGGCGACGTCGACGGCATGGTTCACCTTTCCGATCTCGACTGGAACCGTCCGGGCGAGCAGGTCATCGAGGAATACAACAAGGGCGATATCGTCAAGGCTGTTGTTCTCGATGTGGACATCGAAAAGGAACGCATCTCGCTCGGCATCAAGCAGCTCGGCAAGGATTCGCTGACGGAAGCAGCCGCTTCCGGCGAACTGCGCAAGGGTGCTGTTGTTTCCTGCGAAGTGACCGACACCAACGATGGCGGCGTCGAAGTCAAGCTCGTCAACCACGACGATGTTTCGGCCTTCATCCGCCGTTCGGATCTGGCCCGCGACCGCGACGAACAGCGCCCCGAGCGTTTCTCGGTCGGCCAGGTGTTCGACGCCCGCGTCACCAACTTCTCCAAGCGCGACCGCAAGGTCATGCTCTCCATCAAGGCGCTTGAAATCGCCGAGGAGAAGGAAGCTGTTGCACAGTTCGGTTCGTCCGACAGCGGCGCTTCGCTCGGTGACATTCTCGGCGCCGCCCTGAAGGGCCGCGACGACCAGTAAGCACTGCTTACGCCGTGAATACTAAACCGCCGGGTGGCAACGCCCGGCGGTTTTTTGTTGTGCCTGCTGTCTTGACCTCCGTCGGCCGGTTTCCGATGTTTGAGGAAGGAAGAGCGAAGGAAAAGACCATGGCCAAGAAGACGCCGATACTGCCCGGAACGAACAGCAGGCCGCTCGATCCGGAGATGGATGCCCTGCAATACGAGATCATGCAGGAGACGGCGCAGGCGCTGGGGCGGATCGGACGGCGGCTGGAGGAGGCGTTGGCAGCCCTGAAGCGCCATGACGAGACGCCGGGTTCCAATCAGGACCGCGACGAACTGGTGCAGGCGGCGGCCGACAGGGCCTTTGCGCTGTTCATCCAGCGTGATTATCTGGGGCTCAAGACCGATCATCACCTGAAATCGACCTATGATATTCCCCGCGAGGTGATGCTACGCGTCGGCGTGATGAAGAAGGCCGAAAAGGCCGACAAGACCTGAAAGCGCTCTGAAATAGCCGCAAAAAAACGCCCCGGTCAAAAGCCGGGGCGTTGCATTCCTGGAAAGGGACTATGATCAGTTCACAGATTGCTGAAGGCGCTCGATTTCGTCCTTGAGCACAAGTTTCTTGCGTTTGAGTTCTGCAATTTCCTCATCTTGACTGGATGGCGAGGAGATCACGTTCTGCAGCTCTTTTTCGAGCGCGGAATGTTTTTCCTCAAGGGCGGCAAGGTGGGTCTGAACTGTCATTTCAACACGTCCTTCCTTTGTTTATCGCCGCAGGATGCGGCGCCTCGTCATCGATTTGCAATAAAACAATGCCATGTTTCAGCACACTTGTCGAAGGCGGAAATGTGATTTTCCGGCGGCATTTTCAATGTCTGCGCTATCACCCTTCGCAAGCTCGCTTTTCACCGAAAACGAATGATGCTAAAGCCGTTTTCAGGCCTTTTTCGGCCACATTTGACCGTGGCCTCGTCGCGGTTTCGCCAGAACTGGAATTACGACTGAAACGGAAGGCCGATGAGCCCGATCATGAATCCGCCCGTCGCCATTGCCATGGGCTCCCAGTCAGACTGGGAAACGATGAAGAATGCTGCCGATACGCTCGATGTTCTCGAAATCGATTATGATGCGCGCATCATCTCGGCCCACCGCACGCCGGACCGGCTTTACGACTTTGCCCGCGGTGCGCGCGGCGAAGGGTTTCAGGTCATCATCGCCGGCGCCGGCGGTGCTGCCCATCTGCCGGGCATGCTGGCGGCCATGACGCCGCTGCCGGTGTTCGGCGTTCCGGTTCAGTCGCGTGCGCTTTCCGGCCAGGACAGCCTGCTTTCAATCGTGCAGATGCCGGCGGGCGTGCCTGTTGGAACGCTGGCGATCGGCAAGGCGGGTGCCGTCAATGCCGCGCTGCTTGCCGCCGCCGTTCTGGCGCTCTCGGACGAGGAGCTTGCCGGCAGGCTCGATGACTATCGGGCCCGTCAGGCGGCCCATGTCGCAGAATATCCCATCGACAAGGATGAGTGAGTCCATGAAAACCATCGGTATCGTCGGCGGCGGCCAGCTCGGCCGCATGCTGGCCATGGCTGCCGCCCGGCTCTCCATCCGCACGGTCATTCTGGAGCCGCAGGCGGACTGTCCTGCAGCACAGGTGGCAAATGCGCATATCGTGGCGGCCTATGACGATGAAAGCGCGCTTGAAGAGCTTGCCGCCCACTGCAATGTCATCACCTATGAATTCGAAAACGTGCCGGAAAAAAGCGCGGCCCAGCTTGCGGGCAAACGCCCCGTCTATCCGCCCGCGCGCGCCCTTTCGATTTCGCAGGATAGGCTCACCGAAAAATCCTTTCTCAATGAATGCGGCATTCCGACAGCTGGCTTTCACGCGGTCGACACCCGCGCCGATCTCGATGCCGCGCTTGACCTGTTTGGCGGGCGCGGTGTGCTGAAGACGCGCCGTTTCGGTTATGACGGCAAGGGGCAGTGGGTTTTTACCGGTAGCGGCGACGATGCCGATGCCGCCTTTGCCGCGCTTGCCGGAGCGCCGGCGATCTTCGAGGAATGGATCGATTTCGAGCGCGAAATTTCGGTGATCGCAGCGCGTGGTATCGATGGCGCCTTTGTCTCATTCGATCCGGCGGAAAACGAGCATCGTGATGGCATACTGCGGATTTCGCGGGTGCCGGCCCGCGTGTCCGATGAACTTGTCGAAAACGCGAAAATCGCCGCCGAAAAACTGCTTTCGGCTCTTGGCTATGTTGGCGTTGCGGGCCTTGAACTGTTTGTTGCGCGTGACGGACGTCTGCTTGCCAATGAGTTTGCCCCGCGGGTGCACAATTCCGGCCACTGGAGCGAGGCGGCCTGTGTGATCTCGCAGTTCGAGCAGCATATTCGCGCCGTCTGCGGCCTGCCGCTGATCGATCCTGTCCGCCACAGCGATTGCGTGATGCACAATATCATCGGCGACGATATGGACGATATTCCGCGCTGGATGGCGACGCCCGGCGCACTGGTGCATCTCTATGGCAAGGACGAAAGCCGGCCGGGCCGCAAGATGGGCCATGTCACCGTGCTTCATCCGCATGAAAACCACCGGAACGGTTGACTTTCGCGCAGCCATTCGCTAGGAACCGGCCACAGCCAAGCGCGCCTCCTTCCGGCGCGCTTTTGAATGTTGAAACAGACCGCCTTTACTGATCAGTCGAGAGCGGCACAAACAGCGGATCGAAAACATGAAGATCAAGAATTCGCTCAAGGCGCTCAAGTCCCGTCACCGGGAAAACCGTCTGGTGCGCCGCAAGGGCCGTGTATACATCATCAACAAGCAGAACCCGCGCTTCAAGGCTCGTCAGGGCTGAGTGCGTGTAACCGGACCGTGACCGGGCCGGTGCAATATCTGTTTGACCTTTTGCCATGACGGGATACCATCCCGTCATGCGCTTTTTTATGCCTGCTTTTCTGACATTCGTTTCGCTGGCGCCGCTGGCCGGTATGCCTGCGCTCGCGCAAACGGCCGATGGCGCCGATGTTGCGGCTGTGACGACGCCTGCCGACCCGCTCGATGCGTTGTATCGCCAGCTTGTGCGCACGCGCGATCCCGCCGAGGCTGCCGCTTATGCCAGGGACATCGACGATTATCTCGACCGCTCGCCCAGCGCGACAGTGTCGTTGCTGATCAAGTCTTCGGATGACGCGGAGGCCGATGGCCGCACCGCCGCCGCGCTCGATTTCCTGTCGGAGGCGATTGCGCTCAGGCCCGATGAACCGGCGGCCTATCGCAAGCGCGCCGTGCTTCATTATACCCATGGCGATCTGAACCGGGCGATGGATGACATCGGCACGGCGCTTGCGCTGGAACCGCGCGATTTCGGCGGACTCGGGCTGATGGCGACCATCCTCGACCGCACCGGCCGGCCCGAAGCAGCACTTGAGGTCTGGCGGCGTTATCTCGATTTTTATCCCGCCGATCGCGATGTCGGCTCTTATGTCGATACGACCGAAAACGAACTGGCGGGTGAGCGGTTGTAAACAGCTTCCGTCGGAGAACGGACATGAAAAGGCCCGGGCCTGCGATTGGCAGACCCGGGCTTTTTATTCCAGCAGGTGCGCGTCAGCCCTGTTTCTGGCTCTGGCGCTCCTTGGCGCGGTCATCCATCAGCTCGTACCACATGGCGTTCAGCACCGCGAAGAGTGCTGCCAGCGGCAGACCGAGGATCCAGGCGAAATACCACATTGATATCTCCTTTTACGGGTTTCGGTGAGCCGGACCCGAAGGTCCGGCCCTGTCACTCAGTATGCGTGGCTGTCCGGGTTGGTCACATCCTCGTTCGTCACCTTGCCCCACATGATGTGATAGACATAGGAGGTGTAGAGCAGGATGATCGGCACGAAGATCAGCGCGCAGACCAGCATGATGAACAGCGTCAGCTGGCTGGACGATGAATCCCAGGCTGTCAGGCTTGCAGCGGGCTGCTGCGAAGACGGCAGGATGAAGGGGAACATCGCCACGCCGGGCGTTGCAACCACACCGAAGACCGAGATGCTGGACGACAGCATGGCCAGTGTCGGTTTGCTGCCCTTCAGCCCGATGAACGCGCCGAGTGCGCCGAGAAAGCCCAGTGCCGGTGCGAGCATCATCCAGGGATAGCGCCCGTAATTGGCAAACCATGCACCCTGTTCACGCGCCACGTCGCTCATCAGCGGGTTGGAGGGGCCACCGGCATCGACAGTGCTGGTAAAGGCATAGCCGTCAATACCGTAGTAAAGCCAGACGCCGGCCAGCGCGAACAGCACGATCAGGACAAGAGCCGCAATCGAACCGAAAGAGCGCGAGCGGTCGTTGACCGGACCTTCCGTCTTGGTCGACAGGTAGGCTGCACCATGCATGACCAGCATGGCGACGCAGACCAGACCGGCCAGCAGTGCGAAGGGGTTCAAAAGGCCGAAGAACGAACCGTCGTAGAAGATACGGAGGTCGTCATCGAACCGGAAGGGAACGCCCTGCAGCACATTGCCGAGCGCCACGCCGAAGATCAGCGTTGGCACGAAGCCGCCGATGAACAGCAGCCAGTCCCAGGTGTTGCGCCAGGTGGCGCTTTCACGCTTGGAGCGGTACTTGAAGCCGACCGGGCGCAGGATGAGCGCGAACAGGATCGCGAACATCGCCAGATAAAAGCCCGAGAAGGATACGGCGTAGATGGCCGGCCACGCCGCGAAGATCGCGCCGCCGCCGAGGATGAGCCAGACCTGATTGCCTTCCCAGACCGGGCCGATCGTGTTGACGACAACGCGTCGTTCGGTATCGCCCTTGGCGACGAAAGGCAGCAGCGTTGCCGTGCCGAGGTCGAAGCCGTCCATGATGGCAAAGCCGATCAGCAGAACGCCGAGCAACAGCCACCAGATAACGCGGAGGACTTCGTAGGATATGAGATCGTGTAGTACCATGATGTTTTACTCCGCTGGTGCCACTTCGACGCCCTTGACCCGGCGGAAGCCGAGAACGGGCATTTCCGGTCCGTTGTCAGGCTGCGGTCCCTTGCGGATCGCGGCGAGCATCAGGCCCATTTCGACGATGAACAGCACCGTGTAGATGCCAACAAAGCCGGCAATCGTGAGGAGCAGCGTGCCCGCACCGAGGCTGGAGACAGCAAGCGCCGTCGGCAGGATGCCCTCGATGATCCACGGCTGACGGCCGAGCTCGGCGACGATCCATCCCGCTTCTGCGGCAATCCACGGCAGCGGAATGATCCAGACTGCGAGGTGCAGCAGCCAGCGATGGCTGTCGAGGCGGCGGCGTGCCGACAGATAGAAGAACACAGCCATTACCGCGATGAACAGGAAACCGCATGCAACCATGATGCGGAACGACCAGAACAGTGTGCCGACCGGCGGAACGAGGCTGTTGGCCGCCTCTTCGATCTGTGCCGGTGTGGCCTGGCTCGGATCGTCGACATAGCGCTTCAGCAGATAGGCATAGCCGAGGTCGTTGCCATACTGTTCAAGCGTGGCCTGATCCGCCGTATCCGGCGTGCCGGTTCCCATGGCCTGACGCATGTTGGTCAGCGCGTTATAGGCGAGGATACCGTTTTCGATCCGGGTCTTGCCGCTTTCGACCAGTTCGTTGATGCCCTCGATCGGGGTATCCAGCGAACGCGTGCCGATCAGGCCCATGACCCACGGTATTCTGACGGCGTAATGCGTCTCGCGGTCCTGGGTATCGGGAATGCCGAACAGGGTGAAGGATGCAGGTGCGGGCTCGGTGTCCCACATGGCCTCGAGCGAAGCCAGCTTCATCTTCTGGTGTTCGGTGGTCAGATATCCGCTTTCGTCACCCAGCACGACGACCGAAAGCGCCGCAGCCAGGCCGAACGAACAGGCAATCGTCATCGAACGCTTGGCGAGTTCGACATGACGTCCCTTCAGCACATACCAGGCGCCGACGCCGAGCACGAACACCGAAGCGGTGACATAGCCTGCAGATACCGTATGCACGAACTTGGCCTGGGCAACCGGATTGGTCAGCACCTGGAAGAAGTTGGAGACTTCCATGCGCATCGTAACCGGGTTGAATGTCGAGCCGACCGGGTTCTGCATCCAGCCATTGGCAATCAGGATCCACAGAGCCGACAGGTTCGAGCCGATGGCCACGCACCAGGTGGTGATCAGATGGGCAACCCGCGACATGCGGTCCCAGCCGAAGAAGAACAGGCCGACAAAGGTGGCTTCCAGGAAGAAGGCCATCAGCCCTTCAATCGCCAGCGGTGCACCGAAGATGTCGCCGACATAGTGGCTGTAATAGCTCCAGTTCATGCCGAACTGGAATTCCATAACGATACCGGTGGAAACGCCGAGTACGAAGTTGATGCCGAACAGCGTCCCCCAGAATTTTGTCATTTGCCGCCATATGCGGCGGCCCGTCATGACGTAGGTCGTTTCCATGATCGCCACGATCATGGAAAGGCCCAGCGTCAACGGCACAAACAAAAAGTGGTATAGTGCCGTCATAGCAAATTGAAGGCGCGATAGCGCCACGATGTCCAGTTCCATTGCGTCTCTCCCGCGTTCAAACCGGGTCTCAAGTTTCATCGGTTTTGCCGGACCAACGGCAAGACCGCATTTCTTTATTGGAGGCCGGGGTTTTAATCCGGCCTCAAGGTGGCAAGCGCGGCATCAAAGCCGGGTTCGCCTCGTTTGGGGGCGGCAATGATCCGCCCCGAATGGATAACAAGCAGTCGGTCGGCGATTTCCGCCTCTCTGCGGATATGGGTCGCGACGAGAAGCGTACGGTCCTCGCCGGCGCGCGCATTGATCCGTGACATGACATCGCGCGCGGTCTTGCCGTCGAGGCCTTCGGTCGGCTCGTCGAGCAGGAAAACCGGCGTGTCGCGCAGAAGCAGCCGGGCAAGCGCCAGCCGCCGCGACTGGCCGCCGGAAAGGCCGATGCCCTGTTCGCCGAGATCTGTATCGAGGCCTTGCGGCAATGCCCTGACAGTTTCGCCGAGACCGGCGGCATCGAGGGCTGCCATCATCGCGTCGTCATCGGCTTTCGGCGCGGCAATCTTCAGGTTGGCGCGCAGCGAATCCTTGAAAAGCTCGGTGCGCTGGGTCAGAAGCGTTGCCTCGCAGGCGGCAACGGTGCCGGACTGCGGGTCGGTCTCGCCTGCAAACAGCGACATGATCGAGGATTTTCCCGCGCCGCTGGACCCGATCAGCGCCACCTTCTCACCGGTTTTGACGGCAAGCGAAAGACAGTCGACCGCAGCCCGGGCGCGGCCTTCGTAGCGCATGGTGACATCGTTCAGCTCAAGCGCATTGCCGGTCTTCGGCACTGCCGGCTGAAAGCGGGTCGCGGCTGCCGCATCAAGGCGCGGTGAAAGCCGTCTGGCCGCCAGCAACGTGCGGCCAAGCTCCATTGCGCCGCGGCGCAGGCCGGCAAAGGGCTCCAGTGCTGCAAAGGCGATCAGCAGGGCAAGGGCGGCAAGCGGCGCCGTCACCGTGCCTGCCGAAGCAAGTGCCGCTCCGGCCAGAAGCACGCCCGACAGAATGAGGGCGGTGACGATATCGAAGCCGAAACCGGCATTGGTCTCGATCCGGTTGAGCGCCAGATCCGAAACATGTTCGCGCGTGTCTGCCGCTGCAACACGGGCGCGCTGGCTTTGAAGGCCGCCGGCAAAGGCCAGTTCGCTCTGCCCGGCAACGAGATCGACGGCACGCGCCCGCAGCGCTTCCTGCGCATGGGCGCGGCGGCGCGCGGGCTTTTCGGCAAAGCGTGCCGAAAGCGCGGGAATGGCGAGGCCGGGAATGACGATGGCCGCACCGACGGCAAAGGCGAGCGTCCACGACAGCGCGCCGAGCGCGGCAATGGTGACAAGGCCGGCGATAATGGCAACGAAACCGGGCACCAGTACGCGCAGGTAAAGCGAATCGAGCGCATCGACATCCGCCGTCAGCCGGAACAGCAGGCGGGCGGGGCGAAGGCCGAGTGCGCGTGCCGCTCCCGGTGCGGCAAAGCCCCTGAACAGGCTGACACGCAGATCCGCCAGAACGCGCAGCGTGGCGTCATGGGTCTGCAACCGCTCGAAATAGCGCGCGGCCGTGCGTGACAATGCCAGAAAGCGGATGGCGGCGGATGGTGCAAACACATCGAAGGCCAGCGCGGTGGCCGTTGTCAGCCCGGCAATGGCAGCCGCCGTGACGAACCAGCCGGAGACGCCGAGAAGGGCAATGCCGGCCAGAACGGTGGCGGCCGAAAGGGCAGCGCCTGCCATAAGTCCGCCGCGCCGCTGACGCCAGAACAGCCGGATGATCGGACCGAGGCTTGAGAATTTGCCGGCTTTCATCGTGCAACCTCCCGAAAATCCTCGTTGAGGCGGATGACGCGATCCATGCGCTCGGCAAGCAGCGGGTCATGGGTGGCGACGATCAGCGTGCGGCCGCTGGCGAGCGTCAGCAGGGCCTCGGTGATGTCGCCTGCGGTGCGGTGATCGAGATGGGCGGTCGGCTCGTCGGCGATGATCAGGCCGGCGGCGCGGTTGGCGGCCGCGCGGGCCAGCGTCAGCCGCAGCGCCTCGCCGCCGGAAAGCCCGGCGCCATTTTCGCCGATCATGGCATTGCCATGGGCTTCTGCCACGTGATCGAGCGATGCAAGAGCAAGCGCATCGGCCACCGAATCACGCGCGATGTCGTTGCGGTAAAGGCGGATATTGCCGGCAATCGAGCCTGCAAAGAGATGCGGGTTCTGGCCGATCCAGGCCATACGGGTGCGTAGTTCCGCCGCATTGGCGTCGTCCAGCGTGGTATCGTCGATCAGGATGCGGCCGTGGCGGGGTTCGGCAAGGCCGGCCAGAAGCGCCAGAAGCGTCGTCTTGCCGCTGCCCGACGGGCCAAGCAGCGCGATGTGCTCGCCGGGGGCGACCGAAAGGTTGAAGTCTGCAAAAACCGGATCGCGCGAACCATGATGCACAAAGCCGAGATCGCGGAACTCGACGCTGAGCGGGCGTGGCCTTGCGGCCGTTGCGGCTGTCAGGTGGCCGTCCTGTTCCGCGCCCACCATGGAAAGCCCGTCTTCGGCCAGCCTGTCGAGGGCCGAAAGCGCGGCCTCGCCTGCGGCCCGGTCGTGCCAGACCGAAGACAGCATGCGCAGCGGATCGAAGAAGGCGGGGGCCAGCAGAAGGATGAACAGCCCTTCGGAAAGCGTCAGCGTGCCGCCCCATGCACCGAAACCGATCTGGCCGAGCAGGTGAAAGCCGATATAGGCGGCGGCCATGGCAACGCCGAGTGCGGAGAAAAGCTCCAGCACCGCCGATGTCATGAAGGCGATGCGCAGCACCGACATGGTGCGCCGGCGCAGGTTTTCAGCGCGCAGGCTGAGACGCCGGGAAACCTGATCGACGGCATCGAAGGAACGGATGGTCGAAAGCCCGCGCAGCCGGTCGAGCAGAAATGCGTTCAGCGTGCCCATATCGGCAAGGTGCTTTTCGCTGGCCGATTGCGCGCTCCAGCCGATCAGCGCCATGAAAACGGGGATCAGCGGCGCGGCGATCAGCAGAACGAGGCCTGCGATCCACGAAAACGGGAAGATGACGGCGAGAATTGCCAGCGGCACGACGGAAGCCTTGAGACGCGCCGTCTGGAAGCGGGCGAGGTAAGGCACGATGTGTTCGGCCTGCTCGGCGATCACACTTGCGGCTTCGCCGGAGGCGACCCGGCTTGTATCAAGCGGCGAGCGGCGGCTGAGGGCGGCAAGGGCGGCTTCGCGCTTGTCGCTGAGGATCGCGCGCGCCGTCCGGTAGGCCAGCCGGTTGCCGCTACGTTCGCACACCGCCTTGACGATGCCGAGCGCGAGAACGGCGGCGGCCAGCGGCAGCACGGCGGCAACGCCCTCTCCGCGGGCAATCAGGCCGATACCGTGGGCCAGACAGGCCGCCTGCGGCAACCACATCAGTTCGGCAAGGGTCTGCAGCCAGGCGGCAATCTTCAGCCCGCGCGGCTTCGGTGCGCGCGAAACCGGCCTGCTGTTTTTCGTACCTTCGGCGGCGGGCTGTTTGGCCGTGCCGGCCACGCGGGCATCTCTGCCCGGCGCGTCCGCCCTGCCGCCGGCGGCTTTTTCAAAAACAAGCTCGCTCATGCCTTACCCACCAACCTTTTCACCCTGATCGCGGCCGGTCTTGCGGCCGAGCGATGTCACCTTGTCTGCCGTCTCGAGAAACCGCGTCACCCGCGCTCCCATGCCGAGCAGCATCAAAAGCCTGTCTGTCTCCAGGCCCTTCACATCGTCGTACCAGGACGAGAGCCTTTCGATCAGGTCGTGCATTTCGCCCATCCGCCTCTGGGCATATTGTTCATCCTCGTCACGCGGTGTGCGTGTGGTGACCTCTGCAAGCAGCGCCAGCGTCGGGTCGACTTCCCGTTTCTTGCGCTCTTCCGCCAGCGTGCGCAGGATCGACCAGACATCCTCCGGCGTCGTGTAATAATCGCGCCGGTCGCCCGGCTTGTGCTTCAGCAGCACCAGTCCCCAGGACTGCAATTCCTTCAGGCCGGCGGCGACATTGGACCGCGAAATCTTCAGGTCCTCCACCATGTCATCTGCGCAGAGCGGATCACGTGATGCGTAGAGCAGCGCGTAGATCTGACCCACCGAACGGTTAATGCCCCAACGGCTTCCCATCTCTCCGAAATGAAGGACAAAATCCTGAACGATGGGCGACATTGTCATCGGCATTCCTGTTTCGGCTGTATTTTCAGTTTTTTCTGAAAACTGTGTATCGCGATATCTGATATCGTGCAAGCCTGTCCTTGCCGGCCATCGAAATGCGCAACTGAACCCCCTTCTGTTTCAACGGGTTTAGCCGAGAGGGGCGTCAGGCAATTTGATTTATGTCATGCAGGCCGAAAAAAGCAGAATACGCCTGTCGGTTGTACTTTGAAAATTCACGTACTGTGGAATTAACCGGAATTGAGTCCAGTGAACAAAACGCCCTGTGGGCCGGTCAGGCGTGGGAGGAACCGAAGACGCGGCCGAAAACGAGCGGCACAAGGACGACCAGAATGGCAGGAAATACCAACCAGTTCATCAGGCTCCAGCCGTTTTCCGTGTTGACCAGAGCGCCGGCAAGAAAGGATGCGGAGGCCACCGATCCGAACACCAGAAAGTCGTTCAGGCCCTGCACCTTGCCGCGTTCTTCAGGCGTATGGCAGTCGGTGATCATTGCCGTGGCGCCGATGAAACCGAAATTCCAGCCCACGCCGAGCAGGATGAGGGCAATCCAGAAATGGGTGAGGCCGAGCCCGGAAAGGGCGATCACCGCGCAGCCGGCAATCAGGATCAGACCGGTGGCGGCGACCGTCTCCTTGCCAAAGCGGGCAATCAGCTTTCCGGTGAAAAAGCTCGGCCCGAACATGGCCAGCACATGCCACTGGATGCCGAGTGTGGCCTCGCCGACCGTGTGGCCGCAGGCGACCATGGCCAACGGGGTTGCGGTCATGATGAAGGCCATCAGCGCGTAGGAAACCACGCCTGTGCCGGCGGCAAGGATGAAACGCGGGGAGCGCGCGATTTCACCAAGCGGCCGTCCGCCGGAAAGGTCGACCGAGGCGGCCCTGTCCGGGCGCGGAATTTCAAGGCGCGAAACCAGAAGAAGCGTCAGCAGGGCAAGGCAGGAAAGACCGATGAAACTGGCGACATAGGGCAGGCCGGGGATGGCATTACTTGTCCAGATAACCACCTGCGGGCCGATAATGGCCGCAAACAGTCCGCCGATCATCACCCGTGAAATCGCCACCGCTCGCATGTCGCCGGAAACCGAGTCGGTGGCGGCGAAACGGAAGCTCTGCAGATAGGAGCCGTAAAACCCGACGAGCACCGTGCCCAGGCAGAAGATCAGGAAGGTGGCGGCCGCAATGCCGGTTGCGGCAACCAGCCCGCCGCCAATGCCGATCAGCGCGCCGAAAATATATCCCTGCCGGCGCCCGACACGGCGCATGACCCAGGCGGCAGGCAGCGTGCCCACAGCCAGGCCCAAATTGTAGAGACTGACGGGCATGGTCGCGAATGCGGGATCGGGGGAAAGCAGCTTGCCGACAATGCCGCCAAGCGAAATGATGATGGGTGGCGCGGCGCCGCCAACGGCCTGCGACAGGGTCAGGATACGGATATTGCGGCGGGCGGTGTCCGGGCTGTCGGCGGTCATTGGCGGGTCACGGGTTTTCGGGCACGTGCCCGTCAGGATCGGGAAGGCGAGCTTCAGGCGGGCTGTTCGGACTTGTCCACACAGTAGGAATTGTAGAGCGTGGTCAGAATCTGCCGCGCCGGTTCGCTTTCGATCCGATACCAGATCGTCTGCCCGTCGCGGCGCCCGGCGATCAGCTTTTCACGGCGCAGCAGGGCCAGATGCTGGGAAACGGTGGAATCCCGGATGCCGAGAAATTCGGCAAGCTCGCCGACCGAGCGCTCGCCGTCGATCAGCTGGCACAGGATGAGCAGCCGGTGACGATTGCCCAGCGCCTTCAAAAGCTCGCAGGCCTCGTCAGCGGATTCGACCATGTTTTCGGAAATAATCTTCATGGTTTCGTATATACGATTTTTTCTCGAAAGGTCAAGGCAGAAACGTTCAGCCGGAAGAAGTGCTCCGGCTGTTGATAAAGCCTAGTGAATGAAGTTTGCAATGGCAAAGCCCTGTTTTTCTAGCCCATTGCGCACAGCCTGGGCGATTTGCAGCGCTTCCGGTGTGTCGCCATGCACGCAGATCGAGCCCATGGGGGTTTCAAGCCGCTTGCCGGAAACCGTGATGATTGCACCTTCGCTGACCATCTCGACCACCCGCCAGGCGGCAACATCGGGATCGCGGACCACCGCGCCCTTCATGCCGCGCGGCACCAGAATGCCTTCATCGGTATAGGCGCGGTCGGCGAAGATTTCCGAAACCACGGTGAGGTCCATTTCCTCGGCAATGCGGTGCTGCTGGCCGAGCGCGATTGCCAGACAGATCAGGGACGAATCGACGGCCTTGATGGCGTTGCAGATGGCCCGGGCCACGGCCTCGTCCTGCTGGGCGAGGTTGCCCAGCGCGCCGTGCGCCTTCACATGGGTGATCGGGTGGCCGACATATTGCGACACCGCCTGGGCAGCGCCGATCTGGTAGGCGACAAGTCGCTCGATCTCGCCCACCGAAAAGGGAATATGGCGGCGGCCGAACCCCATCAGGTCGGGAAAGCCGGGATGGGCGCCGACGGCGACATTGCGATCGCGGGCAAGGGCGAAGGTCTTGGCCATGATGTCCGGATCGCCCGCGTGAAAGCCGCAGGCCACGTTGGCCGACGAGACGATCTTCAGCATTGCCGCGTCCTCGCCCTTTTCCCAGGCGCCGAAGCTTTCGCCCATATCGCAGTTGATGTCGATCCTCTGTCGCGTCACTGTGTCGCCTCCCTGTGTTCTTTGCGGTTGGTTGTCCCAATGTAGGGGGTGGAAGAAAGTTCGAACAATGGGTTTTTTGCAGTAAGTCTTGCGTTTTCGTCATGCGTGCCATGCGTTAATGCATGTCTTGAGCCGTCATTTTGGTGCCGCGGCGCGCTCAGCGCCTGCCAAACCTTTTCTTCTGCGTGCAAACGCTCTATTGCCGGAAAGAGCCGATTTCATGGAGTGAAATGATGAAAAGCCTGACCATCCGCCGCCCTGACGACTGGCATCTGCATTTGCGCGATGGCGCTATGATGGAAGGCGTGATCGGCGATACGGCGCGGCATTTCGCGCGGGCGATCATCATGCCCAATCTGGTGCCGCCGGTGGTGACCTCCGCCGATGCGACCGCCTACCGGGACAGGATCATGGCGGCATTGCCCGCCGGGGCACCCTTCACCCCGCTGATGACGCTCTATCTCACCGAAACCACGGACCCGGACGATGTGGCGCGCGCGTATGAAAGCGGCTTGGTCACGGCGGTAAAACTCTATCCGGCAGGCGCCACCACCAATTCGGCAAGCGGCGTGCGCAATTTCGACAATGCCATGCCAGTGCTGGAGAAGATGGCCGAGATCGGGCTCAATCTTTGCGTCCATGGCGAGGTCACGGCTGCAGATGTCGATATTTTCGACCGCGAGGCCGTGTTCATCGAAACCGTGCTCGATCCGCTGCGCAAACGCCTGCCGGAACTGAAGGTCACCATGGAACATGTGACGACGAAGGACGGGATCGATTATATTGCCCGGGCTGAGCGCAATCTTGCAGGCTCGATTACCACCCATCACCTGATCATCAACCGCAACGATATTCTGGTGGGCGGTATCCGTCCGCATTATTTCTGCCTGCCGGTCGCCAAACGGGAGGAACACCGCAAGGCGCTTGTCGCGGCCGCGACCTCCGGTAATTCCCGCTTCTTCCTCGGAACGGATTCCGCGCCGCATGTCGACCCGGCCAAGGAATGCGGCTGCGGCTGCGCCGGCATCTACACAGCGCCCAATACGATGAGCTGCCTTGCCCATGTGTTCGAAAACGAAAACGCGCTTGAAAACCTCGAGGCGTTTACTTCGCTGAACGGTCCGGCCTGGTACGGGCTTTCGCCGAATGCGGAAACGATCACGCTGGTCAGGCGCGACGAACCGGTCACCTATCCGAACAAGCGCGAGACCGGCGCGGGCCCGGTCACGATTTTCGATCCCAAATTCCCGCTTTACTGGGATGTCGAGGGCTGAACGGCGCGGCGCGTCACCCAGACCGTTCGGACAAAACTTGCGACAAACACCAGGGTCATCACCAGAACGATGGTCGGGGCCGGGGCGCTGTCGATGTAGAAGCTCGCATAGATCCCCAGAAACGATGAGCCGAGCGCGACGGCAAGGGCGACCAGCAGCATGACGGAAAACCGGCGCGACCACAGGAAGGCGATCGCTCCCGGCGCGACCAGCAGCCCGACCGACAGAATGATGCCGACGGCCTTGAGGGCGGCCACAACCGTCAGGGACAGCACAGTCAAAAGCCCATAGTGCAGGAACCGGGTCGGCAGGCCGATGGCGCGTGCGTGCTGGGGATCGAAGGCCTGCAACAGCAGGTCCTTGCGCCAGATGACGAGGAAACCCGTTGCCGCAATTGCGATCAGGCCCGCTTCCAGCAGATCGGCCGGTGTGATGCCGAGCATGTCGCCGAAAAGGATATGGTCGAGATGCACGGCCGAGTGGACCTTCACATAAAGCACCATGCCAAGCCCGAACATGCCGGAAAACACGATGCCGAGGATCGTGTCTTCCTTCACCCGGCTGTTTTCGGTGAGAAAACCGGTGGAAAGCGCACAGACCATGCCGGCCACGAAAGCGCCGATCCCGAGTGGCAGGCCGATCATGTAGGCCAGCACCACGCCTGGAAGGACGGCATGGGAAACCGCGTCGCCCATCAGCGACCAGCCCTTGAGCACCAGAAGGCAGGACAAGAGCGCCATCGGGATTGCGACCAGAAGCGTGATCGCAAAGGCCCGCAGCATGAAATCGAGCTGAAAGGGAAACAGTGCGAGTTCCACAAAGCCGCTCATTGTGCCGCCTCCCGCAGCGCCTGCCGGGCGCGTCGTCTGGCGGCAAGCATGCCATGCTTGGGAGCAAACAGGAAGGCGGCAAGAAACAGCAGTGTCTGCAGCACGATGATGATGCCGCCGGTTGCGCCATCCATGAAGTAGGATACATAGGCGCCGACAAGCGAGGTCACCGCGCCGATTGCGGCGGCAAGCGCAACGAGGCGCGGAAACCGGTCGGTCAGAAGGTAGGCGGTGGCTCCCGGCGTGACCACAAGCGCGATCACCAGAAAGGCGCCGACCGTCTGCAGGGCTGCCACGGTGGAGGCGGCCAGCAGGGTGAAGAACAGCAGTTTCATCCGGTCGGCATTGATGCCGATGGAACGGGCATGGTTTTCATCGAAGAACACCACCATCAGATCTTTCCATTTGACGGAGAGGATCAGCAGGCTGAGCCCGCCGATGATGACGAGCTGGATCGTGTCGGAGCGGGTGATGGCCAGAACATTGCCCATGATGATTGTCTGGATGTCGATCGGGATCGGCGAGACCGAGGCCATGAACAGGCCAAGACCGAAGAAGCCGGTGAAGATCAGGCCAATGATGGCATCTTCCTTCAGCTTGGTCTTGCGGTTGAAGAACAGCATGGCGCCGGCCGCAAGTCCGCCTGCCACGAACGCGCCGAGCGAAAACGGCAGGCCGAGCATATAGGCGCCGGCAACGCCGGGGACGATGGAATGGGACAGTGCATCGCCGATCAGCGACCAGCCCTTCAGCATCAGATAGGCGGAGAGAAAACCACAGACGCCACCGACCAGTGCACTGACCCAGATTGCGTTCAGCATGTAACCATAGGTCAGCGGTTCGATCAGGCGTTCAAGCATCGCCACCCTCCGGCTTGTTGGCCGGCGGGGCCGTCGAGGTACCGTGTTCGCCATACATCACGAAGGGGCGCTCGTCGTCGGTGATCACCTTCAGCCGCCTCGTGTCTGCGTCGGCATCCGCATGCAGTTCCGTGCCTTCCAGAATGAAATGCCGCAGCACGCCGCCAAAGACCTTCTCCAGATTTTTTTCGGTAAAGGTCGTTTCCGTCGGTCCGTAGGCGACCACCGTGCCCTTGACCAGAACCGTGCGGTCGCAGAATGCGGGCACCGAGCCGAGGTTATGGGTCGAGACCAGCATCACCCGACCCTCGTCGCGCAGATCGCCGAGAAGGGCGATGATCTGCTCTTCGGTTTTGACGTCGACGCCGGTGAAGGGCTCGTCCAGCAGGATGATCTGTCCCTCCTGCGCCAGTGCCCGCGCCAGAAACACGCGCTTGCGCTGGCCGCCGGAAAGCTCGCCGATCTGGCGTCCGGCAAAGGCGGTCATGTTGACGCGCTCCAGCGCGGCATCGACCATGGCATGGTCGCGGCGCGTGGGATGGCGCAGCCAGTTCATATGGCCGTAACGGCCCATCATCACCACATCGCGGACCAGAACCGGAAAGTTCCAGTCAACCTCTTCCGCCTGGGGAACATAGGCCACAAGGTTTTTCTTCAGCGCGGTGCGGGCGGGCAGGCCCAGTATCTCGACCGTGCCCTTTGCCAGCGGCGCAAAGCCCATGATCGCCTTGAACAGCGTCGACTTACCGGCGCCGTTGACGCCGACAAGGGCGGTGATAGTGCCGCGCGGAATTTCGAACCCCGCATCGACAAGCGCCGTATGGCCGTTGCGATAGGTTACGGTTACGTCGCGAACGACAAGGCCGGAACCGGCCTCATTGCGGTGTGGCATTGCTCAGTCCTTCGGCAACGGTGCCGGTGGTGACAGCAAGAAGATCGAGATAGGTCGGAACCGGCCCGTCCGGTTCGCTCAGGCTGTCGACGTAAAGAACGCCGCCATAGGTCGCGCCGGTCTCCCGTGCGATCTGCCGGGCCGGCTTGTCGGAGACCGTGCTTTCGGAAAAGATAACATCGATATCGTTTGCGCGCATGGTGTCGATCACGTGGCGTATTTGCTGCGGCGTGCCCTGCTGGTCCGCATTGACCGGCCAGAGATAGAGTTCCTTCAGATCGAGATCGCGGGCAAGGTAGGAGAAAGCCCCCTCGCTTGTCACCAGCCAGCGGCGTTCTTCGGGAATATCCGCGAGCATTTCGCGCATCGGCGCCAGTTCGGCGGCAATCTGTTCGCCATAGGCAGCGGCATTGGCGGTGTAGTCGCCGGCATTGTCCGGGTCGATCGAGATCAGCGCGTCGCGAATATTTTCAACATAGATTGTGGCGCTGTCGGGCGACATCCATGCGTGCGGGTTGGGCCTGCCCTCATATTCGCCGCTTGAAATATCAATGGGATCAATGCCGTCGGAAACCACGATATTGGGAACATCACCGATATTGCGGAGGAACTTTTCAAACCAGCGTTCAAGGTTCAGTCCGTTGGACAGGATGATGTCGCCATCGCGTGCCCGCAGAATGTCGCGCGGCGTGGGGGCGTAACCGTGGATTTCCGCGCCCGGCTTGGTGATGGAGACGACATCTGCATGGTCACCGGCAATATTCTGCGCCATGTCGGCGATCACCGTAAATGTCGTCACGATTTTGGGTTTGTCTGCCGCGGAAGCGATAAGCGGCAAGGCGGCGAGCACGGTGCCTGCAAGGATGACTTTGAGATGCATGGGGCCTCATCGGTTGACAGATCGGAGCGCTGCAGTTGCGAATGAGTTGCAAGTATGGCGGCGCCAGAGATGAATGTCAACGCTATTGCAAATCAGTTGCAAAAACTTTCTAAGTTAGTGTTTTCTTACGATAGGCAAGTTGGTTATCGTGGAGGATGCATAATTCCAATCATGGTTCAGGAAAGTGCCAAACCACAATATTTTCGGTGTGTTTTGCTCTTCTTGAACAGTTCGGTCTGGTTTACATTATGTGCTGATCTTTCAATCTGTGCCGCATCGCGATAGTTGTGCGGCCTGGATCAGCCAGTATAGAGATGAGGAGTTCCTGCGGCATGATTTCCGGACGGTCATTTTCTTCGTGGGATTATCAGGCGCTGGTGCGGCGAATGGCCGACTGTAATCCCATGGCCAACAATCCGCTGAAGACCAGGGCCGATATGCAGGCCGTGATGGCGGGGTTTTATGCGCCGCTCGCCCCCTGGTATTCGCCCGGCAATGCCCGCCTGCGGCTTTCGGCGGGATCGGCCCATTACGATGATGACGCCGCCGAGATGGAAGCCTTCGTCCGGCCGCTCTGGGGCATCGTCCCGCTGGTGGCCGGCGGCTACAGTTTTGAAGATTGCCGGCGTTTCGTCGAAGGTTTTTCGCACGGCATGGATGCCAATCACGAGGAGTTCTGGGGCGAGCCCGGCGATTTCGACCAGCGGCTGGTCGAGACCGCAGGCATTGCGCTGGCGCTTCTGCTGGCGCCGGAAAGCTTCTGGCGGCCGATGTCGGAACCTGCAAAGGACAAGGCCGAGCGCTGGCTGCTGAAGATCAACGAACGCGACGTGCCGGACAATAACTGGCTGTTCTTCCGCGTTCTGGTCAATCTCGGCCTCCGGAATGTCGGGCGGCAATGGTCCGAAGAGGCCGTGCGCGCCGCGCTTGAGCGCATCGAGACCTATTATCTCGGCGACGGCTATTACCGTGACGGCAAATGGGGCCATCGCGACTATTACCTGCCGATGGCGTTGCATTTCTACGGTCTGGTGATCGCCAAATGCGCCGGCGATGTCTTCCCAGAATATGCCGAACGTTACCGGGAGCGCGCCCGGCTTTTCGCGCAGGATTTCCAGCACTGGTTTGCCGATGACGGTGCGGCCGTGCCCTATGGACGCTCGCTGACCTATCGCTTTGCCGAGGGCGCTTTCTGGGCGGCCTGCGCCTTTGCGGATGAAGAGGTGCTGCCCTGGGGGCGGGTGAAGGGTCTGCTTCTGCGGCATCTGCGGTGGTGGTCGCAAATGCCGATTGCCGATCGGGACGGCGTGCTGACCATCGGCTATGCCTATCCGAACCTGCTGATGTCGGAGTCCTATAATGCCCCCGGCTCGCCCTACTGGGGCTTGAAGATTTTCCTCGTGCTCGCGCTTGATGACAGCCATCCGTTCTGGGCGGCGGAGGAAGAGGCGCCGGAAGCGCTGCCGATCGGTCGCGTGTTCGCGCCATCGGCCGGTTTTGCGCTGCGCCGCGCGCCCGGCGACGCGGTGATGCTGACCGGCGGTCAGGATGGACGCGAACATCGCCTTCATGATGCCAAATATGCCCGTTTCGCCTATTCGTCGGCTTTCGGCTTTTCGGTGCAGTGCGATGTGACCTCGCCGGACCGTCCCGACTGCAGCGCGGTCGACAGCGGCATTGCCATCTCGCGTGACGGCCGGACCTATCTCTCCCGTGCGGTGATTACCGAAGAGGGAGCTGACCGGGGCATGGTCTGGGGCGTCTGGCAGCCGGATGACCGGCTCAGGATTGAAACCTGGCTGGATTTTGCCGGTGAGGGCTGGCATGTGCGCCTCCATCGTATCGATACGAAGGACCGGCTGTTTGTCAGTGAAAGCGGGTTTTCCGTCGACCGCACCGGCGAAAGCAAGCCGGGCTTTGCCAACGGGCTTTCCGCTGTCACCGGGCGCGCCTGTGTCGCCACGCCGACACACACGACGGCGATTGTCGACCTTTCCGGCGAGCGGGCCGGCGAGATCATCCGTGCGGCCCCCAACACCAATATCCGGTTTCCGAGAACGCTGTTTCCGCGCCTCTTCGGCGAACTGCCGGCAGGCGAGCACTTCATCGCCACGGCGGTTTACGGCGTGACGAAGCGGGTGGACACGCTGCCGCCGGTTTCAGTGCCGGATACGGTCAGGGCGTTTTGCGCGGAAAACGGCGTGAAACTGCAGGACTGAGCGCATTTTGCCCGGGAGCCGGTGTTCCGGTTCCCGCGCTTGCCTTGGGGATGTTGTCGGGCGGGCTGTTCAGTTTTCGCTGTCCTGCTGCAGGCGGGCCATGTGGCGCACCCGCTCCTCACGCAAAAGACTGCGATAACGTTCGAGGCTGCCTTTCAGGTGTTCGCGCATGGCATCGCGCGCGCCCTGTTCATCGCCGTTGGAAATGGCGAAGACGATGCGTTCATGTTCCTTGATCAGCAGGCTGCGATAGGCGATTTCGCCGCCCTCGTCGGTATCGATCTGGCCGGTCTGGGGGATGATCGACGTGCCCTGCATTTCCAGGAATGTCGCGAACAGCGGGTTGTTGGTGGCCTTGGCGATGGCCAGATGCAGGCCGATATCGGCATCGCTCCAGGCCTTGCCGTCATTGCGCCCGGCAATGCCGGCGGCATGGCGCTCGAAAATCTCTTCCTCCTGGGCAGGGGAGCGCCTGAGGGCCGCAAGGCCGGCCGCCTCGATTTCGAGCGGCGTGCGGGCTTCGAGAATCTCGAGCGAGGTATAGATCCGGTCGGAATCGACCGTCGGCTTGGTTTTCCTGAATGCAAAGGCGATCGGATCGAGCACGAAGACGCCGGCGCCCTGACGCGGTTCGACAAGCCCGTCGGACCTGAGCGCGGCCACCGCCTCGCGCACCACCGTGCGGGAAACGCCGTGCTCCTGGGTCAGGCGGGCCTCGCTCGGCAGTTTCTCTCCGGGCAGAAACTCACCGTCCAGAATGGATTTCCGCAGTGCCTCGCTGACCTTGTAGACCAGGGTTCCGTTGCGGGCGGCGGTTTGCGTGGTCAAAATTCATCCCCTTCGAGATCCGTCCTCAGCACAGCGGGCTTTTCACTGCGAAAGCAGGGTCGACGGACAACCATGTTCGATTCAGTGCTGAAAATTGTATGATAAGTTGGCCCGAAATGCAATATAACATTGTTTATAAAGGAGATGAGTGGAGCGCTGAAGTCAGGTTTCGCGACCCCAGACCTCGATCTGGGTCAATGCTGGAAACGGCGAGGGGTCGTCTGCCTTGATGAGTTTTTCCAGCCGCACCCATTCGATCTCGCGTTCGGGAAAGGTGAAGCGCTGGCCGACCCCGGTTTTTTCAAGCGGAATGTCGATGCTGTGACCGTCGCTGAAGGTCAGGCGGGCTGCGGTCCACCAAGCGTCATGCGGGAAGTCGGCGCGGGTATGAAGCACGACGGAATGGGCGATGACCCTGCGGCCGAAGTCGACAGTCATGGTCGCGTCCGGGTCGCGGTTGATGCCCCAGCTTGTATAGGGCCAGAAGCCGTGGTCGTCGCTGGCGATTTCGCCGTCGATGGCGTTGCGGGCGGCAAAGGCCGCCTCGCCTCGAGTCTCGACGCTGGCAAAAGCATGCGGGTAGGCGGTGTCGTTGCCGTGATGATCTGTCGGGTTGAGGGCAATATTGCGGGTGCCGGAAAGCGCGTCTTCGCCGGTGACATGGGCTGAAATTCGGTGGCTGTCGCCTGAAAAGGCTGTCGGCGCATAAACGGTCTTTGCATCGCCGAAGGGAACGGGAAAGCTGAAACTGCGCTCTTTCAGCAGAACAATGGCCGGCGCCAGCGCATTGTCGATATTCAGCGTCACGAACACGTCCGGACTGTCGGTCTCGACGGTGATCCGGTCGCCGGCTTCATAGGCCTGTCGATAAAACAGCGAAACGGCCGTCGTGCCGGTCTTGCGGGCGCGCACCTGTCCGGTCTTGTCGAGAACGGAAAGTGTGATCTCCATGGGGGTCTCCGTCAATTGATTGTCAGCCTGAGCGTTTCGCCGTTCAGGGGAATAAGGATGCGATAGAGTGTGTCGGGCCAGGCGGCCCTGAGGCGCTGATCGGTGATCGCGATTGCCTCGACCAGCGGCCTTCCGCCGCCTTCAACGGCGATCTCGCCAAGGCCGGGAAGGGTGATCCGTTCCGCCGTCGCCTCCGGGCGCTCAACGACCATCAGCGACAGCGTGGCTTTCCGGTCGCCACGATATGTATCTGTTATTTCGATGCCTTTTCCCTTGGTAAGGGCCACTGCCCGGTGGTAGCGCCTGACGCCCGCTTCGCCCGGATAGGCGCCGGCAATGTCCATCGAAATGCAGGCGCGGTCGTCTTCAAGCGAAACGGCCACATCGCTTGCCGCGAAGGCTTCGCCATCCTGTTGCATGATGCCGTCGAAGCTCGGCAGATTGTGAAAAGCGGACTGCATGGTCCAGATTTCGTAGCGGCGGGGAGAGAAGGTTTTGGCTGTATAGTTTTCCACGCCGACATCGATGAGGAACGGCTTGCCGTCCCTGTAAAGCGTGAAACTGCCGGTGTCGTTGTGGTTATGGCTGTCGCCATTGTCGCCGGCCTTGACGGCGAGCGCGAAGCGATTGTCGCGCGCCGTCATCAGGCCGATGCTCGGGAAAAAACGGTCGCTGGCGGTCGGGCGCGGGGCCGTGTGGGCGGCAAGGTCGCCGGCTGTCATTGCGCCTTGCAGGCGGTAGAACAGGTTGATTTCTTCCGGCTCGTCGGGGGCGGGCGATTCTTTCCAGTCGGCGGCGGCGAAATCGGTCAGAAGCGTCGAGCCGACGGCCTTTCCGAAGAGATATTCGCGTGCGCCACAAAAGCCGGCCCGGGCGGATGAGTCGGCGAAGTTGAAATAGCGATCGCCGGCAACATGCATATGCGGAATGAACTCAGCGATGTTGCGGATCTTTTGCGCCTGCCACAGCGGCGCAAAGGCATCGGGCGCGACCGTCGCGAGGATATTCAGGGCGTTGAACAGGCAGAGCCCGGCATGCCGGTAGTAGAGCACGCCTTCCTCGCAGGCGCCATCCTCGCCGTAATCCTTCAGGAAGAAATCGAGGCTGGCCGCGGCCTTTTCGACGACGCTTCGGCGTGTCTTTTGGTCGAAAGGGCGGGCGAAAGCGGCGAGCATAACATTCTGGGTGCACCAGGCCGTCCAGTTGTTCATCGGCTCGTCGCCGCGGCCCATCCACCAGAAATGTTCTTCCAGATAGGGCCTGATGATGCGGTGGCTGATCTCGTGATCGAGCCGGGCGACGATCATCGGCGTGACCGCATCCAGTTCCGTTTCGAACAGGGCGGCAAGCACGGCCAGCTGGGCCCCGGTTTCGGCGGCGAACAGGTCGACCACAGGGCGGCGCGGGTCCGGCAGCGGCAGCGCCTTCGCGTCGCGGATATAGACATTGTGGGCGGGCAGCTGCCAGCCGCTTTCCTCGGCAATCAGCATTGCGCCGTCGATGATGCGGTCGAGATAGCGCCCGTCACCGGTAACGCATTCGCCAAGCGCCAGCGCATTCAGCATGCGCCGGCGCCGCATGTAGGGGGTCTCGTAGCCGATGCGGTCGCCGCTCAGGGAAAATGCGCGGTATCCGCTTGCCGTGAGAGCCGGCCATTCCGCAGCGCAGGTTTCGGCGGATTTCGTCAGTCGGGCCGCGTAGTCTTGAGGCAGGGATGACCATTTGTCGCGGTCGGCATAGGGCCAGGCCGGCGCGAACTGCGCAAAAATATCGGGCAAGGCCTCAAGGCGCTCACGAAACATTCCGTCCTCCCGGAACCGGGTGACCCTCTTGCGGCAAAGGGGTTTCTGCATGGTTCCAACTTGTTCTTTTTCCGTCTTCGGCTGCGCGCCTGACGCTGTCAAAGGCGGCTTCCGGAATCCGGACTTGGCTATCCCCTAGCACATATATGTGATAAATTTTAGTCAAAAAAATACATTTTGGGATACTTGTATTATATCTTTTACGAAGATAGGATAAGTCAAAATCGCGAACGTCCGTCAGGGCGGTCGCTAAAAGCATTCCGGGGTTGTTCCGATGTGGCAATCCCAAGGATGGGAGGGTCATGTGGCTGCCACCGGCTTGGATACCGCGAGCGGGCAAACGAGGAAAAAACGTCGCGTGCTGACCAAGCGTCAGCAGAAGCGGCGCGCCAGCCTCGTCGCCTATTCCTTCATTGCTCCGAACTTTATCGGTTTTGCCGTCTTCACGCTCGGGCCGATCATCTTCGCCTTCGCCCTTGCCTTCATGCACTGGGACGGCTCCAACCCGATCGAATTCGCCGGTCTTGCCAATTTCTTCGAGCTGTTTCACGACCGGGCCTTCCAGGCCGCCTTCTGGAACACGATCATCTACACGGTGTTTTCCGTGCCGCTGACCATGGCCTGCTCGCTCGGTCTCGCCATGCTGCTGAACAAGAAGATTTTCGGGCGCGATTTCTTCCGCGCGGCGATGTTCTTCCCCTATGTCGCCTCGCTGGTGGCTGCCGCCGTGGTCTGGAACATGCTGTTCAACCCGGAAATGGGCCCGGTCAACATGATCCTCTACACGTTCGGCATCGATCCGCAGAACCTGCCGGGCTGGGCTGCCGACAAGGACTGGGCGATGGTCACCATCATCCTGTTCGGCATCTGGAAACAGGCCGGTTATTTCATGGTGATCTATCTGGCCGGCCTTCAGGGCGTGAACCGTGAACTTTATGAAGCAGCCGATCTCGATGGCGCCAATTCCTGGCAGAAGTTCTGGAACGTGACGCTGCCGCAGCTGGCGCCGACCACCTTCTTCGTCTCGGTGATGCTGACCATCAACTCCTTCAAGGTGTTCGACCAGGTCTACATGATCACGCAAGGCGGGCCGGGGACTTCGACGCTGGTGCTGGTCTACCACATCTACAACGAGGCCTTCATCTCCTGGGATCTCGGCTATTCGAGCATGGTCGCGCTTGTTCTGTTCGTGCTGGTTCTGGCCGTGACGTTGATCCAGTTCCGCTTTTCGCGCAGCCTTGATTAGGGAGAGGGTGAGATGAAAATTTTCGGTCGCAAGATCAAACTGTCCACCATCGCTCTTTATGCGCTGATCATCGTCATCACGATCATCATGCTGCTGCCGTTTGCGTGGATGCTGTCGGCGTCGCTGAAGTTCAATCGCGAGGTTTTCGAGTTTCCGATCCACTGGATCCCGGAAAATCCGCGCTGGTCCAACTATGTGCAGATCTGGACCAAGATCCCGCTCGGCCTGTTCGTGTTCAACACCGCCAAGATCACGATCATGGTGACGCTGTTGCAGCTGTTCACCTCGTCGTTCGCGGCCTATGCCTTTGCCAAGCTGAAATTTCCCTACCGCGATGTGCTGTTCCTCGGCTACATCGCCACCATCGCCATGCCCTGGCAGGTCTACATGGTGCCGCAGTTCATCCTGATGCGGGAATTCGGGCTTTATAACACCCACTGGGCGCTGATTGCGCTGCAGGCGTTTACCGCCTTCGGGGTGTTCCTGATGAAGCAGTTCTACATGTCGATCCCGGATGAACTGTGCGAGGCGGCGCGCGTCGACGGCATGAACGAGTATCAGATCTGGTGGAAGATCATGCTGCCGCTGTCGAAGCCTGCCCTGTCGACGCTGACGATCTTTACCTTCGTCTTCGCCTGGAACGACTTCCTCGGCCCGATGATCTACCTGACGCAGACGGACCTGAAGACCATCCAGATCGGTCTTCGCATGTTCATCTCGCAGTATTCGGCCGAATACGGGCTGATCATGGCCGCCTCCGTCGTTGCAATCATCCCCGTTCTCGCCGTCTTCCTGGCGCTCCAGCGCTTCTTCGTCGAAGGCGTCGCCAATGCCGGACTGAAAGGCTGATCCTGATGACCGCTTACGAGAAAATCACCGCCGTCGCCCCGATCACCGATGCCGAAGTCGCCGATGCCATCAAGGTCGCCGTCGCACAGGTGCGTCGCAACCTGCCGGACTTCACCTATCGCCAGCAGAACCATTCGAGCGTCGATAATTTCTATCCGGCGATCGACAACGACCAGTGGACCTGCGGTTTCTGGCCGGGCGAGATCTGGCTGTCCTTTGAGCTGACCGGCGACAAGGTGTTTCAGCACGCCGCCCAGATCCAGGTGCAGAGCTTCCTGCACCGGATCGAGAACAAGATTGAAGTCGATCACCACGATATGGGCTTTCTCTATTCGCCGACCTGCGTTGCCGCCTGGAAACTGGTGGGCGACGAGGACGGGCGAAAGGCCGCGATCCTGGCTGCCGATCAGCTGATTGCGCGTTTCCATGACGTCGGCGGCTTCATTCAGGCCTGGGGCGAGATGGGCGCTGCGGAAAACTACCGCTACATCATCGACTGCCTGCTGAACCTGCCGCTGCTCTACTGGGCAAGCCGCGAGACGGGTGATGAAAAATATCGCGATATCGCCCGCATTCATGCGGCAACCACGCTTGCTCATTCCTTCCGCGAGGATGGATCGACCTATCACACCTTTTTCATGGACCCTGAAACCGGCGGTCCGGTGAAGGGCGTCACCGTTCAGGGCTATCGTGACGACAGCGACTGGGCGCGCGGGCAGGCATGGTCGGTCTATGGGCTGGCGCTCTCCTACCGCTACGACCCGAAACCGGAATATGCGACCATGTTCAAGAAGGCGCTCGATTTCTTCATGACGCGCCTGCCGGCCGACATGGTGCCTTATTGGGACATGATCTTTTCAGACGGCGATAACGAACCGCGCGATTCCTCCTCCGCCGCGATCGTCGCCTGCGGCCTCCTCGAAATGGCCGACATTGTCGGCGGCGAGGAGGCCGCACAGTATCGCGATATCGCCAAGCGTTTCGTGAAGAGCCTCGCCGATGGTTATGCCGTGAAGGACCCGGCGGTCTCCAACGGTCTCGTGCTCCACGGCACCTATTCGAAAAAGACCCCCTACAACACCTGCACGCCGGAAGGCGTCGACGAGTGCGTCTCCTGGGGCGACTACTATTATCTCGAGGCGTTGACGCGGCTTTCGCGCAACTGGTCCTCATACTGGTAACGCCCGAGGCGGTTTGAAAAGGATACGATTATGTCCGGTATCTCGCTGAGAAAACTGAGAAAAACATACGGCGCGCTGACAGTCGTTCACGACATCGATCTGGAAATCGCCGACAAGGAATTCATCATTCTGGTGGGCCCCTCCGGCTGCGGCAAATCGACCACGCTCAGGATGATTGCAGGGCTGGAAGAGGTTTCCTCGGGCGAACTCTATATCGGTGACGAACTTGTCAACGATGTGCCGTCAAAGGAACGCGATATCGCCATGGTCTTCCAGAATTATGCGCTCTATCCGCATATGACGGTCTACAAGAACATGGCATTTGGACTTCAGCTGAGAAAGGCGCCGGAAGCCGAGATCGATCAGAAGGTCCGCGAAACGGCGAAAATTCTCGATATCGAACATCTCCTCAACCGCAAGCCGAAGGCGCTTTCCGGCGGTCAGCGCCAGCGCGTGGCGCTGGGCCGCGCCATGGTGCGCAATCCGGAGGTATTCCTGCTCGACGAACCGCTGTCGAACCTTGATGCCAAGCTGCGCGGTTCGATGCGCACGGCAATCACCAAGCTGCACCGCCAGCTCGACAGCACCTTCATCTATGTGACCCACGACCAAGTGGAAGCCATGACCATGGCCGACCGGATCGTGGTGATGAAGGACGGTTATATCCAGCAGGTCGATACGCCGCAGATGCTCTACGACCACCCGGTCAACATGTTCGTGGCCGGCTTCATCGGCGCGCCGCAGATGAACATGCTGCCGGTCACCGTCGAGCGTGACGGCGACAACTGGATCGGCCGGTTCCATGAGACGGCGTTTCCGCTGCATGTTGGCGACAAGGCAGACAGGCTGGCGCCCTATGAGGGCAAGGAAATCATGCTCGGTCTCAGGCCGGAGAATTTCCATGAATCCCAGCCCTACGATATCGCGCCGGAGCTTACCTGCCCGTTCTCGGCGCTGGTCGATCTGGCCGAGCCGATGGGGGCTGAAATCCACCTCAATATGACCGCACACGGCCATGACATGATCGCGCGGGTGTCTCCGCGCTGCACGGCGAAGGATGGCGAAACCATCGAGCTGATCGCCGATCTCGTCAATCCGCATCTTTTCGACAAGGAAACGGAGCAATCCATTCTTTACTAGCACAACGGGTTTGAGGGGCGCGGGAGGCGTCTTCATATGAACTGGCTGACCAACTGGATGATGCGTGAAGGACCGGGCATTCCCAAGAATGCGCCGAAGAAGAAGGGTCTTGCCCTGTTCGCCTTCATCATTTTCCGCGAGGCCTGGGACCTGTTCAGGCTTAACCTGCTGATGCTGGTGTGTTCCATTCCCGTGGTCACCGCGCCTGCCGCGCTGGCCGCCGGCATGAGCATCACCAATGTGATGATCGAGGACGAAAACGTCTGGCTCTGGCGGGATTTCCGCCGCGCGTTTGGCCGTTATTTTCTAAAGGCCACGGGCTGGGGGCTTCTGGCCGCGCTGATCCTCGGCCTGTCAGGCTACGCGGTTTATATCTATGGCCAGCTTGCCCGCCATGCGCTGGTTTATGTCGTCCCGGTCGCCATTGGTGTCTGTGTCATCGCTTTTGTGGCCGCGGTCACGGTCTGCCTGTTTTCAGCGCTGACGCGGTTTCCGCTTTCCGGCAAGAGATTGCTGCAGGTGGCGCTTCTGGCAGCCCTTGCCCGGCCGTTGCCGGTGCTGGCGGGCCTCGTTTTCGTGGCGGCGCTCTGGCTCATCCATATCGCCTTTTATCCGGTCACCGTGTTCACCCCGGTGGTCTTCAACTTTTCCCTTGGCGCGCTCGCACTGGCATTTTCGGCGCACAAGGCAACCGGTTTCGCGTTCTCCCGTATCAGGGGGGTGGATAGTCCGGACGCGCAAACCATGGCAACGGCGCAAAAGCGCGCCTAAACGGAGGAGTAATCATGAAAAATCTGCTCAAACTGACCCTTCTGGCAACGGTCGGCCTGATGCCGCTTGCTGCCCAGGCACAGGACAAGACGACCATCAACTGGGCGCTCTGGGACTGGGATGCAACGGCCTATTACCAGCCGATCATCGATGCCTTCGAGGCCAAGTATCCCGATATCGAGGTTGAACACACCGATCTTGGTTCGGCCGACTTTCCGGCAATGCTGATGACCCAGCTTTCCGGCGGCGGCTCGGACCTCGACGTCGTTCTGGTGAAGGACACGCCAAGCTATGCAAACCTTGTGCGGACCAATCTCCTGACCCCGCTTACCGAAGATATCAAGGAAAACGGCATAGATACCGAAGCCTATGGCGGGCTGATCGAGGCGCTGACGGTTGATGGCAACATCTACGCCCTGCCGTTCCGTTCGGATGTCTGGATTCTGTATTACAACAAGGATCTGTTCGACGAAGCGGGTGTCGAGTACCCGACCAACGACATGACCTGGGACGAATTTGCCGAAAAGGCCCGTGCGCTGACAACCGGTTTCGGCGCCAACAAGACCTATGGCGGCCTGTTCCATACATGGCGTTCGACCGTGCAACTGCCCTGCATCATGGATGGCGAACACACGCTCGATGGCGGCTCCTACGAGTTTCTTGCGCCCTGCTATGAGCGTGTTCTGAGCCTTCAGGAAGACGGCGCGGTACAGTCCTACGCCCAGCTGAAAACCTCCGGCACGCATTATTCCGGTCCGTTCTACAACGGCGCTGTCGCGATGATGCCGATGGGCAGCTGGTTTATCGGCACCCAGATCCAGAAGGTCGAATCCGGTGAATCGCTGGCGACCAACTGGGGCATTGCCCGCTATCCGCATATCGAGGGCGTCGAGGCCGGCACAACGGCGGCCACGGTTACCTCCATCGGTGTTGCGGCCAATTCCGAGCACAAGGATGCGGCGATGAAGTTCGCCAATTTCATTGCCGGTCCCGAAGGCGCCAAGGTGATCGCGGAAACCGGCACCTTCCCGGCGCTGATGACCGATGACGCCCTGGCGACGATCGCCGCCAAGGAGGGCTTTCCGGAAGACGAGACCAGCAAGGGCGCTCTGAAGACGGTTCGCAGCTATCTCGAAATGCCGGTCAACCTGAAAGCGGCCGATATCGAGGTTGTGCTCAACCGGGCGCATGACAACATCATGACCGACAACATCTCGATTGAAGATGGCCTGGCGGACATGGATGAGGGCGTTCAGCAGGTCCTGAACAAGTAAACCCGCTTTGTAAAATTGCACGCTCCGGCCTTGCGGCCGGGGCGTGTCGTGTCTTCTGCACTTCATTCTTTCGGCAGCCCTGCCAAAAAAAGTCCGTCTTCTTGATATGTCAGGTTGACGATACCGTTCTTTCAGCATCACATGCGCGTCGTAATTCAGGGAGGGGATCATGGTTGACACCGTTTCACTGCGTGAGGCTTTTGCGGAGCGTTTCGGCGGCACCCCGCAGCTTTTCCGCGCGCCCGGACGGGTGAACCTGATCGGCGAACATACCGATTACAATGATGGCTTTGTCATGCCGGCAGCGCTCGAATTCGAGGCGCAGGCCGCGGCATCCGTGCGCGATGACCGCATCATCCGCATTCACTCGCTCAACAATGGCCAAAGCGCCGAAATCGACCTTTCGGCGGCGGGAAATACGCCGCGCGGTGACTGGACGGATTATGCCTTCGGCGTTGCCGTCATGCTCGAGGCGGCCGGAAAACAGATTTCCGGTGCGGATATTCTGGTGTCTTCGAGTGTTCCCGTCGGTTCCGGCCTTTCGTCTTCGGCCGCACTCGAGGTGGTGGTCGGCTACACCCTGCTTTCGCTCTCCGGCCATGCGGTCGATACCGTCGAACTGGCCCAGATCTGCCAGAAGGCGGAAAACGACTATGTCGGCATGCGCTGTGGCATCATGGATCAGTTCATCTCCTGCAACGGCGTGCATGACCATGCGCTGATGATCGATTGCCGCTCGCTTGAGCGAAAGCCGGTGCCGATCGATCCGAAGGCGCGCATCGTGGTGGCCAATTCCATGGTGCACCATGCACTTGCCGATGGCGAATACAACAAGCGCCGGAATTCCTGCGAGGAGGGCGTGCGCCTGCTGACGCCTGCGCTCGGCGATATTGCGGCGCTGCGCGATGTCAGCTTCGCCGCGCTTGAGGAAAACCGTGATTTCCTGCCCGAACTCACCTATCGCCGCTGCCGCCATATCGTCACCGAAAACGAGCGTGTGCTGACGGCCGCCGAAGTGCTGGAGCGCGGCGATCTCGAAGCCTTCGGGCAGTTGATGAACGCGTCGCACGCCTCGATGCGCGATGATTACGAGATTTCCTGCGCGGAGGTCGACACGCTGGTGGATATCGCCCAGAACCAGCCGGGCGTGTTCGGCGCGCGGATGACCGGCGGCGGTTTCGGCGGCTGTGTGGTCGCCCTGGTTGCCGCCGAGGCCGTCGATGGCTTTATCGAAAATGTGCGGGTGGCCTATCGTGAGGCCACGGGCCACACCTCCGATATTTTTGCCTGCGCGCCGCAGGATGGCGCCGGTCCCCTTGACCAATAAAAGGGATGGCCGGATGAACGAGACGACAAGGACTTGAGCCGATGAACATGTTTTCCGATCACCCGCATCGCCGTTATAACCCGCTTTCCGGCGAATGGGTTCTGGTTTCCCCCCATCGCGCCAAACGCCCCTGGCAGGGCCAGGTTGAGGATGCGGTGGTGCCGGATATGCTCGCCCATGATCCGGAATGCTATCTTTGCGCCGGCAATACCCGCATCAACGGCGAGAAAAACCCGGACTATGAAAGCACCTTCGTCTTCGACAATGATTTTGCCGCGCTGACCGAGGACGCGCCGAAACAGCGCTTCGAGGACGGGCTGCTGCTGGCCGAAGGCGAAAGCGGCATCTGCCGCGTCATCTGTTTTTCGCCGCGCCATGATCTCACACTCGCCCGCATGCCGGTCGCCGATATCGCCAAGGTGGTCGATACCTGGGTTGCCCAATATGAAGAACTCGGCATCCACCCCCATATCAGCCATGTCCAGATCTTCGAAAATCGTGGCGCGATGATGGGTTGCTCCAACCCTCATCCGCACGGCCAGATCTGGGCAAGCCGCAGCCTGCCCAATGAAGCGGCGAAGGAAACCGAAAATCAGCGTGCCTATTACGAAAAGCACGGCACGCCGTTGCTGATGGCCTACCTGCAACAGGAACTGGCGCTTGGCGAACGTATCCTGTTCGAAAATGACGGCTTCGTGGTGCTGGTGCCCTATTGGGCGGTCTGGCCGTTCGAAACCATGGTGCTGCCCAAACGTCATATCCGCTCGATGGAAGAGATGACGGAGAAGGAACGCGAGGATCTTGCCGAGGCGTTGTCGAAGATCACCATACGCTACGACAATCTGTTCAAGACCTCTTTCCCCTATTCCATGGGGTTCCACCAGCGCCCGACCGATGGTCATGATCATGATGAATGGGTGATGCATGCCCATTTCCTGCCGCCGCTGTTGCGCTCGGCAACAGTGAAGAAATTCATGGTCGGTTTCGAACTGCTCGGCTCGCCGCAGCGCGATCTGACCGCCGAACAGGCCGCCGACCGGCTGCGTGATCTCCCCGAAACCCATTATCTCGCTGGCTGATCAACCGGCAGAACCAGGATTATGAAGGCCGGCGGCAGACTGCTGCCGGTGACGACGCGCGAAGACGCAGAAAGAGGAGCAATGTCTTCACAGCCGAACATCGCATGGCTTGCCGACCCGCAGGTGTTTGCGGTCAACCGTCTCGATCCCGTCTCCGATCATATTGCCTGGCCGTCTGCCGAAGCCGCATCACGCGGGACGGACAATCCGTTGCGTCAGAGCCTTTCCGGCCGCTGGGCCTTCAGCCTGGCGGACAATGTCGATGCGCGTCCCGAAGGTTTTCATGCGCGCGATTTTGATGTTTCCGGCTGGGATGCGATCGAAGTGCCCGGCTATATGCAGCTTCAGGGGTTCGGGAAAAACCAGTACGTCAACACGCAATATCCCTGGGAGGGCCGCGAGGCCCTGCGGCCGCCGGAGGTGGCAAGGGACAATCTCGTTGGTTCGTACATACGTGATTTCACCTTCACCAGCATACCCGGAACCGGCCGGGTGGTGCTGACATTCGACGGTGTCGAGACGGCGTTCTTCGTCTGGCTCAACGGCGTGTTCGTGGGCTATGGCGAGGACAGTTTCACGCCCTCGCGCTTCGATGTCACCGGCCTGATCGCCGATGGCGAAAACCGGCTGGCGGTTCAGGTGTTCCAGCGCTCGTCGGCAAGCTGGATCGAGGATCAGGATTTCTGGCGGCTGACCGGTATTTTCCGCGATGTCTGGCTGGAAAAGCAGCCGGCGCTTCATCTTGAAGACCTGTTCGTCACCACCGATCTTTCCGACGATTTTACTGCGGCAAAGCTGAAGCTCGCGATGAAAATCGCGTTCGCGGACCCCGGTGTGCGTGTTGAAGTGGCGCTTTCAGACCGGGACGGCAATTGGGTGGTTGCGCCGCAGAATTTCGCAGCGGCAGAGGACATGGAACCGGTCTTCGATGTCGCGTCGCCGGACCTTTGGAGCGCCGAAGCGCCCAATCTCTACGATCTGGCCATTACCCTGAGAAATGCCGACGGGACGACCGCCGAATTCATCGCCGAACGTGTCGGCTTCCGCCGGTTCGAGATCGTCGACAGGGTCATGCATCTGAACGGCAGGCGCATCGTCTTCAACGGTGTCAACCGGCACGAGTTCAATCCGGTCCGGGGCCGGGCGGTGACATATGAGGACATGCTGTTTGATGTGCGCTTCTTCAAGCGCAACAACATCAACGCGGTGCGCACCAGCCATTATCCCAACCAGTCGGCCTTCTACCGGCTGTGCGATGAATACGGGCTTTATGTGATCGACGAGGCAAATCTGGAAAGCCATGGGTCGTGGCAGAAGGATAACAAGATCGAGCCGAGCTGGGTGGTGCCCGGCGACCGGCCGGACTGGCGCGACTGCGTGCTGGACCGGGGCCGTTCGATGCTGGAGCGCGACAAGAACCACGCTTCCATCCTGATCTGGTCCTGCGGCAATGAAAGCTTCGGCGGCCGCGTCATTTACGATATGTCGAACTGGCTGCGCGCGCGCGATCCCTCGCGGCTGGTCCATTACGAGGGCGTCTTTCACGACCGGCGGTATGACGGCACATCCGACATGGAAAGCCGGATGTATGCGCGGCCCGGGGATGTTGAGGCGTGGCTGAAAGACGATCCGCAAAAGCCGTTCATCCTGTGCGAATATACCCATGCCATGGGCAATTCCTGCGGCGGTATGCATCTTTATACCGATCTTGCCGACAAATATCCGCACTATCAGGGCGGCTTCATCTGGGACTATATCGATCAGGCGCTGGCTTTGGGCGATGGCAAGGGCGACCGCCGGCTCGGCCTCGGTGGTGATTTCGATGACCGGCCGTCCGATTATACCTTCTGCACCGATGGCATCGTGACCGCGTGGCGGGAGGAAACGCCGAAAGTTCAGGAAGTCAGGGCGCTCTATCAGCCTTTCGCCATCAGTCCTGCGCGTGAGGCGGTGACGATCCGCAACCGCAACCTGTTCGTCTCTTCCGCTGCATTGTCTCTTGGCATCCGGCTTTTGAAGGATGGCGTCGCGGTGTTTTCAACCACGATGGAACCGGAGATTGCGGCGGGTGAAACCGCGACCGTGCCGTTCGATCTGCCCGGCGACCTTGCACCCGGTGAATATGCCGTACAGGCATCGCTGTGCCTGAAGGCGAAAACGCTGTGGGCGGAAGCCGGCCATGAGGTCGCCTTCGGCGAACATGTCTTCCAGGTGGAGGGCGATGTTGCAGCTTCCGCGCCGGTGGCGTTGAAGCCCATCCGCGGTGATCTTCACCTCGGTGTTGAAACGCCGGACTATTCTGCACTGTTTTCGGAAATCTTCGGCGGCATGACCTCGCTGAGGGCGGACGGCATCGAGTTCATGCGCCGCCCGCCGCGCCTCACCTTCTGGCGGGCGATGACCGACAATGACCGCGGCCGTAATCACGGCTTCGATTGTGCTGTCTGGCAGGCGGCAAACCTTTATTACAAGCGCGGGCCGGTGGTGGTTGACGCCGAGGGCGACGAGCCATCCGTGCGTTACCGTTTCACGCTGCCCGGTCTTGCTGTTGAGCCGGAGGTCACCTATCGGGTCGGGCGCGACGGGCGTATCCATGTCACGGCTGGTTTTCCGGGGGCTGAGGGGCTGTCCAATCTGCCGATATTCGGCCTGCAGTTCACCATGGCGCCGGCATTCGACCGCTTCCGCTATTACGGGCTCGGGCCGGAGGAAAACTATGCCGACCGGTGCCGCGGCGCGCGTCTGGGTATCGACGAGCGGTCCGTTGCCGGCAATCTCACGCCCTATTCGGTGCCGCAGGAATGCGGAAACCGCACCGGCACGCGTTTTGCCGAAGTGATGGATGAAAACGGCCGGGGCCTGCGCTTTGCTGCCGAAGGAAAGCCGTTCGAATTCAACGCGCTGCCCTATGGCACGATGGAGCTTGAGACGGCGGAACGGCCGGAGGAACTGCCGCCGGTTACCAAAACGGTGGTGACGATCGCCGCGCGGCAGATGGGTGTCGGCGGTGATGACAGCTGGGGCGCGCCGGTGCACGACCCCTACAACATACCTTCCAATGAACCGCTTTCTCTCGCATTCTCTGTCGTGCCGATCGGTTTAAAAGGCAATTCGTGATTTCAGGGCACGTTTCGTGCTGACAAGGAGATTGATGAAATGGCAATACTCGTAACAGGCGGCGCCGGCTATGTCGGCAGTCATATGGCGCATGCACTCACCGACCGCGGCGAAGATGTCGTGGTGATCGACGATCTTTCGACCGGGCACCGCGAACTGATCCCGGAAAAGGCGAAGCTGGTTGAAGGCGACATTGCCGACAAGAAGCTGGTTTCCAAGCTGATCGCCGATGAAAACATCAATGCCATCGCCCATTTCGCCGGCTCCATCGTGGTGTCCGATTCCGTCTCTGATCCGCTGACCTATTACGAAAACAACACGGTCAAATCGCGCGCGCTGATCGAGACGGCGGTTGCCGCGAAGGTCGAGGCCTTCCTGTTTTCCTCCACCGCTGCCGTCTACGGCGAGCCGGGCGTCGATCTGCTGGACGAGGAGCAGAACCTGCAGCCGGTTTCGCCCTATGGCTGGTCCAAGCTGATGACCGAGGTGATGCTGCGTGACAGTGCGGCAGCCTACGGCCTGAAATATGCGGCCTTGCGTTATTTCAACGTCGCCGGTGCCGATCCTCAGGGCCGTACCGGCGAGACCCGTGAGCATGCCACCCACCTGATCGAGATCGCCGCGCAGGCCGCCACCGGACGGCGCAACCGCATGCAGATCTTCGGCACGGATTATCCCACGCCGGACGGCACCTGCTTGCGCGACTATATCCACGTCACCGACCTGATCGATGCCCATGTGAAGGCGCTGATGCACCTTTTGAACGGCGGCGACAACTTTGTCGCCAATTGCGGCTATGGTCACGGCTTTTCGGTGCTTGAGGTGGTCGGTGCCATCAAGCGCGTTTCCGGCGTCGATTTCCGCGTCGACATGGCCGAGCGCCGCCCCGGCGATCCGCCGGCGCTGGTGGCCGATTCCGCCCGGGTGCGCGAAATCCTCGGCTGGGCGCCGCAATATGACGATCTCGAAACCATCGTCCGCCACGCGCTGGCTTGGGAAGACCAGCTGGTGAAGGGCCGCGTCAAGCTGTAACAGAGACCCGCCGACGCCGGGCAGTCAGTGTCCGGCGTCGGTGGGCGAAACCTTGATCGCGCCGGGTTTGCGCATGATCAGCACCAGCGGCATCAGTGCGATGGTCACGAGCATCATCAGCTTGAAATCATCGAGATAGGCGATCATTGCCGCCTGCAGGTTGATTTCCGAATTGACCAGGAACACCAGAATTTGATGACCGAAGCCGGTTTTTTCCGCGACATCGGCGAGGCGCGGGCCGCTTTCGACGATCTTTGCGGTCATTTCCGTGCGGTTGATGGCGATGTTCCAGGCAAGCACTGTCGAAAGCAGCGAGATGCCCACGCTGGAACCGATATTGCGCACCAGGTTGAACACGCCGGCCGCTTCCGCCCGGTAGCGCGCCTCGAGCGTTGCATAGGCAAGCGCGGAGAGCGGCACGAAGACGAGGCCAAGACCAAAACCCTGAATGATGCCCGTCACGATGATCGGCTGTTCGCCCATGCTGACGGAAAAGCCCGTCATCATATGCATGGACCAGGCTGTGAGCGACAGGCCGAGCAGGATGGCGATGCGGCTATCGATCCGGTTGGAGAGCCGGCCATAGATCATCATCGCGATCATCGTGCCCAATCCGCGCGGGGCCATGATCAGGCCCGAACGGCTGGCGGTATAGCCGAGCACGTCCTGTAACATGGCCGGCAGCAGCGCCGAGCCGCCGAGGACCATGGCGCCGACCAGCGCGCTCAGGGCAAGGGCTGTCAGCAGGTTCTTGTCCTTGAGCACATGCAGTGAAATGAACGGGTCGCGGGCGTTGCGGATATGGATGCCGAAAACCCAGAGGCCGGAGACGAACAGGCCGGTCTCGATCCAGATTTCCGTCGACTGGAACCAGTCTTCGGCCTGCCCGCGGTCGAGCACCAGCTGCAGCGCGCCGATGGCAATGGCCAGCATGGCGAAACCGAAAAAGTCAAAGCGGCGCACCTTTGGCGGCGTCTTTGGCAGGAACAGCATCATGCCGACAATGGCCAGAATACCGACCGGCAGATTGACGTAGAAGACATAGCGCCAGCCCCAGTTCTCCGTCAGCCAGCCGCCCAGCGTCGGGCCGATGATCGGGCCGAGCATGACGCCCATGCCCCATATGGCCATGGCCTGACCATGGCGTTCGCGGGGGTTGATGTCGAGCAGAACGGTTTGCGACAGCGGCACGAGGCAGGCGCCGAACAGGCCCTGGAGTACGCGGAACACGACCATTTCGTTGAGGCTTGAGGCCATGCCGCAGGCCATCGAGGCGACAACGAACCCGGCTGCGGAAACAATAAAAACCTGCCGAAGGCCGAAGCGGTCGGACAGCCAGCCGGTGACCGGCGTGATGATTGCCGAGGCAACGATATAGGAGGTCAGAACCCAGGTGATCTGATCCTGGCTGGCGCCAAGCGAGCCGCGCATGGATGGCAACGCCACATTGGCAATGGTGGTGTCCAGCACCTGCATGATGGTTGCCAGCATGATGGATATGGACAACAGGCCCTTGAAGGGAACGTTGAGCATATCCATCGGCTCGGCCGTGGCGTCACTCATTCCGCGCACCGGTTGCGGCAATTGCCGTCTCGCCGAGACCAAGAGCTGCCAGCCCGTTTTCAACGAAGTGCGGCAGGCCGCGCGCATGTCCGGTATCGACGTCGACCGTGGCGCTCATGCCGATGCGCAGCGGCGGCGCACGGTCATCGAGGTTGAGCGCGATGCGGACCGGAACGCGCTGGACCACCTTGACCCAGTTGCCGCTGGCGTTCTGGGCGGGGATCAGTGAAAAGGCCGAGCCGGTGCCGGCGCCGATGCTTTCAACCGAACCGCTGATGGTCGTGTCGGGATAGGCATCGATCGTGACTTCGACCGGCTGGCCCGCCCGCATGTGGGTCAGTTCCGTTTCCTTGAAATTCGCCTCGATCACGGTCGAAGCGGTTTCGACAAGGGTGAGCACACTGGACGCGGTGGAGACATACTGGCCGGGTCTGAGCGACGTGGTCTGGGTGACGATGCCATCGGCGGGCGCCGTGACCCTTGTGCGTTCCAGGTTGAGTTCTGCCGCCGAAAGCCTTGCAAGGGCAGCCATGACATCCGGATGTCTGTCGGTTTCGATCTCCGGGTCGCCGCCAAGGGCAGCTCTGGCGCTGGCGACGTCCTGTCTGGCGCCGGTGACCGAGCCTTCGGCTGTCTTCAGCGTCAGGTCGGCCTCGTCGAGCGCGGTCTGGCTGACTGCGCCCTGGCCAAGAAGCGTCTTCTGGCGGCTCTGGCGCGTGCGGGCGATATCCAGTGCCTTTTCGGCGGTGTCGAGCTGGGCAACGGCTTTCAGATAGTCGGTTTTCAGTTTCTCGACATCCAGTCTTGCCGAAGCGACCGCGGCTTTCGCCTGGTCAACGGCGTTTACATAGGTTGCATCGTCGATCCGGAACAGCAGGCTGCCTTTGTCGATCCGGTCGTTTTCGCCGGGGCCGATCGCAACAATCTCGCCGCTGACCTGCGGCACGATCCGCACCTGATCCTGGCTGACATAGGCATTTTCGGTCGAGACGATGCGTCCGCCGGTGACATAGACATAACCGCCGATGACGGCCAACAGCACCGGCACCGAGGCCATCAGGATAAGACGGCCCGGCCTGCGGCGTTTTGCGGAAACCGTGTTTGCATTATTTTCGTCGGCAGCCATTGTCGGCTCGACCGAAACATTCTGGTCGGAGGAACTGCTCATGACCTTTTCCTGGAAGAATGGCCGTTGTCGCGGCGGAATTGTCAATTGGGACATTGGCAAATAGGATACATTAATGTATCTAATATTACCGATGTGTCCTGTCAATAGGATTCATTGGTGTTTCTTATTGAGGTGTAGATGTCGAATCCGAAGCCCGAACGCAGACGTGGCGAAGCACTGGAAGCCGCGATCCTTGAGGCCGCGTGGGACGCGCTGATGGAAGCGGGCTATGCCGCGTTGACCATGGAGGCGGTCGCAAGGCGAGCAGGCACCAGTCGGCCGGTGCTTTACCGCCGCTGGCCGAATGTCGCGGAACTGACGGTTGCGGCCATGCGCCACCATCTGGCCGCCAATCCGCTCGAGATTCCCGATACGGGCAATCTGAGAGACGATGTGATCGGCCTCATGCGTCACATCGTCGAACGGCGCACACGTATGGGCTCGTTGATTTCGGTCGAGCTCAGCGGTTTTTTCCGCGAGACCAATTCCAGTCCGGCCAAGCTGAAGACCCAGATCGTCTCGCGCGAACAGCATGTCATGGAAATATTGCTGAGCCGGGCAATCGCGCGCGGCGAGATCGAGGACCGGGTTATTCGACCGCGCGTCATCTCGCTGCCGGTCGATCTTCTGCGCAACGAGATGATGATGACGCTGGAACCGGCGAGCGATCAATCGATCGCGGAGATCACAGACGAAATATTCCTGCCGCTTGTTGGTTATCGCGGCGGCCGTGAATAGAGCCTGAGAAGATGAAGGCAGGCGGTGTTAGAGCCTGCCGATATAGTCGGCCAGCCGCTCGGCCGCGTCTTCCAGCTGGCCGGCATTGCGCAGGAAGCAGGCCCTGAGGAACGGTTCTCCGCCCGGCCCGAAGGCGGAGCCGGGTGCAAGGCCGACGCCGGTCTTGTCGACGATATCCAGTGCTGCCCGGCGGCTGTCGGTGATGCCGTCGATTTTCAGGAAGGCATAAAGCGCGCCGTCGGGCTTCAGCGTTTCGACCCTGTTGGTGGCCAGAAGCCGGTCGCAGAGAATGTCGCGGCCGGCGCGGGCGCGCTCGAAATTCTCGGCAATGACGTGGTCGCCGTCGCGTATGGCGGCAAGCGCGCCCTGCTGCATGAACTGGGCCACGCCGGACGTGGTGTATTGCACGAGGTTTTCGATGGTGTCGCCGATTTCCGGCGGCGCCACCAGCCAGCCCACACGCCAGCCGGTCATCGACCAGTTCTTCGAAAACGAATTGACGAACACGATCCGGTCGCCCTCTTCCATGATGTCGAGGAAGGACGGCGCACGGCCGCCGGCGAAATGATAAAGGGCGTAAATCTCGTCCGCCAGGATCCAGATGCCATGCCGCCGCGCAATCTCAAGCAGGGCGGAAAGGTCTGAAAGGCTTGCCGTCCACCCGGTCGGGTTGGCCGGCGTGTTGACGAAGATCATCCGGGTTTTGTCGGTGATCGCCGCTTCCACCCGGGCCGGATCGAGGTTCCAGCGACCGTTGGTAAATTCGAGCGGCACGCCGACTTGTCTTGCGCCCGACACACCGAGAGCGGCCGCGATGTTCGGCCAGGCGGGGGTGAAATAGATCGCCTCCTCGCCGACATCCGTCATCGCCTCGACCATGATCTTGATCGCATGCATGCCCGAGCCGGTGACATAGATATGCTCCGGCGACAGTTTTGCGCCGAAATGGCGGGCATAATAATCGGCGATTGCCGCGCGCAGCGGCGGAATGCCGCGCTGATGGGTATAGAAGGTTTCGCCATTGTCGAGTGCAACCCTGGCCGCATCGGAGATGAACTGCGGCGTCGGCAGATCGCCCTCGCCGGCCCACAGCGGCAGAAGATTGTCGCGCTCGCGGCCATAATTGATGATTTCGACGATGCCGCTTTCCGGCGCTTGCGTGGCCCTTCGGCTGAGGCTGTCTGTCAATGTCATGCAGGGTTCTCCGTGGTCATCCTGTTGTAATGCGGAGAACCGTCTGCGTTCCATCAAATTCGAGCCCGGAATCATTGTTTTTTGTGATGGTTCCTGCTGCAACAGTCGCATTTCAAACCGGGCGTCGATAGCCTATGGTGAAACCGGTCCCGAAGGGAGGCGTTTCATGCTGCCGGGCTGGCTGATATTGTTGGCGGCGCTGCTTTACATCATGCTGCTGTTTGCCGTGGCGAGCTATGGCGACCGGCGGGCAAAGCGCGAGCTTGCGCCGCGGTCGGGCCGCAACTTCGTCTATGCGCTGTCGCTGGCCGTCTATTGCACCTCATGGACCTATTTCGGCGGGGTCGGCCTTGCCTCAACGCGCGGGCTGGAATTTCTCGGTATCTATATCGGCCCCATTCTGGTGTTCACCGTCGGCATGCCGGTGGTCCGGCGCATCGTATCACTGGCAAAATCCGAAAAGCTCACCTCCGCGGCCGATTTCCTCGCCGCCCGCTATGGCAAGAACCCGATCGTGGCGGGACTTGTGGCGCTGATCTCGCTGGCGGCCGCCATTCCCTATATCGCGCTGCAACTGAAAGCGGTCTCGGATTCGGTTTCGGTCATGGTCGGCGGCACGGTCGATCTTTCCTCCCTCGGTGCGGCCTTCGGCGTCGGCCTGCCGCTGGTCGTCACGCTGGCGCTGGCAAGTTTTGCCATCGTCTTCGGCACTCGCCATACGGACGCGACCGAGCATCAGGACGGGCTGATCCTGGCGATCGCGATGGAATCGGTCGTCAAGCTGGTGGCCTTCGGTTCGGTGGGCCTGTTCGTGCTGTTCGTGCTGTTTGAGGGGCCGGCGGATCTTCTGGCCGCCGCCCGGGACAACGTGGCGGCGTCGGCCGCGCTCACCTATGAAACACCGATCAGCCGCTGGGTGCTGCTCACGGTGCTCTCCGGCTTTGCCATCCTGCTGTTGCCGCGCCAGTTTCATGTCACGGTCGTTGAAAACCGCAGCGAGGGGGAACTGAACCTCGCCCGTTTTCTGTTTCCCGCCTATCTGATTGCGATCAACCTTCTGGTCATGCCGGTTGCCATCGGCGGTGCGATGACACTCGGTCCGGGTGTCGATCCCGATCTTTACGTGCTGCAATTGCCGCTCACCCAGGGCCAACCGCTGATCTCGCTGGTCACCTTTCTCGGCGGGTTTTCGGCGGCAACGGCAATGGTCATCGTCGCCTCCGTGGCGCTTGCCATCATGCTGTCCAACGATATCATCACCCCGATCCTGCTCAGACGGCGGATGATTGCCGGTGAGGCGCACCGCCAGGATTTCCATTCGCTGCTGCTCAATATTCGCCGGGCCTCCATCCTCGGCGTCATGCTGCTCGGCTATGCCTATTACCGGCATATCGACGGCGACCGGGGCCTGTTTTCAATCGGGCTTCTGGCATTCGCCGCGATTGCACAGGTGGCGCCGGCATTGTTTGTCGGTCTCGTCTGGCGCACGGCCAATGCACGCGGCGCCATTCTCGGGCTTTCGCTCGGCTTTCTCACCTGGGTTTATCTCCTGTTTGTGCCAAGTCTCGGCGGTCCAGATCACTCGGCGATTGCAGGCGAGGTGATGAATTTTATCCTGCCGGGAACGGGCCTGTTCACCGGAGCGGATGCCGATGTCCTCCTGAACGTCACCTGCCTTTCGCTGCTCATCAACATGGCGGGCCTCGTCTTCGGTTCGCTCAGCCGCCAGTCCCGTCCGCTGGAGCGCATCCAGTCGGGCATTTTCGTCAAACGCCAGCCACGCTGGCAGTCGTCGGCGCGTGGAATCGGCACGGGCGTTTCCGTCGGCATGCTGCGCGAAACGCTGAACGGCTATCTCGGCACGGAACGCACCGCCCGTTCCTTTGCGACCTTCGAACGCAATGCCGGTCGCCGGATGAGCGATGACGAACAGGCCGATATGGCGCTCATTCACTTCTCCGAACAATTGCTCGGCAGCGCCATCGGCTCGTCCTCGGCGCGGCTTGTGCTGTCGCTGGTATTGCAGCGTGCGGAGGCTGCCTCGGGCGATGCCGCCTTCCTGCTCGATCAGGCAAGCGAGGCGCTGCAATATAATCAGGGCCTGTTGCAGACCGCTTTGGCCCAGATCGATCAGGGGATCGCCGTTTTCGATGCATCGAACAGGCTTACCGTCTGGAACAAGCGTTTTCGCGCGCTGCTCGATCTGCCGGAGGAAGTCGGCCAGGTGGGCTATCCGCTGATCAACATCATGGGCCGGCTGTCTTCGCGCGGGGATCTGACCGGCGACGAGGCGCGCGAGGCGCTCAGGCGTCTGCGCGCCCATGAAAGCGCCTTTCCGATGGTGCTCGACAGTGGACGGCGGATTATCGAGGTGCAGTCGCGCGCCATGCCGGAAGCCGGCATGGTCGTCACCTTCACCGACGTCACGCAACGGGTGGAAGCCGATCTGGCGCTCAAACAGGCCAATGAAACGCTGGAGCAGCGTGTTGTGGCCCGCACGGCCGAACTTACCGAGGTCAACAAGGCGCTCAGGGTTGCGCGGGCGGCGGCCGACGAAGCCAATATCGGCAAGACCCGGTTTTTTGCCGCCGCCGGTCACGATATCCTGCAGCCGCTCAATGCCGCGCGGCTTTATGCCACCGCGCTTGGCGAGCGCATGCCGGCGGAGGGGGAAGAACGCGGATTCACTGACAAGATCGATTCCGCATTGCAGTCGGTCGAGGATATTCTCGGCGCCGTTCTCGATATTTCCCGGCTCGATGCGGGCGCGATGAAACCGCATTTCACGGCCGTGAACCTCGGCGACATGCTGAAGCGGGTCGAAACCGATTTCCGCCCGCTGGCCGATGAGCGCGGACTGACATTCACGGTGGTGAAATCTTCGCTCAAGGTGCGTTCGGACACCCAGGGTCTCAGGCGGCTGGTGCAGAACCTGGTGTCGAACGCGATCAAGTATACGATGACCGGCAAGGTTCTGGTCGGCGTGCGCCGGCGCGGCGATCATGCGGTGATCGAGGTGCATGATACCGGGATCGGTATTCCGGCCTCGAAGGCGGAAACCGTGTTCGGCGAATTCACCCGTCTGGACGAAGGGGCGCGTGCCGCGCAGGGGCTTGGTCTCGGTCTTTCGATTGTCGACCGGCTTTCCCGCATGCTTGCCCATCCGGTCTCGCTGGCTTCGCGGCCGGGCGAGGGAACGGTCTTCAGGATTACCGTGCCGCTGGCCGAAGCCGGCACGGAAACAGTGGCACAGGCGGGCAGGGCGGCAGGTCGATTGCCGGATCAGGCAATTTCCGGCCTCAAGGTGCTCTGCATCGACAATGAAGTGGCCATACTGGAAGGCATGCGCGTGCTGCTCGGAGGCTGGGGGGCAGAGGTCTACACCGCCGCGAATGCCGATGCCGCCTGCGCTCTTGAAACGCGCCCCGATGTCATCATCGCCGATTATCATCTTGATGGCGGCGACAGCGGGGTGCAGGCCGTCATCAGCCTGCGGGAACATTTCGCACGCCATATCCCGGCGTTGCTCTTGACCGCCGACCGGACGCAGGATGTCCGCGATCTGGCGGTGGAAGAGGATATCGTCGTGCAGCACAAGCCGCTGAAACCGGCGCTTCTGCGCGCCTTCCTCAACCAGATCGCGATTTTTCACAGGGCGGCGGCCGAATAGGACCACCACCCCGGTGATCTACAGTGCTTCCTTCAGCTGCTTGCGCCAGCGCAGCGATGACCAGAGCGACAGTCCGATCAGGCCTGCGCCGACAAGGCCGGTTACCGCTTCGGGAATATGAACAAGCGTCTGGGTGAACATGATCACCGCCAGCACCAGGATCGCATAGAAGGCGCCATGTTCGAGAAAGCGGAAATGGGAGAGCGTCTGGCGATCAACGAGCAGGATTGTGAGCGAGCGCACATACATGGCGCCGATCCCGAGCCCGATGGCAATCACCAGCAGGTTCTTGGTGAGCGCGAAAGCGCCGACCACGCCGTCGAAGGAGAAGCTGGCATCGAGGACCTCCAGATAGATGAAGGCGCCGAGCCCGCCCTGGGCGGCCGTCTTTGCCGCCTTTGCCTGACTGGCGTCGAGAAACCCGCTCAGGATTTCGACGGCCAGAAAGGTGATCAGGCCGTAAAGAGCCGGGTAGAGGAAATCCTCGGACCGTTCTTCCGCTACAAGTCCGGAGAAGATCAGAATGACGATAAGCGCAATCCCGATTTCAATACCCTTGATCGAGGCGGAGCGTGCCATCGGCTCTTCTAGCCATGGCAGCCAGTGAACGTCCTTGTCGCAGTCGAAGAAATAGGTCAGCCCGACCATCAGCAGGAATGTTCCGCCAAAGGCGGCAATCGAAAGATGGGCGTTGTGCATGATCGCGGCGTAGGCGCGTGGCTCGGCAAAGGCGAGGTGCACTGCGGCGAAAGGGCCGATCTTTGCCGCGAGCGCGACGATGACCAGTGGAAACAGCAGCCGCATGCCGAAGACGGCAATCAGAATGCCCCAGGTCAGGAAGCGCCGCTGCCATGCATGGCTCATGGCCTTGAGCTTGTTGGCGTTGACGACGGCATTGTCGAAGGACAGCGAGATTTCAAGAACAGCCAGCACGGCCGTGATGAACAGGAAGGTGAGGGCGCCGCTGAACCCGAAGCTGAAATAACCATAGATGCTGCTGGCCAGCAGGCCGGCGACGGTGATGATGAAGGCCCATTTGAAATAGGAAAGGGTGGACGTCATGGCCGCGCCTCCGGTCTCTTAGAGGCGTGGCAACGGGTAAAAGCGCATACGTTGAACGCATGCGTCACGGGTAACGGGATTTGAAGCATGATAAACATGTCCGCCGGCTAATTTGCGGGCGGTACCGACATCACGAGAGCGCCGTCAAACTCTCGCCAGAGGGGCCCGGCACCGGGTTTGCCGTCTGCATTCCGTCAGCGTCCCCTGAAAAGAACAGGTCTTAATCCCCGTGGGAGGCGTCTCCGGCCGGCCGTTTTTGGCGGGCCGGCTCAAGAATGCGATCGACAGATACAGAGATAGCGAACCGGCACAAGGCGTCAACCCCTGCGGTCAAGGCGCAGGCAAAACCTGTCGCCGATTTCAGTGCTGGCGCGCCACAAAACGGATGATCGCCCGGTTCCCGCGACTGTCCTTTGCACAACGTCCCGTCTTCGCCGGTTTTTCAGCTTGCCGGAAAGCCGGCGGTGGTGGTAATGAACGGCGGCGGGCCGTTTCGGTTCTGCGGGTATGATGTAATGGTAGCCTGTCAGCTTCCCAAGCTGAACGCACGGGTTCGATTCCCGTTACCCGCTCCAGTGATTTCAACGCACTCAGTTTCACCCGCGATACTGCTTTTCATTCAGCCGCTTTGCGGTCGCCGATTGTTTGCCCGCGCTTCGGCGCTGGAAGCTCCTTATCCTGCGGATGTTTGGCGCCCGGCGACCTGATTGGTCCGAGGCGTTTTGGGACAGTCGGCGGTTTTGTCCGCGTCCGGTCAGAGGTTGTAATAGACCGGCGCCAGAATGGCGAAAGCGGTTGCAATGATGATCACGAGCGGAAGGCCGCCTCTCAGGAAATCTGCGAAGCTGTAGTGCCCGGGCCCCATGACCATCAGGTTGGTCTGATAGCTGATCGGCGTCGCGAACGAGCAATTGGCGGCGTAGATCACGGCGGCTGCGAAGGCGAGCGGCGGTGCGTTGATCTGATGGGCCATATTGAGGGCAATCGGCATGAAAAGCGCCGCTGCCGCGTTGTTGGAAAGAATATTGGTCATGATCGCGACGGCAACGAACAATATCGTTATCGCCATGACCGCGGATGAGCCGCCGGCGAGCGCAATGGCCCCCTGTGCAATCAGTGACGCGCCACCGGAAACCTCCAGAGCCGTTGCCAGCGCGATCGAGGCGCCAATCAGGAGAAATATCTGTCGGTCGAAGGCGCGTGCTGCCTGCTGCAAAGTCAGACATCCAGTCGCAATCATCGCCAGTGCGCCAAGCACGGCGTTGACGGCAATCGGCGAAATTCCAAGGGCCGAGAGCCCGATGACTGCAGCAAAGATGATGAAGGAAACAAGGGCGCGGCTGCGAGGCGGAACGGATTGAGCCGAATGCTCAAGCAGCAGAATATCATGATTGCCGCGCATCGACATGATGTCTTCTTCGGTGCCGCCGAGAAGAAGCGTGTCGCCGGCCTCAAGCCGCAGGAACCCGAAAGCGCCGCGCCCCATCCTGTTCTTGCGGCGGATGCCGACGATCGTGACATGAAAACGGGGCTGAATGCCACAGAAGCGAACCGTTCGGCCCTCGAACCGTGATCCCGGTGCGATGACGGCTTCGGCGAGGTGGTAATGCGGACCTTGCCGGCGACCGGCATTGATGTGCGTCTCTTCTTCCGGTTCGCCAAAGGTGACGGCTTCTCCACTGGCAATGAGATCCATAAAGGCCTTGCGGCTCCCCGAAATCTGCAGAAGGTCACCGGGCTGCAGCTTCAGATCTTCGCTGAAGGGTGGGAAAAGCACCTTGTTTTCGCCGCCTGCACCGCGAACGATCGAGTGCAGGGAGAATGGTCTGAGTTGAGGAAAGAAACCTGTTATCGGCAGCAGCCCGGCAAAGCGGCTTTCTGCGGCGATGGCGATTTCTCCGATGAACTGACCGCCGTCACCGTCCATGTTTGTGCGCAGTTCGGTCTGTCGCGCGCCGAGAAGCCGCGGCAGGAACAAAAGCACATAAGCATATCCGATCAGCGCCAGGATGATGCCCATGCCGGTGATATCGAAAAATCCGATTTCAAGGCCGCTGTCGGCAGCCATGCCGACGGCGATCATATTCGTCGACGAACCGATGACGGTTGTCATGCCGCCGAGGATCGTGATGAACGAGAGCGGCATGAATATCTGGTAGGCCGGCAACCGAAAGGTCGCGGCAAGCGACGTGAGTACCGGAATGAAGATGACGACCACAGGCGTATTGTTCAGGAACGCGGAAATTGATCCCGCCACCACAAGGATGATTGCCACCCCCATACGCGGACGACTGCCGCACAGCCTCCCGACATGGCGGGTGATGCCCTCCATCGCATCGGTGGCAAAAAGACCTTTCCCGACAATCAGAAGCGCCAGAACCGTGACAAGTGCGGGCGAGGAGAAGCCGGATAGCAGTTCCGTCAGGCTCAGCGTTTGGCCGGCAGTCCCCTCGTAAGGAACGATGCCGTAGATCAGAAAAAGAGCCGCGAGCACGCCCAACGAGATGGATTCAATCGAAAACCTGTCGAGCGCGAACATAATGATCGCCCCGAACACGACCAGGAATGTCGAAATCAGATAGAATTGATCCACGGTGTGGTAACCCGAAATTTTAAACTAAAAAATGTATTTCTTATAATTTCATACAGGATTATCAAAATCTTTATCCGAGCGCCATGGCCGCGCTGATCGGCGTGGTTTCAGCAAACAGTCTTTTTGAAACATATCAGAGATATCTGCCTCGCACGGCTAATTCGCCCCTACGTGCCCGCTTGCGTTCAGCCAACTTATATGAAAATATCCTTATAGAAGCGCAAATTCTTTTTAAAGCCATATTGAAATCTGTAAGTGGCCCGAAGCAGGATGAGTGTTGGTGTCTGCGTGGTGCCGATCTGTTTTGAAGGCGAATTTCGATCTGAATATTTTTTTGCCATAGAATTTTTTTTTATAAACTGCAGACAGTATAGTTGATTTGAGAGTTTTCGCAGAAAACGCATAATTCTAAAGGTCTATCCCTAAATCGCTTTTGAAATTCAATTTCAGGAATAGTAATGTCCCTTACGCACCTGCAACGGTTGGAAGCAGAATCCATCCATATTTTCCGTGAGGTCGCCGCGACGTTTTCACGGCCGGTTATGTTGTATTCGATCGGCAAGGATTCGTCGGTGATGATGCATCTGGCGATGAAGGCCTTTTATCCGGCCAAGCCGCCTTTTCCTTTCCTTCATGTCGATACTACCTGGAAATTCAAGGCGATGTACGATTTCCGCGCCAAGATGGCGAAGGATCTCGGCATTGATCTTCTGGTGCATATCAATCCGGAAGGCGTCGAAGGGAATGTCAACCCGTTCGATCACGGCTCGAACACCCATACGCATATCTGGAAAACCGTCGGTCTCAGGCAGGCGCTCGATAAATATGGTTTCGACGCGGCTTTTGGTGGCGCGCGGCGCGATGAGGAGAAATCCCGCGCCAAGGAACGTATCTTTTCCTTCCGTAATGCCCAGCATGCCTGGGATCCGAAAAGCCAGCGTCCGGAGATGTGGAAGACCTACAACACCCGCGTTGGCAAGGGGGAATCGATCCGCGTCTTTCCGCTGTCGAACTGGACCGAGCTCGACATCTGGCAGTACATCATGAAGGAGAATATCCCGATTGTGCCGCTTTATTATGCGGCCAAACGTCCCGTCGTTGAAAGGGATGGCGCGCTGATCATGGTGGATGACGATCGCATGCCCATCGGACCCGACGAAAAGGTCGAGGAAAAGATGGTGCGCTTCCGTACACTCGGTTGCTACCCGCTGACAGGTGCGGTGGAATCCGAAGCCGATGATCTGCAGGGCATCGTTCGCGAAATGCTGACGGCGCGCACCTCCGAGCGTCAGGGCCGCATGATCGACAAGGATGAAGCCGGGTCGATGGAGAAGAAGAAGCGCGAGGGGTATTTCTGATGAATGAGTTGACCGATTTTTCCGGCGACATGATCGAATATCTCGCCGAGCAGGAAAAGAAGTCGCTGTTGCGTTTTCTGACCTGCGGCTCCGTTGATGACGGTAAATCGACGCTCATCGGACGACTTCTTTACGATACCAAGCTGATTTTCGAAGACCAGCTTGCCTCGCTCGAAAGTGACAGCGCCAAGCATGGCACGACGGGGACGGACATCGACTTTGCGCTGCTGGTCGACGGGCTTGAATCCGAGCGCGAGCAAGGCATCACGATTGACGTTGCCTACCGCTTCTTCGCCACCGCAAAGCGCAAGTTCATTGTTGCCGATACGCCTGGCCACGAGGAATATACACGCAATATGGCGACCGGTGCCTCTACGGCCGATCTCGCCGTTGTGCTGGTCGACAGCCGTCAGGGCATTTTGCGCCAGACACGCCGCCATTCCTATATCGCCTCGCTGCTCGGCATCCGCCACATCGTGGTTGCGATCAACAAAATCGACCTGATGGACTACTCGCAGGAAGTCTACGACAAGATCGTCGCCGACTATCTGGATTTCGCCAAGGATCTCGGCTTTGAAACGATCGTGCCGATCCCGATGTCGGCGCGCTATGGCGACAATGTCACGATGCCGTCTGAAAACATGCCGTGGTATACGGGTCCGGTCCTGCTTGATCATCTTGAAACGGTTCCGGTCGAATCCGATCTCATTGAAAAACCGTTCCGGATGCCGGTACAACTTGTCACCCGGCCGAACCTGAATTTCCGCGGCTTTTCCGGTGAGCTCGCCTCGGGCAAGGTTTCTGTCGGTGATACGGTGACGGTTGCCAAATCGGGACAGTCCTCCAAGATCAAACAGATTTCCACCATGGATGGTGATCTTGAGAGCGCAGAGGCCGGCCAGGCCGTAACCCTGGCGCTCGAAGACGAGATTGAAGTCTCCCGCGGCAATATCCTTGTTGCGCCGGAAGCGCGCCCGAACGTGGCCGACCAGTTCCAGGCAAAGATCATCTGGTTCGACGCTGACGCGATGATCCCTGGACGCTCCTACATCCTGCGCACCGAAGCCGACTCCACGCCTGCGACCGTCACGGCGCTGAAATACCATGTCAACGTCAACACCTTCGCCCATGAAGCGGCCAAGGCGTTGAACATGAACGAGGTCGGTGTCTGCAATATATCGACCCAGGCGCCGATCGTCTTCGACGCCTATAAGGACAATCGCACGACGGGCAATTTCGTCATCATCGACCGCCTTTCCAACAAGACCGTTGGCGCGGGCATGATCGATTTCCCGCTTCGGCGTTCGCAGAACGTTCACTGGCAGGCCGTCGAGGTCAACAAGCAGGCGCATGCAGACCTGAAGGCACAGAAGCCGGCCGTGCTCTGGTTCACCGGGCTGTCCGGTTCGGGCAAGTCCACGGTTGCCAATGCGCTGGAAAAAATCCTCCATGCCAAGGGCAAGCACACCTATATGCTCGACGGCGACAACATCCGCCACGGCCTCAACCGGGACCTCGGCTTTACCGCTGAAGACCGCGTCGAAAATATCCGCCGTGTCGCGGAAGTCGCGCGCCTGATGGCCGATGCCGGCCTGATCGTGCTGGTCTCGTTCATCTCGCCATTCCGCTCCGAGCGCCGGCTTGCGCGTGAAATGATGGATGATGGTGAATTTGTCGAAATCTTCGTCGATACGCCTTTGGAAGTCTGCGCCGAACGAGACCCCAAGGGCCTCTACAAGAAGGCGCAGGCGGGTGAGATCGACAACTTCACGGGCATTTCCTCTCCCTATGAAACACCGGAAAATCCGGAGGTTCATCTCCACACTGTCGGTCATGATCCCTTCGAACTGGCCGGACGGATCGAGGAATACCTGTCGAAGCTTGAGCAGAAGGATTGAGAGTGATGGCAGATATGAACCAGGTCTTTCTGGATGCCGCGCTTGAAGCCGGCGACGCAATCATGACCGTTTACGAGAACGGCATCGAGGTATCCTACAAGGATGATGCATCCCCCGTTACGGTCGCCGACGAAAAGGCCGAGGAGATTATCCTCTGCCACCTCAACAAGGCATTTCCCGATATTCCGGTGGTTGCGGAAGAATCTGTCGCCGCCGGACGCGTGCCGGATATCTCCGGCTCATCTTTCTTTCTGGTTGACCCTCTCGATGGCACCAAGGAGTTCATCAACAAGCGCGAGGACTTTACTGTCAATATCGCGCTGATCGAAGATGGCGCTCCGGTTGCCGGTATTGTCTACGCACCTGCCAAAGGGGTCGCTTATCGGACCACGCAGGGTGGTGCGGAAAAGTTGGATGTCAGCGATGGCAAGGTTGCCGGATCGGCTGCGATCGCCTGCAGGACAAAAGGCAAGGAACTGGTGGCGGTGGCCAGCCGTTCGCACAACAGTCCTGAAACCGAAGCATTCATGCAGGAAATTGGTGTGACCGATTTCACCTCGGTCGGTTCCTCCCTGAAGTTCTGTATTGTTGCCGAGGGGCTTGCCGACGTCTATCCGCGCTTCGGCCGGACCATGGAATGGGACACGGCTGCCGGCGATGCGGTTTTGCGCGCCGCCGGTGGCATGACCTACCGCACGGACAACGCAATATTTGTTTATGGCAAGATCAACCAGGATAGCGACAGTGATTTTGCCAATCCCTTTTTTGTCGGATGGGGTTCGAAGACCGATTTGAACTGAATATCGCGGAATGAAATCATCATGATTTCCGCCTGATTGTGTTATAATTGATTTTTATTTTTAATATTCACGATAACCACAACGGATAACGATGCTCATATGCGTCTTCTTATTGTAGGCATTAATTATTCTCCGGAAATTATTTCGACCGCAGTTTACACATCCGGTTTGGCCGAGCATTTCGCGAGCGAAGGCATCAGGACGGATGTTGTCACCGCATTGCCCTACTATCCTTGCTGGAAGGTCTTTGAGGGATGGAGGGGTATACGGTGGCGTCGTGAGCAGAGCGAAAGTGGTGTCCGGGCCGTCCATTGTCCGCTTTACGTCCCGAAGAACCCCACAGGCATAAGACGTATTCTGCATCATGCCAGCTTCGCGGTGACGGCGCTGCCCGTTGTTTTCTGGAAGGCTCTGACCGGTCGGCCTGATGTTGTGTTCGTTGTCGCGCCTTCGATGGTGTCTGCGCCTGTCGGTTGGCTCGGCGCCCGGCTGTGCGGCGCGAAGGCCTGGCTTCACATCCAGGATTATGAAGTCGAAGCGGCATTTGCGACCGGGCTGATCAAGGAAGACAGCCGTATCGGGCGCGTGGCGAGAGCTTTCGAACGTTTTGTCCTGACGCGTTTTGATCGCATCAGTTCCATCTCCAAGCCAATGGTCGACAAGCTTCGAAGGAAGAATGTGTCCGAAGAACGGATTTACGAGTTACGAAACTGGGCGAACCTTGAAAAAATTCGTCCCGTTGATGGCACCTCGCCGCTCAAGGCGGAACTGGGGGTCACGACACCCTATGTGGCGCTTTATTCGGGAAACCTTGCAAATAAGCAGGGGTTGGAAATTCTGGTCGAGGTTGCCCGGCGGCTCCAGCACCGCAGCGATCTGACCATCGTTGTGTGCGGAGACGGTCCCATGCGGTCCGAACTGGTTCGTGCAAGCGAAGATCTTCCGATGATACGCTTTTTCCCTCTGCAGCCGGTCGAAAAGCTGAGTGACCTTCTGGGAATGGCCGATGTACACTTGCTGCCGCAGATCGCCGGCGCCGCTGATCTGGTGCTGCCGTCGAAACTGACGAATATGCTGGCGTCAGGGCGTCCCGTGATTGCGACTGCTATGCCCGATACCGCTCTTGCCCATGAGGTTGAAGGTGCCGGAATTGTTGTTTCGCCCGGTGACAGCGAGGCCATGGCAGCTGCGCTTGAGGAACTGCTGGAGCAGCCGGACAGGAGAGCGGCACTTGGCCAGATGGCCCGCGAGCGAGCGCTGGCGCGATGGGACATGACAGCGATCCTGGATCGCCTGAAAAGCCAATTTGAAATGTTAATCGGAACGCCAAGAAGAGCAGGTACAGGACCTGAAAACGTGAGGAAATTTCAATGAAAAAAGCGTTGATTACCGGGATTACTGGACAGGACGGTTCCTACCTTACCGAGCTTCTTCTGGAAAAGGGCTACGAGGTGCACGGTATCAAGCGCCGTGCGTCGCTTTTCAATACCCAGCGCGTCGATCATCTGTATCAAGACCCGCATATGAATGATACGCGGCTGAAATTGCATTACGGCGATCTCTCCGATACGTCGAACCTGACCAGGATCATCCGCGACATCGAGCCGGATGAAGTCTACAACCTCGGCGCCCAGTCGCATGTTGCGGTCTCGTTTGAAGCCCCTGAATATACGGCCGACGTCGATGCGGTAGGAACGCTGCGTATTCTCGAAGCCATCCGTTTTCTGGGGCTTGAAAAGAAGACCCGGTTCTATCAGGCCTCCACATCGGAATTGTTCGGGCTCGTACAGGAAATTCCGCAGCGCGAGACGACACCGTTTTATCCGCGTTCGCCCTATGCCGTCGCCAAAATGTACGCTTATTGGATCGCGGTGAACTATCGCGAATCCTACGATATGTTTGCCTGTAACGGGATCCTGTTCAATCATGAAAGCCCGCGCCGCGGTGAGACGTTCGTGACGCGCAAGATCACACGCGGTCTTTCGAATATCGCTATGGGCCTGGAGCCCTGCCTTTACATGGGCAATATCGACAGTCTTCGCGACTGGGGGCACGCCAAGGATTATGTCCGTATGCAGTGGATGATGCTGCAGCAGGATGCGCCGGAGGATTTCGTCATCGCGACCGGAGTTCAATATTCGGTCCGCGAGTTCATTACCTGGGCCGCTGCCGATCTCGGTATTACCGTTGAATTTTCCGGCGACGGTGTCGAGGAAACCGGTACGGTGACCAAGGTCGAAGGCGATCTGGCCCCGGCCGTCGAACCCGGACAGGTCATCGTCAGGATCGACCCGCGTTATTTCCGTCCCGCCGAAGTGGACACGCTTCTGGGGGATCCCTCGAAAGCAAAGGAAAAGCTCGGATGGGTGCCGGAGATTACGGCTCGGGAAATGTGCCGCGAAATGGTGGCAGCCGACCACAAGGCCGCCCGTCGTCATGCTCTGCTGAAGGAGCACGGTCTGGAATTGCCGGTGAGTGTAGAAGGTTAGTTTTCAATCAAGTTGCAGTCAGGCGCGTGTAGGGTGTGTCTGACTCGGATGTCTGGGAAGGCATACTCATGATAGCAAACATTCAGACATTGCGAGCTTTTGCTGCGACAGCTGTCGTTTGCTTTCATGTTGTCGGGATTGCCGAAAATTACGGATTCCCGACAGAACTCGGCAGGCTGTTTGTGCCCTGGGGCGCTGGCGGAGTTGATATCTTCTTCGTGATCTCCGGTTTTCTGATGGTCTATATCCAGCAGCGGCGGCCGAAAAGTCCGATGGCATTCATGTGGAATCGCGCCGTTCGCATTCTGCCGCTTTACTGGTCGCTAACGCTCCTGATTATCGCCTTGCAGATTTTGGCACCGTTCGTTTTCAGGTCGAACTTTGTCACGATGGAGACAATTGTAGCGTCACTCGGGTTCATCTCGATATATACGACAGGCTCGCCGATCATATATGTCGGCTGGAGTCTCGAATATGAGATTCTGTTCTACATCATCTTTTCCTTGGCTATTTTTGCTCCGAAGCTTCGTTATGGTGCGCTCATCGTCGGAGCTGCCCTGGTTCTTCTTGTCTTGGCTGGAATATTGAAGCCGCTGGCGTTCGAATTTCTGTTCGGCATGGGGCTGGCATTTCTTTTCAGGAAGGAAACCTGGAATACCAGGCCGGTATACGCTTCCATTCTCCTTTGCGGTGGTCTTCTTCTGCTTTTTTTCAGTTCTGTTTTCATGCAGGGAGAGCAGATGCGGCTGATTTACTGGGGGATTCCTGCCGTTTTGATCGTGGCTGGAGCGCTTCTGCTGCCGCAATGGAGTTCACCCCTGGCGCTGCTTCTGGGTAATGCTTCCTATGCCATCTATCTCGTTCAGGTCCTGACGCTGCCGGTGCTCTTTAAAGCTGGCGTCATTGTCGGATTGCCATCGTCAGCTGGCTATGTACTCGCATTTGCTTCCATTGCATTCACGCTGGTCTTCGGGTGCGCGACCCACCTTCTGCTGGAAAAGCCCCTCGACAGGCTTTTCCGCAAGACGCTCCCCGCCTTTTTTCGTGAAGCCAGACCAAGGAAGGCGAATACTGTTTCGTCGAAAAACAGTGTGGGTGAGTGAGTTATGCTTATGTGTCTTAAACAATTTCTGACGGATGTGCCCCGCGAGTCGTTCGATAGAAAAGGATTTTTCAATGAGTTATGATTTAGCCGGCAAGCGAATCTGGGTCGCAGGACATCGCGGAATGGTCGGTGGCGCAGTCGTCAGGAGACTGGCCGAGGAGGAGTGCGAGGTCATCACCGCAGGTCGCGAGGTTGTCGATCTTCTCGACCAGAGAGCGGTCAAAGACTATATGGACAAGACTAGACCGGATGCCGTCATTATCGCTGCAGCGAAGGTCGGAGGCATTCTGGCCAATGACACGCATCCTGTGGACTTCCTCTACGATAATCTCATGATCGAGATGAATCTCATTCACGCCGCGCACCAGGCCGATGTGGAGCGTGTCCTGTTTCTGGGGTCCTCGTGTATTTACCCGAAGATGGCCCCCCAACCGATCCCCGAGGACTCCTTGCTGACAGGCCCGCTTGAGCCGACAAACGAATGGTACGCCATTGCCAAGATCGCGGGGATCAAGTTGTGTCAGGCACATCGGAAGCAGTATGGTCGTGACTGGATCTCGGCGATGCCTACCAATCTTTACGGGCCTGGTGACAACTACGATCTCAAGTCGTCACACGTGCTTCCGGCGCTTCTGCGCAAGTTTCATGAAGCAAAGCTGTCGGGGCAAAAGGAGGTCGTGGTCTGGGGCTCGGGGACGCCTTTGCGTGAATTTTTGCACTGCGATGATCTGGCCGATGCACTGGTCTTTCTGCTGAAGGAATATTCCGGTTACGAGCACATCAATGTCGGTTCCGGCGTTGAGGTGACGATCCGGGAACTGGCGGAGACGATTGCAGACGTCGTGGGCTACGAGGCGACCCTGACATTCGATAGCACCAAGCCTGATGGCACACCGCGTAAATTGATGGACAGCGGAAGGCTAAACGCCATGGGGTGGAATAATGTCCGTTCACTGAAAGACGGTCTCAGGCAAACCTACGATCTCTTTCTGAGGGAAAGGGTCTAAATTCGTGGAGCGTTCGGCCATGGCAACGGATACCAGATCAGAACTCGATCGCGGCGGTGGCGTAGGCCGGGATGTGGTTATCTCATCCGGAAACAGGAACTTCCATCTGCTGTTTTCCGCGGCGGAAATGGCACGGCGCAATCGGCTCGCGCTTCTGATCTGTGGGGGATATCCGACGCCGCTTGAACAGAAGCTTCTGAAAAGTCCCAAAATTCCCGGCGCGGCAAAGCTTTCGAGACTGCTCGGAAGAAAAGAAGAAATTCCAGATGATCTGATAAGGCAGAATCGGCTCAGCGAAGCGATAAGCGTAGCAGGCATTTCGCTTCGGGGTGTGCCCAGAGCCAAATTCGCCGACATTGCGCTTCAGAAAAAGGCGTTTGAGATCTATGGACGTCATGCGGCCCGGCATCTGCCCCAAGCGGCGAAAAAAGGGGCACGCATCTATCATTATCGCGCCGGCTTCGGGCAATCATCGGTGAAGGTCGCTGCCGATGCCGGCATGAAGACGATCTGCGATCATTCGATTGTGCACCCGGCGCTGCTGGATGTGCTGGTGGCCAACGGTGGACGCTTTCCCGAAGTTCGTCCGCCTCGTCCGGACGGTATCTGGGGTGTTATCCAGGACGATCTGGAGAGGGCGGATCTTGTGCTCGTGAATTCTGATTTCGTGGCCGAGACGTTTGCGTTCATGGGCTTTGACCAATCCCGGATTGCCGTTATCTATCAGGGCGTGGAAGACAAGTTCCTTACGCGCCTTCCCGCACAGCGCGAGTATTACGGGCAGGGAAGTACCCGTCCGGTCCGGTTTCTGTTTGCGGGCGGGGTTGGTCCCCGTAAAGGTGTAGACGAAATCGCAGATGCATTTGCCGCTATTCCCCATGCGAGGGTTGAATTGCACATAGCTGGATCGTTAACGGCAAGTGCACGTCAAAAATATGATGCCTTGCTTTCGGATCCGAGGGTTACCTATCATGGGATGCTGCCGCAGGGAGAGCTCGTTAAGCTGATGTCCTGCACGGATGCTTTTATATTTCCATCTCGTGCAGAAGGCTCTGCACGAGTGGTTTTTGAAGCGATGGCTGCCGGATGTGCCGTGATTACGACCAAAAATGCCGGTTCCGTAGTTGAGGACGGAGAAGGCGGGCTGCTAGTGGCTGTCAGTGATCCGGCAGGATTATCGGGAGCGATTGAAAAAATGTTGAACGAAACGGCCTCCTTTTCCCGGATGGGCAGGTTCAATCGGTCACTGATTCTGGAACGTTACACACAGAAGAATTATGGCGCTAACCTGGAAGCGTTGTATCAATAGCTGCATCTATTATATTTAAATAAATATCGATTTATCAGGATATAAGAGAGTATTTTATGTCAATTCGACGGCTCAAAAAAATGACATACAGTATTGCTGGACTTGGTGGGACCGGCCGTGACTTCAAGGTGCGTCCGGACGATCGCTTTATTGTCGGCTATCCGAAATCAGGCAATACATGGCTGGACTTTATCGTGGCATCGATGATGGCAGAGAAGGTCGAAGATGTGAACTTCGTCACGATAAATGACTTGGTCGCGGATATTCATTCCGAAAGCCCACTGCGGATGGCTAGGCTGCAGTCTCCCCGGCTTCTCAAGAGCCACGACTATTATCACAGTGAATATCGCAAGGTGTTGTTCATTGTGAGACATCCATATGCTGTCGCCGTCTCGTTTTACTATTATCATTTGAAAAACCGGGTGTTTGACGAAACATACTCGTTATCTGAATTTGTCCGGAACTGGGTGGAGGGCAAGTGGGGAAAGAGCTTTTTAACTTGGGGAGAGCATACCGAAAGCTGGCTCGACCATCAGAATTCGACTTCTTTTTTGATGATACGGTATGAAGACCTCAAGCAATCGCTCGATTTGAGCATGGAAGATATCTCGAAATTCTTTGATCTCGCAGTCTCGCAAGAACGGATGAAGGAAACAATCCACTGGTGTGGGGCGGAAAACATGGCGCGACTTGAAGGCGAGGGACTTGAAAAGGGCTTCAAGGGCTACAAGCACGCTCGCAAGGATATCCAGTTCGTCAGGAGCTCGAGTTCTGCAGTTCGTCAATCACTCAGTGATTCAGACAAGAAGATTATTTCTGATGCATGGGGGGATGTGATGGCCCGGCTCGGCTATGAGCCGTGAGCGGAAATTATTGAACGGCCTTTTGCGCAAGAGAGGTTTTTGTCCATGTTTCTGAAAACGATTATCCGAAAGTGGCGAGGGCAGATCGGCTGGGTCTTGGGGCGTCGTCTTGTGGCTCAGCGACAGATTACTGGCTTTCGCGCGTCATTCTCGTCGGATGTCGATGCTGCCTCCACGTTTGAAGATCACGTCACATTGACGAAAAATACATTCGTTCGGACTTCGCAATTCGGTCGGGGGTCGTATTTAGGTCAAGGTAGTCGTGTTAAAGATACAAGTATTGGTCGTTTTTGCAGTATAGGACCGGATGTAATACTTGGCGGTTTGGGTCGACACCCGACCAATTACGTTTCGACCAGTCCTGCGTTCTATTCAAAGAAAGGTCAGACAGGCCTTGTCTATACAAAGGTGAGTGCTGATTTTCATGAAAGCATGGGAACAACAATAGGAAACGATGTCTGGATAGGCGCGCGTGTCCTGGTGCTTGATGGCGTCACGGTCCACGATGGAGCTGTTGTTGCTGCGGGCGCAGTGGTTGTGAAAGATGTTGCTCCCTACACGGTAGTAGGTGGAGTTCCGGCGAAGTTGATCAAAAAACGGTTTTCCGAGGCCACTATCGAAGCGCTCAAATCGTTGAAGTGGTGGGATCGAGACGATTCACAGCTCGCGCGCATGGGAGCGCAATTTGGTTATAGGCCGCTCGACGAGGCCGACCTCCCGGAGTTGTTCGAAACGCTGTCCCGAAAAACGAAATTCAAGCGACAATAGTCCCGTGGCATATTCCCATCTATCGGTATGTATTCACCTGAGATGTGTGCATTTAACATAGAAAAGATATAATATGGAAAATACAAATACGAAAAATAGAATTTTCACGATTGCCGTAGAGAGCTCTACCTGGAACAATATCGGTGATGCATTTTATCAAAACTCGATCATAAGCCAACTTCGTTCCATTTTTACGGAGTGCGATGTTGTCAGCTTTGATGGTCCGTTTGATAGAGCTTTCCGTCCGGGTAAACATGAAAAGTTTGTCTTCGACAGCCGTTATCTGGTTGATGCCGACCATTACGTTTTTTCCGGACCGATAGTCGGTAAGACCTTTAAGCGTCGATATGCGCCGTTGATCCTCGAAATCCTTCGCCGCGGAAAGACATATAGTCTTCTCTCGGTGCACGCGACGACTGACAAGGCGATCATGCAGGAGGTTCGTCAGTTTCTTGAGGAGCATCCGCCAGTGGCGGTTCACACACGGGACCATCCGAGTTTCGAGAAGTTGCAAGGAATAACACCGGCCGAGATGGACGGCATTTGTTTCGCATTCTTTGTCGACAAAATGCCCCATCTTCCCAATCTTTCTCTGGGAAAGCCTTACATCTGCTCGAGCTATTACCGGGGATACGAGCCTAATTTCGTGAATGTTTCGGCCACAGCGACAGATCTGCTCTCTTCGGGGCTTGAACTTGAATGGCCGAAGCAGCTCTCCCAGCGGCAGTGGCGTTTGATGCGCTTTTTCGAGCATCGTCGAGCGTCGCCCGACAACGTCGGACCATGGAAAGTGGTTCGTCCGGTTCATTCCTTTTCGCCCTTGCCACAATTGATCTTTTCAAAGGCCAACAGCTATATCAGTTACAATCCATTCAATTTCCTGGCGATTTATAAGTATTGTGCGGGGGTCTTAACAGATCGCGTTCATGCCGGTGTCGCCGGCCTGTCATTTGGAAAGCCTGTGCGGGTTGAGCAGGTTGACGGACGGTTTAAACTCTTTGAGCGCGTCCCCGTCATTCACGAAAACGGCTTCATGCATCTTGCGCCTGGCGCTCTCGAACCCTTCCATCTGGAATTGACGGATTGGCTTAAGAGTGACTTCGCGGCGGCGGTCGGAGTGCTGCCTGGAAAAGTTTAAGGTAGCGGCGCAATTCGAGACAAATATTGCCGCGTGCAAATGTCGCTTACTCTCCGGCCACATTCACGGCGCTCGCGATTTCAGGTTTAGGGACCATCTTTGATGTATATGGGTGCAAAAGTTCTCCTTTGGGTGGCCCGATGAGCTTGGCATTTAACAGAATCCTGAAGGGAAGCGGTGCGTCTGCAATGGCGCTTATGGCTCGAACTTTCGAGCAGCTGTTTCTGGTGCCGATTTTATTGTCGGCCTGGTCCGTCGACCTTTACGGCGAATGGTTGCTGGTGAGCGCCATCCCGATCTATTTTTCGATGTCGGATCTCGGATTTCTGCAGGCTGGATCAAATGAACTTGCCAGGCGCGCTTCACAGGAAAAAGAAGAAGGTGTCAAGCGTTTCTTCACAGAATATACAGCATCCTTTACGGGATATTCTATTCTTTTTTTTGCTGTATTCTGTATGTTTACCGCGGTAATCCCCCTCAATAAGTGGCTTGGCTTGTCTATCATGACGCCGAGCGAAACGTTTCTTACGTTTCTGTCGCTTGTAGCAGGTGCGATGATTTCAATGAACAGCAATGCGTTGATGGCCGGATTGCGTGTCAAAAAGCTCTTTCATATTGGTCTTTTGATCCGGGCGATTAGCGCATATGTTCGCGTTATTGCTACCTTTATAGCTGTCTTTTACCTTCATTTTGGTCCGGTTGGCGTGGCTTTGTTAAATGCCACGTTCAGAGGACTGGAATATGCAGCCTGCTCTATTCCCCTGTATAGGCGTTCACTTCCACCCTCTTTTGCAATATTTTCAAAAAGGCAGGAGCGACTGCTTCCGTATTTGTTCATCGGCATGGAATACCTCCTGATGCCGCTCGCTTATTCTTTTTCACTTCAAGGCATAACGCTTGTTGTCGGAACGATCGCGGGAACGGCGGCTGTTGCGGTTTTCACGACTCATCGTACTTTGGCTCGGATGATAACGTCGTCTTTGCAGATGTTTGCACAGCCCTTCCGGGCTGAAGCCGGCCTTATGCAGAAGAAAGACGATATACCTCTCCTCGCCTCCCTTTTGATGCGCCTTTCGAGTATAACCTTCTGGCTTTCAATTTCTGTAACGGTTCCGCTTCTGATATTCGGAGATATGATTTTTTCATATTGGACGCATGGAAACATAGCATTTCATTACGAATTGTTCGCTTTGCTATTGTTCACCTACGTCTTGGAAGGAATCTGGAGAATAGCCAGCTCAATCAGGCTTGGGTCCAATAGGCATCGCCCTATTGTGTGGGGGTATTCCGTCATTTCGATACTAGGCTTGGCGTTGGCCGTGATCTTGGGAAAAATTTCCGGCCTCAACGGTATAGCTTTGTCAACGTTACTGACGAGCTTTGCCATGTGCGTTCTGACAGTTAAAGTAACTGTCACTTTGATTGAAATGAGCGCAGTGAGTTATCTGTTAAATATCTTGAGGCCACCACTATCGGATATGATGGGGTTGATACGAATAATTAAAAAAAGGCTGAAAATGGGAGTGTCTTCATGAGTGGGCGATCGCGGCACCCCAAACCAAGAGCAGTTCATCAGCTCAGGGTGAAAAAGAAGTACCTGCGTTTTGAGGCAGTTTGGTGTTTTCTTTTACCGCTTTTGACCGTCATCCGTGTTCCGCTCGTTGGAACACTGCTTGCTTCCGATTTGGCGTTGTTCATTCTGATCCCGGTTATTCTGACGAAGTCGCGCCGTTTCAATTTTCGTCAGCCGTTCCTGTATCCGATACTTTCATTGCTCGCCTTATGGTGTTTGGTTTCGATCGTAAGTGATTTTCGTGCACATACAGCTGTTACGGATATTCTGCGATCACAAGCCTCGTTTTGGACTTTCGGGGGGTACTTTTTCGTTCTGTTTGTTCTGATTGACGGAAAGAAAGAGCGCTATACGCTTGCTCTCTTCGGTATGGCGTTGTCTATGATTTTGAAAAACGTGCTTGGGGTCTCGGCGTTTGGTGCGGATGGTTTCTTTGGTGTGGCGTGGAAGTTTGGCAACGGGCCTGCTATAACAATTATCTTGCTTATTTATCTTGAAAAGCAGCGCTTTTCTCGGAAAAAGCAGGGCTTGTTTACAATGATATTTGCATTTGTTCATCTAGCTTTGAACAGCCGCTCACTATTTTTGAATACATTTTTGGCTGGTGCTGCATCATTCGGCGGCCTAAGAGGATTGGGGACGGTAACTCGGACAATAGCCGGGATTTCCCTCATCTTTCTGACTATTGCGATTTATCCGATCGCTGAGGGCCTTTACGGCAACTTGGTTAGATCGGGTGCCTTAGGTCAGGAGGTCAGGGAAAAGTATATCATGCAGTCTCAATCTGGGCTTGGTGTCTTGTTAGGGGGGCGTTCCGAGTCGCTTATTTCCCTGAAGGCTATCGCAGAGAAGCCTTTTTTGGGTTATGGTTCATATGCAAAAGATAGTTCCTTGAGAATGGAGTATTTTCAGATCAAGGAAAGCCTTGGTGAGGACATTAACTGGAATTCTGAATTTGTTCACAGAAGCGATTTAATACCGACGCATTCGTTCATTTTTTCTGCATGGGTTAATCACGGTTTAATAGGGGCATTATTCTGGCTGTTTATACTTATAATATCATTTAGAGCGATTCTTGCCTCTGTTTTTGGCTTCAGGCCAAGCGGCCCTTTAGAATTATTATGTTTTTTTTGGTTAACCTGGGCTATATTTTTCTCTCCGTTCGGACTTACTCAGAGAATATTTGTACCGATATATGTCTGCATCGCATGCATAGTCATAATGCAGAATGTCCGTCTGCCATCTCGCAGGTCCGCACAATAATCTGAAGAGTTTTCATGAAGATTTCTATTGTTACAAATGCATTTAATCAGGGCCGTTTTCTACGCCGTTGCATGGAAAGTGTACTCGGGCAGTCCTATCGAGATATTGAATATATCGTGATCGATCCCGGCTCGACTGATGAGACGGCCGAGATTTTGACCGAATACGAAGCCAAGGGCGATCCGCGGCTTATTGTTCTGAGGGAACGGGACAACGGTCCCGCTGACGGGCTCAACAAGGGGTTCGAGCGGGCCACGGGTGATTGGTTCGCCTATATGAACGCCGACGATTTTTTTCTGGAAGGTGCCCTGGAGCAGGCAGCGGCGGCCATAGGACGCATGCCGGATGCGGATTGCATCTATGGCGATGGCTATATGACCGATGCATATGGAAAGGCCACCCGGCGTGTCATTTCAACGCCGTTCACGGCGAGGTTGTTTGTCAATGGTCGGGCGCTCGTCCTGCAGCAATCCACTTTCTGGAAGGCGAATAGTTTCCGGCGGATTGGCGGCTTCAACGTCGACAACCGCACCAGTTGGGACGCCGAGCTTCTGCTTGACATGTCGCTCGCCGGCATGTCGCTGCGGCATGTGCCGGGCTACTGGTCAGCCTTTGTGATACATCCCGAAAGCATCACCGGAAGTCAGCGCCATGCTGCGCTCAGCAGGCAGAACCACGAGCGGATGTTTCGCAAGGTCATGGGGCGTGATCGTACGGATGGAGACATGAAGGTCCGCCGGCTTCGCCAGCGCCTGGATATGATCATCCATCCCGATGCGACCCTGAGCAGGATTAGAGACAAGATCAATCCGGGACACCTTCCGCAGTTGCCGGATTGGGCGGGCGAGTCTTCTGGCAAAAAAAGGGGGGGCGGAGTTCGGGTACTGGCCAAGGCGCCTGATGACGCTTCCTATTTTTTCGGATTCCATGATGTTTCGCCATGGAGCCCTGATGACACGCGGTTGCTCCTGCACAGAATAGATCCGGATATTCGCCGTATGCCGCGACCTGAAGATCGTGCCGAAATCCTTCTTTGGGATTACGCCAGCGGGTCTATCGATGTTGTCGGTGAAACAACCTGCTGGAACTTTCAACAGGGAGCGCGCGCAATGTGGGTGCCCGGTCGGCAGATGACGCTTCTCTACAACAAGCGTGTGGGCGACAAGCCTGGCTGCGAGATCGTCGACTTGGTGACCGGTGAGCGCCGCCAACTCCCGCATGCGGTCGGATCGATAGCGCCGTGCGGCACCTATGCAATGGCGCCGAATTTCGGCCGGCTGGGTGCTCTTTGGAAAGCATATGGCTATTCGGGCTTTGAAAGCGCTGCTGATGACATTGCCCAGCCTGAGAACGACGGCCTCTGGCGGATTGACCTGGAGACCGGGGAGCGGCAGCTGCTCTTCTCGATCAGGGCGTTGGTTTCCGCCTCCGAAAATTCCGTATCTGCGGACACAAAGGTCTTCGTGACCCACGTTTCGTTCAATCGCGAGGGAACGCGCATTGTCTTCATGCTGCGTTTCTTCTCCAAGGATCACGCGCTTTACTCGCTGATCTATTCGGCCACCGCGGATGGCCATGATCTGAAACTGCTGGCTCAGGAGAAGATTAGTCACTTCGACTGGATCGACGAGGACAATATCGTCATTTGGATGCGAAAGGGCTCCAAGGGCCTCGCTGCGGCGCGCAAGTCCGGCCTTCTGGCGTCGCCATTCGTGCGACCACTCGTCAACATAGCCCGGAAATTTCGGGGAAGGCTCAAGGGCATGGTCCTGAACGAGAGCTATTTCCTGATGTCGACCAAAACCGGCGAGCGGACGCCGTTCATGGCCGGAACCCTGCCGCAGGATGGTCATCCTATGATCTCACCCAACCGGAAATGGATGATCGTGGACGAGTATCCGCATCCAGAGACAGGCAACACGCCCTTGATGCTCGTCGAGATGGCGCGCCAAAGGCGGATCGACCTGCTGAACTTCAAACACGACGTTGGGTCCGGTGACAGCGACCTGAAATGCGACCTCCATCCGCGCTGGAATCGTGCCGGCACGCTGGTGGGAGTCGATGCCTCGGAGCGCGGCAGGCGTCGTTTTACGGTCGTTGATGTCGCGTCAGCCATGAACGAGGGGGGCTGATGGCCAAAACCAGAACCCTTGCGCTTTTGTGGGACAATTTCGGCCCTCTGCATCAGGACCGACTTCGCGCATTGACCGACGTATTCGGTGCCAGCCGGTCGGTCGTGGGTATAGAGCTTTGCGGCAGAAGCGACACTTATGACTGGCGTGGTTTTGACCATCAGGGGTTTGAAAAGCTCACGCTTTTTCAAAACAAGGACCTGAGTGCTCTTGGGACCGGGGAGCTGTTTTGGAAGCTGATCACGGCGGCGAGAAAACTCGGGCGTGGAGATTATATCCTTTGTCACTGGAATGTGACGGCGATCTTCCTGTTTGCGATCTGGCTTCGGCTGACAGGTTCGAAAGTCTACACGATGGGCTGCTCGAAGTTCGACGACAAGCCCCGTTCGGCGCGCAAGGAGGCATTGAAGAGCCTGATGTTCCTTCCGTATCAGGGGGGGATCGCATCAGGTCGCCGGTCCATCGATTATTTCCGCTTTCTAGGGGTTCCTTCAGAAAAGCTGTCGGGTGAATACAATACTGTTTCGATAGAGCGGATCCGCACGCTCTCGGGACAGGATCCGGCGCCCGGCGGGACACCCTTTGACGAGCGCTATTTCCTGTGTGTCGCACGCCTCGTGCCCAAGAAAAATCATGCAATGTTGCTGGAGGCTTACGCGCACTACAGAGCCTCGACCACCGAACCCGCGCGCGATCTCGTTCTGTGCGGTTCGGGTCCGGAGGAGCAGAGCCTGCGGGGGCTGGCCAAACGTCTCGGTATCGCTGATTATGTCCGCTTCACGGGTTTCGTTCAGACCGAAGAGGTCTCGCGTCATCTATCGCGCGCGCTCGCACTTCTTCTCCCCAGTCTGGAGGAGCAGTTCGGAAATGTCGTGCCCGAGGCCCAGGCTGCGGGCCTTCCGGTGATACTTTCCGATAATGCCGGGGCTCGCGACCTGCTCGTCAGATCCGCCGTGAATGGTTTTGTCGTCGAGCCTGATAATCCCGTGGGAATGAGTTTCTTCATGCGGGAGCTTTCGGAAAATCGTGCGCTCTGGGAGGGCATGGCGCGGGCGGCTTCGCAAGCGGCGATGGGAGGAGATGTTACCGAGCTCTGCCGCGCCGTGGCAAATATTACCGGAATGCCAGCGGACTTGCCGCAGCGCCCCTCTCTTCCCGGATCGGAGTATGTTCATGGCGCCGGATAAGCAGAGGCTCTTTTCCATGCCGGTCATCGTGACCGGCACGCATTATTCGATGAATACCCTCATGGGGCAGATTCTCAGCGAGGCTCCAGAGTGTCACGTGGTGCATGAGCCGCTCAATGCGCAGCCGGCGGTCGGTGCAGAGCAAGAGCATTGGTGCGTGTGTTATGATGACTGTTGCTATCGGGAAGTGCGTGATCGGCTGATCGGTTTCATGTTTGGTCATAGTTTGTTGACTGAGACGTTTAGCCGGATAGGCCGGTTTCAGTCACGGTCGGACAGCCTGCGGGTAGGCAAATATGGACTGACAAACCTCACTTTGGCGTTGCAGCCATGGCGGGCGGTGTTCAAGTATCCGTTTCGCGCATTTTCCGGGTATTTCCTGCAAAAGCATAACGGGCTGGCAATCGTGCTTTGCCTGCGTCACCCATGTGCGTTTGCGCAAAGCCTGAAACGTCGTGATGGTGGGGGCGACGTCAAAGCAGAAAAATTGACTGACTTCTTACGAAAGGGCGGCTCCTTCGTTCACAAGAATGCGAAAGAGACAGTTGAAAAATGGCGCTTTCGTTTGGCTTTCGAGGGAAACTCCACGGTCCTGAAATTGTCGGGTGAGAAAACCGATATTTTCGGGTACGGGGGGACTTCATGAGGATAATGCACCTCATAGCGTCTGTGGACCCGGACGGGGGTGGGCCTGTCGAATATGCGCGCGTGATGGCGGCGGAACATGCCAAGCTTGGGCATGAGAGCGTGTTCGTGACGCTCGATCGGGCGAACGCGGCCTTTATTCCGCAATTCGGCTTTCCTGTTTTCGGCACGGGACCTGGAAGCCGGATACCTGCCAGAGCCCCTGGCTTTTCCGAGAAAATCGCTGAGCTCGCGCCCAGTTTTGATGTCGCGGTTGTCCACGGTCTCTGGAACCAGGCGACCATTTCAGGCCATGCCGCCCTCGTCTCCGCTGGTTTATCCTGGGTTATCTTTCCCCACGGCATGCTGGATCCATGGTTTCGGAAAGCCAAGCCGGTTAAGCATTGGATCAAGCAGGCATATTGGATGCTCTGGCAGGGCCGGATGCTCAGCGAAGCCAGCACAGTGTTGTTTACCTGCGAAGAAGAGCGTCGTTTGGCAAGGGGCGCTTTTGTCGGGCATTCCAAATATCGGGAACGCGTTGTGGCTTTCTGTGCCTCCGATCAGGGGCTCGGACCCGAAGAACTTGATACGGGTCGCGCATCTTTCAAAAAGCAACTCCCGGCGCTCAGCGGGCGCGCGTATCTCCTGTTTTTGAGTCGGATTCATCCCAAAAAAGCCTGCGATCAGCTGATCGAGGCCTTTTCGAGGATTGCGTGCGAGTATCCTGCTGTTGATCTCGTCATTGCCGGACCTGACCAAACGGGCTGGCAGGTGGAGTTGGAGGCGATGTCTGCGCGGCTTGGCGTTGCCGGCCGGGTTCACTGGCCGGGCCCGCTCAAGGGGGCGGCAAAGGCGGCGGCATTTGCCGATGCTCACGCCTTTGTCCTGCCCTCGCATCAGGAAAACTTCGGACTGGTCGTCGCCGAAGCGCTCTCCACCGGCACGCCGGTGCTGATCTCTACAAAAGTCAATATCTGGCGCGAAATCGTGAAGGCCGGCGCCGGACTGGCGGTGGATGACACCGTCGATGCAACGGAAGGCATGTTGCGCAGCTTTATGAAACTCGATCTCTCTACGGTCCAGGCCATGCGCGCGGGCACCAGACCCTGTTATGATGCGCATTTTTCCGTGCAACAGGCAGCAGAGGATTTGTTGGCGTGTCTTGAAATTGCCGTGCTGCAAAATAGTCATGGCGACCCAGCATCGGGTAGTTAGGAAGGGGTTCTCGTGAGCAAGCTGATACACCCACTTTTCGACCGTTACATTTCTCATCCCGGCGAAATCTTGAAGAATTTCCGTCGTTGGAAGAATCCGGAAGTTTCAAATATTCCGGTTGCATTTGTTCTCGGTCCTCCCCGCAGTGGAACGACGCTGCTGAATCGGCTTTTGCTAAATCACCCGGCGACGAGGGGCTTTCCGATCCAGACCAACATCTTTTCGCCTCGGTCAATTTACGAGGTCGAAAGGTTCAAGCATTATGCAGAGCCGGCGCTCGTAAATCGCGCGCTTGCGGAAAGTCGCTCTTTGGCGGGATTCTTTGCCAGACTGCATGAAATCTCCTTTCCTGATATGCCTGAAGAAGGATGGTATGTCGAAAAGACCCCTCAACATGCGCGATACTTAAGCTATATATTGAAGCATCTTCCAAATTCCAAGATCATACTGGCTGTTCGCGATGGACGGGACACGTTTTGCTCGGGACGCTCCGCGCAAAACATTCCCCAAGCTTCCAGCGTGAAAGCACATGCTCGCTACTTTAATTCCTGTATCGATCCCGTTCGCAAGCTGCTTGGTGAAAACGATCGTATTCTCGTTGTAAAATATGAGGAGTTTACCAGCGATGCTGAAGCAGGGTTAACACGTATTATGAATTTCCTGGATTTACCCGTTGATCTGAAAAAACAACTGGTGCCCTCCAGCGCAGAAAAGGATTGGCGGGTCTCAGAAAAGGCATTTCAACGCCTTGCTCAGCCAATTACTCCAGCGACTGTTGGGCGTTGGAGAAAAGAGATGACCGGTTCAGAAATCGCCGAATACAACAGCATTGCTGGAAAAAATCTCCTTGTCTTTGATTACCCTCTGAGTTGACGGAGAAACCATGAAAGACATCAAGAATGCCGAAGTTGATGACCCTTTCAAAGGGGGCGCGACCTTCAGTCTCCAACATCGCCTAATCAGAATGGCCTGGGGGCTTGCCTGGTGTTTGCTGGCGTCGTGGACGCCTCCTCAGGCGAATGGAGTACGTGTGTGGCTTCTTCGGCTATTCGGGGCGAAAATACATCCGACTGCCCGGGTCTACGGTTCGGCGAAAATATGGTATCCTGCCAACCTCGAAATGGATGCCTACGCGTCTTTAGGTCCGGGGGTGATCTGCTACTCGATGGACAGGGTCGTGATTGGCCACCACGTTGTCGTTTCGCAACGCGCGCATCTTTGTACGGGCACCCATGACATCAAGCACCCTTCGTTTCAGCTTTTCACGAAGCCGATTGTCATAGAGGACAATGCCTGGGTCTGTGCCGAAGCTTTTGTCGGACCGGGCGTCAGGGTGGGAGAGGGTGCTGTGCTCGCCGCCCGCGCGGCCGCTTTTCAGGAACTCGCACCCTGGACTGTTTACCGCGGCAATCCGGCCGAGCCGATCAAGGCACGCCCTAGGTTCGAACGCGAGGTTGCTTGATGCGTGGCTTTGCGAGGTTTCCAGTTACTTTGTACGTTTTCTCAAAACCTGATCAGAGCCCATGACCTCATCTCTTGCCGTTCTTTTTCTCACGTATAATGAAGAAATGCACATTGGCCGGGCCATCGACAGCGTCGCCTCGTTTGCAAGCGAGGTGTTTGTCATCGATTCTTTTTCCAACGACAAAACAGTTGCGATCGCGAAGGAAAAAGGGGCGGTCGTACTATCGAATCCCTGGACGAATTATTCAGTTCAATTCCAATGGGGCCTGGATCATGCGCCGATCACCGCAGACTGGATCATGCGTATGGATGCAGATGAGGTCTTCGATCCCGAACTTGTCGATGAGATCAATATGAAGCTTCCTGAACTCGGCCCTGAAACGGTCGCAGTCAATCTGAAGCGCCGGCATATCTTCCTGGACCGATTTATACGTCACGGAGGGCGATACCCACTCATCCTTACGCGGATCTGGCGACGTGGGCATGGCCGCATCGAAAACCGCTGGATGGATGAGCATATCATCGTCTGGGGCGGTCAGACAGTTACTTTTGATAATGCTTTTTCAGACCACAACCTCAACGATCTGACGTTCTTTACCGATAAGCACAACAAGTATGCCACCCGTGAGGCGGTAGATATTCTGAACCAACGCTATGAGCTTTTTGCGCGCGAGGAACTGGGCCGTGATGATGGTTCCCGGCAGGCCGGGATCAAGCGTTTTATCAAAGAAGACATTTACAATCGTCTGCCGTTTTGGTGCGGCCCTCTTGGCTATTTCCTTTATCGCTATTTCATTCAGCTTGGATTTCTTGACGGAAAAGAGGGCTTAATCTATCACTTTTTGCAGGGCTTCTGGTACCGGTTCCTCGTTGGGGCCAAAGCGCTGGAATTTGACAGGGCGCTTGGAGAAATACCGGATAAGCAGGGAAAGCTAAAAAAGCTTGAAGAGATGACAGGCCTCAAACTCACTTGATTTTGTTGACCATTAACATAAAGCGTCATTGATTTTTCTAGAAATTTCGCGTTCAAGATAAAATTCTGAATTTTGCATTTCGCCCTTTGTGAATGTCTATCTTTTCAGGCGAACGATAACAAAAGGTCCCGTTCAACCTATGTCTATGGAACATTATTCGCACGCCGGAAGTGCTTCTCATTCCCGAGATAGTGACGAAGCTGTTATCGATCTTCGCTTTTTACGTGCTCTGTGGCGGGACAAGTTCATCATTCTAGCCTTCGGCTTGGTCGCTATGCTGGCAGGCGCCTATTACGCCTACAATGTGGCAACGCCGATATACAGTGCGACCGCGCAGGTGATGCGCAACAATCAGACCGGGCAGATTGTCGATCTTCCGTCGGTTGTCGGCGAACTGAGTAATGACTCCAACGCCATTGGATCGGAAATCCAGGTCATCCAGTCCCGTGTCTTGCTGGGTGATGTCGTGGACGTGCTTGATCTGATAGAGGATCCTGAATTCAACGGACGTTTGAGAACGCCTTCTCTGAGAGCACGCATCAGGTCTGCTATCTCATCATGGTTTTTTCCAGACAAGCAGAGTGACACTTCTGCTTCTGATAGAGAGGCCATGGATCGGGCTATTCGTGATTCCGTGATCAGTGCTCTTCGCGCGCACCTTAGTGTGCGCAACTTGCCGACGACCTCTGTGTTCAACATCACGGTCACATCGGAAAGCCCACAGAAGGCTGCTCTCATTGCTGATACCATCGCCCAGCAATATGTACAGGATCAGATTGACGTTAAGCGCGAGAGCATGAAAGAGGCGATTGTCTGGTTGACCGACCAGGTGGGCCAACTTCAGCAGGATCTTGAGCAATCAGAGGTCAGGGTCAGTGAGTTTCAGTCGGCAAATCCGATGATCACGCCGGAGGTTCTTGCAGGCCTGCAACGCCAGTTGAGCTCTGTCCGTGACAGGCTGGAATCCACGCGCTCGAATGCGCGTGAGGCTGCCGCTCGACTGGCGATGCTGCAAAATGCCGAGAGCTTCAGCGAGAAAGCCGCCGTCTCGGGCAACACCAGGCTGGAGCAGCTGGCGGCAACGGCGCCTTCCAATGCTGCCGATGCTGCTGAATTTGATCGGACCTACAGTGCGATCATTTCCGACGCGCAGGCAAACCAGACGCGTCAGAGCTCCAATCTCACGGCGTTGCAGAACTCGGAGGAGCGACTGAGCGGACAGATCGAGCGTCAGGGTCAGGAGCTTATTCAACTTCAGCAGCTTACACGCGAAGCGGAAGCAAACCGCTTGTTGTATCAGTATTTTCTGGGGCGGCTGAAGGAGACATCGGCGCAGCAGGGCATTCAGAAACCTGATAGCCGCATTATTGCCGAGGCTGTTGTTCCGGGCGGCCCCATCGAGCCGCGGAAGCCTCTCATTCTTGTTGTGTCATTGGTCTTGGGGCTGGCACTGGGAACTGGGATAACCCTGCTGAGAGAGGTCCGCAACCGCGTCTTTCATACAGCGCCGGAACTGGAGCAGGCGACAGGAGAACAAGTCTTGGGGCAGATTCCACTCGTTTCTGTCAATCGCCGCCAGAAACTCCTGTCCTATTTTCATGAGCACGGGACATCGGCGGCAGCTGAATCAATCCGCAATCTCAGGACGTCGATACTGCTTTCCGATGCCGATTCCGATCCGCAAATTATCATGGTAACCTCGTCGCTTCCAGGAGAGGGAAAGACCTCTATTTCTCTTGCTCTTGCCCTCAACATGACTGGTCTTGGCAAGAGGGTGCTTGTGATGGAGGGCGACATCAGGCGCCGTGCACTCGGAGAGTATTTCGATATCGACCAGGAAAAGGGGTTGATGTCGGTCCTGAACGGAGCCGCGACAATTGATGAAGTGGTTCAACACAATGCCGAATTTGGATTCGACGTGTTGGGCAGCGGCAAGTCAACAGCCAATGCCGCAGATATCGTTTCTTCTCCGAACTTCAGCGCTTTGCTGACGGAGCTTCGCTCACGCTATGACCACATCATTATCGATACGCCGCCTGTCCTGATCGTGCCTGACAGCCGAATTGTCGCCAAACAAGTCGACAGGGTCGTTGTCGTCGTGAAGTGGAACCAAACCAGCAGGTCCCAGCTTTCCGAAGCGCTGAATATGATCGATTCTGTTCACGCGGAGATCGATGGACTTGTGCTTAACCAGATAAGCGCGTCGGGAATGAGAAGCTACGGATACGGGAACAGCTACGGTTCCTATTATGCCTACAGTTCGAGTGACTACTACGATAGGTAGCTCTGGCGGGAAGAGTGGAGCAATGGCTTCGTTCAGGTTTTCACCGATGCCGCATTTGGGCGGTAGGAACGACTTCATGCAGCGCGAGCGATTTCAACGTTGTATCGTGTCGTTGAGAGGGTGCGGTGTGTTACTCACAACCCACGATGGGATGTCTGCTCGCATACTTTATGTTCTCTAAAGTTTGTGGCCGCTCAGATATGTTCTGGAAATATGTAGTCCAGCAATTGACCGTAGCTTCCTTGTCTCCGGCCTGATCTATACTCCATGTGAAGATGCCACCGCTGAGGCGGCAATTTATTACTATTGAATATCAATCATTCCCGAAAAGGTCGCGCGTGAAGACCTTGTCCGTGACGTCCCGTATTTCGTCGGTGATGCGATTGGCGACGATCAAATCCGCCTCCTGCTTGAATTCCTGAAGATCGTTGACGACAGGCGAGCGGAAGAATTCCGGTTCGCTCAAGACCGGTTCAAACACAATGACGCGGATGCCCTTGGCCTTGATCCGTTTCATGATGCCCTGAACGGAGGAGTCGCGGAAATTGTCCGAACCGGCCTTCATCACTAGGCGGTAGATGCCGACGGTCTCCGGTTTTAACGCGATGATACGCTCGGCGATGAAGTCCTTGCGCGTGGTGTTCGCATCGACGATCGCGCGGATGAGATTCTGAGGCACTTCCGAATAGTTTGCCAGAAGCTGCCTGGTATCCTTCGGCAGGCAATAGCCACCATAACCGAACGAGGGGTTGTTATAGTGGCTTCCAATCCTTGGATCGAGCCCGATCCCCTGAACAATCTGGCGAGTGTCCATTCCATGGGCCATGGCATAGCTGTCGAGTTCGTTGAAATAAGCGACTCGCATGGCGAGAAAGGTATTGGCGAACAGTTTAATTGCTTCCGCCTCGGAAGGGTTGGTGAACAGTACCGGCGCGTCCTTTTTTATCGCGCCTTCGACCAGCAGATCGGCAAATGCCTTTGCCCGCTCGGATTGTTCTCCGACAATGATGCGGGAAGGATGCAGATTGTCGTAGAGCGCGCGACCTTCACGCAGAAATTCCGGTGAAAAGATGATCCGGTCCGTCTCGAATTCACGCCGTATGCGTTCGACAAAGCCTACGGGGATCGTCGACTTGATGACGATGGTTGCCTTGGTGTTGATAGCCTTGACGGCGCTGATGACGGATTCGACCGAAGATGTGTCGAAATAGTTCGTTTCCGTGTTGTAGTTGGTTGGCGTTGCGATGATGACAAAATCGGCGTCGCTGAAAGCGGCGGCTGCGTCCGTCGTTGCCGTCAGGTTGAGCGAACGGTTTGCCAGATAATCCTCAATCTCGGCATCGATTATGGGGCTTTTTTTGTCATTGACCTGACGGACACGGTCCTCGTTCACATCGACAGCGATGACGTTGTGTTTCTGGGAAAGCAGGATGGCATTGGAAAGTCCGACATAGCCGAGACCGGCAACAGCGATTTTCATGTTGTGCTCTCAAATTTATAGGTCAGAAAGATACGAAAATCCTATGCAGTATTTCCATACTTTTACATCAGGGTTTTCCATTCGGACGAATTTAACCTGTGTGTTGAAGCAGATAGCGTTTAAATCAATAAGTAGATGAACAAGCTGGATGAGCGTAGTCGGCAACGAAATATGGTCGTTAAGCTACTCGGTTTTGGTCTTCAAATTCAAGGCATTTCCCTGGGCGTCTGGCAAAATTTACTGCCACATCCCTTCGCGTGGCCGTGATCACGGCCGTACCGAACGCTTCGAAGCCAAGACCTGCAGTTGGACGGAGCAGCCCGACAGTGGGGACACGTTTGCGGGGTGGCATCACACCAAGGACGTGGGGACGGACATTGCGCCATGCGCACTTTTGCTTTGTCAGAAGATGAGCGTTGGTACGCGCGTACGGTAAACCCACAGACCACCAAGCAAAAGGGCATTCACCGTTGGCAAAAGCCCTTACAAATCGCGTAACAGGATGGAGGGCGTGACAAGAACCGAACTTGTGATCCCTATACGATGTCAACGTGGCTTCAAGCCCAATCCCTTCTTCGTATAACCTTTCAGCCAGAGCGAGGAGGGGGGTGTGTTCTTCGTTAAGGCGGACCGATAGTTTCCGGTGCGGTTGCTTTAGATGTAGCGTCTTGGCGATGAAGTGCCATCAAATCCTTTGTGGCTTCGAAATGCCGATCTTGCCCAGTTTATTGTTGATCCATCCATAAACTTCGTTGGTGTGACGCTCGAACAGCCACCAAACCAAAACACTCCAACCGACAGCGACTAGGAATAGCGTGAAAAAGAGAGCCAGTGAATAGGGGGAAATGGGATATCTCTCGGGAGCAAATCCGATCATCACTATGAGAGTCAGAAGAGGTATATGAGTCAAATACAATGTGTAGGATATTTCGGAAATTGCATGAGATGTGATTGAGAAAACTGGAATCTTTGTGCGGAAACTCGCCAATCCAGGAAGCGCTAAAGCAACGATTAGGCCGAGCTCAAGGTCGTTGAAGTTTGACGACAGTTTAGTCGCAACAAGGCATAGAGGGATAGCAAGCGTTGAGAAGATTTGCACGACAGGTATTCTGAATAGCCGGCCTCCTAAATGTGTTTTAAACGACAGCGCTGCAAATGCACCGACAGTCCAAATCAGGGCGCCTTCATAAAACCTAGCGGGAATAATAATTAAGCTCAAAATCAAAGCGATTACACCAAGCACTTTCGGTCGAAAAGCGGATTTTGACATACAGAGCCAAAAGATGAGTGGAATTGTTACATAGTACCAGAATTCATTTGCCAGACTCCACGTCGGCCCATTACTACCGAAGGTCGGCGTAAAAATAGTCTGGATAAAAAGGAGTGTTCCAATAAACGATGTGAGCGTAAGTTCATCAGTATCCGCGCCGATACCTGGGCCAGACGGATAGACATCTGCAAATAGTCCGTCATATCCAACACCATCAGTCAGTCTTATCCCAATGCTGTCGAAAATGAACGTTAATAATAATGCAGGTACTAGTACAATCCAGAGGCGGGACAATCGCCTTGCATAATACAGAGGCCATGACAGCCTGTCTGAAAGCGTGTCCGAGAATGCTTTTCCGCCAACAAGGTATCCACTTAAAGCGAAAAATATTATGACTGCTTCGTGTGAAAGACCCGTCAGGAGATAAAAAATTTGAGATCCGATCCCTACAGTGTCTCCCTGCGCTATGATTTGGCTATAATCCACAATTAGGTAGGCGCGAAGATGACCGCCAAGTACCAAAAAAGCAGCAGCGCCTCGCAAAAAATCCAAATTATAAAACCGGTTCAATATTCAAATCCATTAAGTAAAAATAGATAAAATTTAGATCCTGAAAGCAAACGTGCTGAGAAAATATATCGTAAGATTTCGGTGTTGAACAGAGCCAACCTTCGAGAAATATTGGAGTTTGGACCTGGTCGATTTTACAGGCAAAGGAAATTGTAAATGCACCTTATGCACTAATGAACTCGAATCGAAACTTTATGAATAATAGCAATACCTTGCGAGGTTTCTTGTCGTGAGGCGGATATAGGTGGCATTGATTGAAGTGACACAGTTCCGTTTGGCGACCGAACTGGATTTCAAGCCTCTGAAAACGTTAATTTTTTTCGAAGTTTTCTCTAAGGGAAGCGGTTTTCGGGGCTTACTAAATATACCGACGGTCGTCGTGCGCATCGTGAAACGAATCCATAAAAACAATGCGGTGAACCTGAAAATCCTGACGTCTGGGTCAGATGCTGATTTTTACGAAATGTGCAGCGTGCTTTCTTGCGTGCATCGCTATGTTGTCGATGCGGGTCACGTGGTAGCCTTCGGGTTCGATAAACCTGCGGCCACCAAGCAAAAGGGCCTCCGCGGTTAGCGAAAGCCCTAACAAGTCATGAAATTGGATGGTGGGCGTGACAAGGATCGAACTTGTGACCCCTACGATGTCAACGTAGTGCTCTCCCGCTGAGCTACACGCCCATCCGTGGCGCGGTGTATTCCAAACTTTGGCGACGGCGTCAACTGGTTTTTGAAGCTTTTTTGTCGCTTTGTGCTTTCCCTCAACGTCGCCGGCCTCAAGGGATGAGAACCTTTTCCACTTCGTCGACAAGATCGCGCAGGTGAAACGGCTTGGACAGCACCTTGGCATCCTTCGGCGCGGCCGAATCGGCATTGAGCGCGACGGCGGCGAAGCCGGTGATGAAGATCACCTTGAGATCGGGGTCGAGCTCGGTTGCCCGGCGGGCCAGCTCGATCCCGTCCATCTCGGGCATCACGATATCGGTCAGAAGCAGCGAAAACGGTTCCTCGCGCAGTCGGTCATAGGCGCTTGCGCCATTGTCGAAAGCGGCGACCTGATAGCCGGCCTTTTCCAAGGCTTTCACCAGGAAACGGCGCATGTCATCATCGTCTTCCGCCAGAAGAATTTTCAGTACCATCGGCTCAACCATATCGGCGCAACAGGCTTGTTTCTTAACCGGTCTGATAGACCCTATGTCGTAAACAAGCAATAAAGACGGGTTCAAAGTTTCCGCTCGGGCGGGCAACGGTCTTGGCAGGACCGGCGCGAGCGCGTAAATCTCCGGTATCAAAGGAGTTGCAGTGACAGAAAACGGCAGACATGATCCGCATTTTGACAAAGATGCGCTGTTCTTCGAGGTGATCCGTCCGGAACAGCAGACCCTGCCGCTCGTCTTCAATTCGCCCCATTCAGGCAGGGGCTACAGCGCGGCCTTTCTGGCGGCAAGCAGGCTCGATGCCAATGAAATCAGGCGGTCGGAGGATCTTTATGTCGACGAGTTGTTTTCGATGGCGCCGGCCTTCGGTGCGCCGCTGCAGCGTGCATTTTTTCCGCGCGCCTTTCTCGACGTCAACCGTGAACCCTTCGAACTCGACCCGCGGATGTTTTCCGGTGCCTTGCCCGCGCATATCAATGTAACCTCAATGCGGGTGGCCGGCGGGCTTGGAACTATTCCGCGGATCGTTGCGGAAAACATGCCGATCTATGCGGCGCCGATCGATGCCGAAGAAGGGCTGGCCCGCATCGAGAATATCTACCGGCCCTACCACCGCAGCCTCAAGCAACTGATGCAGGAGACCAGACGCCTGTTCGGCCGGGCCGTGCTGATCGACTGCCACTCGATGCCGGGCAGTGTCTCCGTCGGCGGTCACCGGCGCAAACCCGACATCATCATCGGTGACCGGTTTTCCACCAGTGCGTCCAGCGAAATCGCCTACGCGGCGATGTCGATCCTGGAGCGCATGGGCTTTGCCACGGCCTATAACAAGCCCTATGCGGGTGGTTTCATCACAGAACATTACGGCCGCCCCGCCGCCGATTGCCATGCCTTGCAGATCGAAGTCTCGCGCAGGCTTTACGCGGATGAACAGAATTATACCAAGAAGCCGGAATTCATCGCGCTCAAACAGGCGCTGACACTGTTTATGCGTGAGTTCGCCGCATTCCTCGCCGGCGAGGCTGATTCCGTCGGCCTTGCTGCGGAATGATTGCCCGCGCCGAATGGCGTCTCCGGCAATGAACGCAAAAAAAACCGCGCTTTAGGCGCGGTTAAGTCTAGGGAGGAAACACCCAAGGAGGGTATTCACAGTCGAAAGACTGTATGTATGACAGTAGATGACAGTGAAATGACTGTCAAGCTTTATTGCCTGAAATTTACGCAATGTGGCCTATTGTATATTTTTTGCGCGTATTGCCTCCTTTAAATGTTTTTTTGCCTTTTATATGAGCGGCCTGCCGCATGTCGGGCTTTGGAAAAACCGTTCAGATCACCCGCCTTCTCGTTTCGTCACAGGATATGCCATGTTGCCCGATCGTATCTTTTTCAACAGTCTCGCCGATGCCGCCGCCGCACAAACCTTGCCGCGGTTCCGGTCCGGTCTGAATGTCGACAACAAGCTGGCTGGCGGTTTTGATCCGGTGACGGAGGGGGACAGGGCGGCCGAAAGCGCTATCCGGCAGTTGATCGGCGAACATTATCCCGAACACGGAATACTCGGCGAGGAACACGGGTCGAGCGGGCTGGACCGCGAATATGTCTGGGTCATCGATCCGATTGACGGCACGCGGGCGTTTATTTCGGGCGTTCCCGTCTGGGGCACGCTGATCGGGCTTTATCACAACGGACGGGCGGTCATGGGGCTGATGGATCAGCCGTTTACCGGCGAGCGGTTTTTCGCCGATGCCGAGACCGCAGGGTTTGCCGGGCCGGGCGGGCCGCGCAGCCTGAAAACCCGGGATTGCCGGCGCCTTGAAGATGCGGTTCTCTTTACCACCTCGCCGAGGATCATGCAGGCCGAAGCCATGGCGCGTTACGACCGGCTGGAGAAGCGTGTGCGCCTCGCCCGTTATGGCATCGATTGCTACGCCTATTGCCTGCTTGCCGCCGGTTTTGCAGATCTCGTGGTTGAAAGCGATCTGAAACCCTATGACATCGGGGCGCTGATCCCCATTATCGAAAGAGCCGGCGGCGTGGTGACGACATGGACCGGAGAGCGGCCTGAAGGCGGCGGCGACATCGTGGCGGCGGCCACGCCGGCGCTGCATGCAGCAGCACTTGAAACGCTCTAACCGTTATCGGTCGCTGCCGAGTGGGTGTCGAGGAAACCGATGGTCGCTTCAAGGGCACGGTCCCTTGTGGCATCGGCTTCCTGAAAGATTTCATGCCCCGATTCCGGCAAGACCACGTGGTGTGCGCCAAGCCGTTCGGCAAGCCTGGCCTGTGCATCCGCCGGGATCACGCTGTCACGCCCGCCTGAAAGCACGAGGACCGGACAGCTGATGGATGCGAGCCTTTCCGGTTTTGTCATGCGTTTGATTTCGCCAATACAGGCCGACAGCCAGCCGTAGGAGACGGGCCCGAGCAGATAGGGCGGGTCATGTCGGGCGGCTTGAAGATTGCGCTCGTAACGGGTGCGGTCCGAGGTGTGGTGCTGGTCTTCGAAACGTGGCGGCGCGGTGCGGGCAACACCGGTTTGCCGGCCGCCGCGGCCCGTATGGCAGGCAAGCCAGGCGGCGGACCGGATCAGCCATGTCGGGTAGCGGTCATGGCGAAGGCCGACAAAAGGAGCGGCAAGCACAAGGCCGGCGAAACGTTCACGCCCGCTTTCGGCGGCGGAAAGCGCGATCAGCCCTCCAAGGGAATGGCCGAGCAGGAAACAGGGTGCCGGCATCGTGCCGCGGACATGCTGTTCAAGAAAATCGAGAATATCGCGCGGATAGTCTGAAAACCGCTCGATATGCCCGATATTGCGGTCTTCCGGGCGGCGGTCAGAGCCGCCCTGGCCGCGCAGGTCGAGAACGGCGACGGCATATCCCGCCTGGCGAAGGTCCGAGACGGTTTCTGCATATTTTTCGATGAATTCGGAACGTCCTGCCACGATCATCACGGTGGCACGGGCTTTCTCGCACCCGTAAAGGGCATAGCGCAGGCCGACGCCGTCAAAGGCGCGCATCCTGCCTGTCACGGGTTCTGTTTCCGCCGGTCTCTCGTGCATCTGGGGTTGCCGTCTGATGTGTTCGGTGGAGCCTGTGATGACGCGCGATTGCGGGCTTGGCAATGCCGGAGCGCGATTTGCGTAAAAAAAGGACCGGAACCGGGCGCTTGAACAGGGGTAAAAGCGACGCGGATCCGGCCAAGTAACCACCGTCACTGGGTCAAGAGTGGCGGTGGTGCCGGGACGGGTGCGCCGTAGTTCCCGGCAAGGACTGAATGGCGCATTTTGCCTGAACATGAGTTCAATGCGACATTCATATTGCGTTCATTCCGTGTGTTTTGTGTCGGCAATCGCACGGCATATTTGCAAAAGAGCGCTGAAAAAGGGGCATTTCTTCGACGAAACAGACCTTTGGGCGTTGCCTTTGTCCTCTTGAAATGTCGGGAATCATTTCCCAAATCAACGTGCGAGGACGCCAGGCTCTGGGTTCTCAACCGTTTTCCATAATCGCCGGTTTCGGGATTCACGGAAAACGTATCGCAAACAATCGTCGCTCAAAGGAGGACACTATGCGTAACGTTGATTTTTCGCCTCTCTATCGCTCTACCGTCGGCTTCGACCGACTTTTCAATCTCCTCGACTCGATGGGGCAGCCTGAACAGGCGCCTGCCTACCCCCCTTATAATATCGAACGAACCGGAGAGAACAACTACCGTATTTCAATGGCCGTCGCCGGCTTTAGTGAGAGCGAGCTTTCCATTGAAGCACATGCTAATGTACTGACCGTGAAAGGCGAGAAGGCCGATGAAGACGAAGATGGCAGCAGCGAATATCTCTATCGCGGCATTGCCAAACGCGCTTTTGAACGCCGCTTCCAGCTTGCCGACCACATGGAAGTGCGTGGTGCGACGTTGAGAAACGGCCTGCTGCATGTCGAATTGCTGCGCAATATTCCCGAGGCCATGAAACCGCGCCGGATCGCGATCGAGACCCGCGGCAGCGAGCCGAAGACGATTGCCGCGCAAAAGGATGTGGAGATGGATGCCGCCTGACGGCAGCCTCCCAACAAACGCGAAATGACACGGCGGCGCCCTCAGGGGCGCCGCCAGTTTATCGACAAAGCTGCCCCTCATTCCGGGTCATCCTCGGGCTTGACCCGAGGATCCAGGGCTACACGATGTGTTCTTGTTTGAAACCCTTTCTTGTCAAAGGGTTGAGCGGAATGGATGCTCGGATCACGTCCGAGCATGACACCTGTGGGGACGGCTGACGGAGGCAATAGCCCGCACGTTCTCGGGTTTGACAGCAGTCTGACGGCGCCCTCAGGGGCGCCGCTTTTGTATCAGGCCGGCTTTTTCATGATACGGGCTGCGAGATGGTCGACGGAGATCTTCCCCGGCCCGTAGACGATCAGCAGCACCAGCGGAACAGTCCAGAAAAGACGCTGGTCGAGAATGGCGCTGTCGGGAAACCGGTCGAACAGGGCGCCGATCGTCTCGGGGCCGACCTGATGCACGGTAATGTCCACAAGCGTCTGCACCGCAATGAAGCCCAGCATGCCAATGGCGCTGAGGCGGGTGAGGATGCCCGCAATGATCATCAGCGGCAGCAGGAATTCGGTATAGGTGCCAAGGTGGACAACAAGGCCCCAGGGCAGGAACGGAACGGCCGAGACATCGCCGCCGGCCGCCTCCACCGCAGGCAGTGCGATCTGATAATAGGCGGAATTGCTGACCATGAAAAAGCCGGCAATGCCTGATCCGACCTTGGTCAGCGCCGAGTTCAGAAAATAGAGCCAGAGCGTTGCCGCGAAAACAATGCGGGCGAAAAGGCCGGGAAACCATGGCGCCAGAAACGCCTGCAGGTCCGAGAACACACGATTGTAAAGTTGTGCGGCGGCACAGATGAATTTCATGTTGGTCTACTCCTCTGTGCTGGTTGCGGCGGCGAAAGCGCCCGTGCCGATCATTGCTGAAAATGCGTCGGCCGGATCGAGTTGCGGGTCGGCCTCTGTTCCCGCCCCGACGGCTTCACCGATGGTGCCGCCGCTCATGAGGGCTTCGAAGAAGGCGGCTTTGCCGGGGGCAAGCGTCATCACCGTGACGTCGAAATAGGGCCTGCTTATCAGCGCGATTTCCGCCGGCGTCGGGTCGAAGCCCTCGAGACCCGAGCCGTCGCGCACGCGGGTGAAAATGCTGGCCGCCGCGCTGCCCAAACGCAGCAGACGTGCTGCCGGATGCGGCTTCAGTGTGAGAGCCATCAGCGCCTCCGGCGAACAGCGCTGCAGCGCTTCGGGCGACAGCGGCGTCATATCGAGGGCGTGATAAGCATCGAGCCATGCCCGTTCCAGCCGGGCGACATCGGCAAGAAAGAAGAGTTCCTGTGCCGGTGCAAAACCGGCGATGAAGCCGGCGAACCCATGTCCGTATTGGGCAAGGACGGGGGAGCGGGGCGGTTCCCGTGCGATATATTCGGCAGCCATTGCGGCGAAGAAGTTCGCGCCTACCAGGTCCCGGGTTACCGGAAAGATGTCTGCAAGCGCTGCTTTCAGGCCGACGGCCACATTGTTGCGGTAAACGCCGAACCGTTTGACGGCCGGGCCGCCATGCGGATTGACGACCCCGGCCGGTGCGGTCTCGACCGGCGGAGAAAGCAGGGCGATTGCGAAACCGTCCAGCGTCACCTGTGCCGTTTGCGGTTCAGCCATGGCGGGCGCCGAGCAGGAAGCGCTCGCCTTCGTTCTTCATGACATCCTCGGCCAGTTGCGCCTCGCGTTTGAGAACCGGCCACTCCGGCACGTCATTGTCCCATTCGATCAGCGTCGGCAGGGGCCCGGTCTGGCGGATGACGAAGGCATAGAGCGCCCAGACGGCATCGTCGACCGGCCGGTCATGGGCATCGATCAGCAACGGCGCGCCGGTATCGTCGACATCCTCGGCATGGCCGGCCAGATGGATCTCACCTACCCGCTCCAGCGGAAAGGATTTGAGGTAGGATGTGGCGTCGAAACCATTGTTGACGGCCGAGACATGGACATTGTTGACGTCCAGCAGCAGGCCGCAACCGCTTTTGCGGGCGATCTCGTCCAGAAACAGGGTTTCGGGGATCGTGCTCTGAGAAAACGCCACATAGGTGGACGGGTTTTCCAACAGGATCTTTCTCTTGAGCCTGTTTTGCACCTGATCGATATGGTCGACGATATGCGCCAGCGTTTCGTCCGTATAGGGCAGCGGCAAAAGGTCGTTGTAATAGGCGTCGTCGTGGGTCGACCATGCCAGATGTTCGGAAACGAGGCCCGGTTGATAGCGATCGACGACGGTTTTCAGCCGTTCAAGATGATCGGGATCGATCCCGCGCGGCGAGCCGATCGACATGCCGACGCCATGGACGGACAACGGAAAATCTTCGCGCATGCGGGTCAGAATGCGGTGTGGATGGCCGCCCGCACCCATGTAGTTTTCGGCGTGGACTTCCAGAAAGCCCGTGCGATAGCTGTCATTCAGGATCGCGTCGGCATGGGCCGTCTTGAAGCCCGTGCCCGCGCGGTGGGGTATCGATTGCGAGCCGAAACGGCCCGGTTGTGCTTCGGCCATGCCGGTCGCTCCCGTTATGATGAATGGCGGAAAGGAAATGCCGCCGATGCTGGTCGCGCCGGCGGCATGCAAGCCGTGATCACATTTCGGGAAGGTCGCGGTCGAGCGGCGTCAGCGAACCCATGCGGTCGCCCGGCAGCTTCATGGTCGTGCAGGAGCCTTCGGCAACGGACTTCCAGGAATTGCCCTGATAGTCGACCTTGGAGGTTCCGGCGCAGGTGGTGCCGGGGCCTGCGGCGCAGTCGTTCTGGCCAGCCAGAGCAACGCCGTAGCATTTGACGTCGGCGGCCTGCGCGGGGGCGGAAGCGGCAAGACCGGTTACGGCGATTGCAAGTGCGCCGGCCAGCGTGGCGGCGTTGATTTTGTTGGTGCTCGACATGAATCTCTCCTGTTTGATCGATGTGTGTATTCGATTGTTGCGCAAGATTGATCTTGCAAGCAGGAGTATTTCAAAATCGGCCTTCAACTGGAAATCAATGGCACGTCATTCTGCCGTCACGCCGTGTCACCTGTCTGTGAGGGGGCGTTATTGCTGCGTGAGTGTTTCGGCTTCAAGGAAAGAGACGAAACGGTCGACTTCCGCTTCGGTAGTGGCGAAGCTGGTCACGCAACGCACCAGCACCTCGCCGTCATTGATAAGTCCGGGCTGGTCGGCCGGCGTCAGCCAGTCGTAAAACTGCGCCCCGGCCTTGCGTGCGGCTTCGGCGGCGCCCTTCGGCAGCACGATGAAGACCTCGTTGGACTGCGTTTCCCAGGCAAGACGCGCTGTGGCGGACTGGCGGAAGGCCGCGCGCATGCGTTCGGCCATGGCATTGGAGTGGCGGGCGAGATCAAGCCAGAGCCCGTCGGTGAGGTAGGCATCGAGCTGGGCGGAGATGAAGCGGGTCTTGGAGAAGAGATGCGCCGCGCGTTTGCGGATGAACGGCATTTCCCGCGCCTGTTCGGGGTTCATGAACACGATGGCCTCCGCGCACCAGCAGCCATTCTTGGTGCCGCCGAAGGAGACGATGTCGATGCCGCGCTTCCATGTCATTTCGGCAGGCGTCGTGTCGAGGGCGACCAGCGCATTGGCAAAGCGGGCGCCGTCCATATGGACTGGAAGATTGCTTTTCTTTGCGACGGTGGTGAGCGCTGCGATTTCATCCAGCCCATAGACGGTGCCGACTTCCGTTGACTGGGTGAGGGAGACGGCCATCGGCTGGCCGTGGTGGATAAAGTCTGCCGGATAGCGTGCGACGATGCGTTCAAGTTCGTCCGGCGTCATCTTGCCATGCGGCCCGGAAACGGTGGCCAGGCGGCCGCCGCCGGTGAAATATTCCGGCGCGCCGCCTTCGTCATTGGCGATGTGGGCGTCCTTGTGGCAGAAGACCACGCCGCCCGGCCGCCCGACGGATGACAGCGCCAGCGAATTGGCCGCCGTGCCGGTGCCGACGAAGAAGACGGCAACTTCGCGTTCGAAGATGTCGTTGAACCGGGCCTCGATCTTGCGGTCGAGCGGGCTGGCGCCATAGGCATTTGCATAGCCCGACTGCTCGCGCATCAGCGCCTCGCCGATGGCAGGATGGGCGCCGGACCAGTTGTCGGATGCAAAAAACATGGATAAGGACCTCAAAAACGTTCGGGAATGCGGTTTCCGGGATATCACGGAAAAGGCCGCTGTGTGTAAAGGGGCTTTCCGGTAAACGGGGTTGTGTCGGTCGATTTTCGCAGGAGATTGCGTGTATGCCTCGCAGCGACGTGGAATCTGCCTATAAAATGCCTTTTTCTTTCAGGTGTTTCGAAAGTGGATGAAGAAAAGTAACTTTGTTGCGCGGTCTGAGCCGGATTGGTAATAATCTCTCCCTGCCGGGTGCGCATTTTCATTATTTGCTTGCGACTTTCCGATGTTTCTGGCATGAGATGAAGATAGGACAGTTATGCTGTCCTATTTTTGTGTCCGGCTGTGCCGTGTGCCGCTAGCAAGGGGCTGACGTCCTGCCGCTTTATGGTCTATAATGATCTTATAAGCGGAGACCTCGTTCCGGCACGCCTTGGCAGGACTATCGACCGGAGCGCCGTTGATATGGTCAATCCGGTCCTAAACGAAAGATGATTGCGGCAAGCAGGGTGGATTTGCGCCTTTTCTATCCGCCTGCTCCACGATCCGGCTTCACCTGCATTTCTGCAGGTTTTAAGGAGATCTTGTATGACGAAGATGACGCCCTTAGCGCTTAGTGCTGCCCCGCTCACGCAGATGAACGTGACGCCTGCCGCCAAAACAGCTGCTGACGGCCGTCGTAACAAACGTCAGGGGCTCTACGATCCGAGAAACGAACACGATGCCTGCGGCGTCGGCTTCATCGCCCACATGAAGGGTGAGAAGTCGCACCAGATCGTCAAGGACGGGCTGTTCATTCTCGAAAACCTCACCCATCGCGGCGCTGTCGGCGCCGATCCGCTGATGGGCGACGGCGCCGGCATGCTGATGCAGATCCCGGACAGGTTTTTCCGTGAGGAAATGGCGGCCGAAGGTGTCGTGCTGCCGAAGGTCGGCGAATATGCCGTCGGCTACTTCTTCATGCCGCGCGATCCCGAACGCATTGCCCACTACCGGGACATCATCCAGAAGGTGATCGCCGACGAGGGCCAGAATTTCCTCGGCTTCCGTGAAGTGCCGGTCGACAATTCCTCGCTGTCGAAGGCGGAGGATATTGCGGCGACTGAACCCTACCACCTCCAGGTCTTTATCGGTGCCGGCGAACGGGCCGATACGCAGGCCGATTTCGAACGCCGCCTGTTCATCCTGCGCAAGGTGATTTCCAACACGATCTTTGCCGAATCGGACGGTGCCACCGAGGACTTCTACATCGTCTCGATGTCGTCCTCGACGATCGTCTACAAGGGCATGTTCCTCGCCTATCAGGTCGGCGCCTATTACAAGGACCTGGCCGATCCGCGCTTCGAATCGGCGGTGGCGCTGGTGCATCAGCGGTTTTCGACCAACACCTTCCCGTCGTGGAAGCTGTCGCATCCCTACCGCATGGTCGCCCATAACGGCGAGATCAACACCCTGCGCGGCAACGTCAACTGGATGGCTGCGCGTCAGGCTTCGGTGTCCTCACCGCTCTTCGGCGACGACATTTCCAAGCTGTGGCCGATCTCCTATGAGGGCCAGTCCGATACCGCCTGTTTCGACAATGCGCTCGAATTCCTGGTGCAGGGCGGCTACTCCATGGCGCATGCCGTGATGATGCTGATCCCGGAAGCCTGGGCCGGCAACATGTCGATGGACCCGCAGACGCGGGCATTTTACGAGTATCACGCAGCGCTTATGGAGCCGTGGGACGGCCCGGCCGCCGTTGCCTTTACCGATGGTCGCCAGATCGGCGCCACGCTTGACCGTAACGGTCTGCGTCCGGCGCGTTACCTGATCACCAAGGATGACCGCATCATCATGGCATCCGAGGCCGGCGTGCTGCCGGTTGAGGAAGAAAATATCGTTGCCAAATGGCGTCTGCAGCCCGGCCGCATGCTTCTCATCGACATGGAAAAGGGCCGGATCGTCTCCGATGACGAGATCAAGTCCGAGCTTGCCGGCATGCATCCCTATCAGCAGTGGCTCGACCGCACGCAGCTGATCCTCGAGGAACTGAACCCGGTGGAACCGCGCGCGCTGCGCCGCGACGTGTCGCTGCTCGACCGTCAGCAGGCCTTCGGCTACACGCTGGAAGACACCAAGATCCTGATGTCGCCGATGGCGACGACGGGGCAGGAAGCCATCGGCTCGATGGGCACCGATACGCCGATTTCGGCAATGTCGGACAAGTCGAAGCTGCTTTACACCTATTTCAAGCAGAATTTCGCCCAGGTCACCAACCCGCCGATCGACCCGATCCGCGAGGAGCTGGTGATGAGCCTCGTGTCCTTCATCGGCCCGCGTCCGAACCTCCTCGACCATGAGGGTGCAGCGCGCGAGAAGCGTCTGGAAGTGCGCCAGCCGATCCTGACCAATGGCGATCTGGAGAAGATCCGCTCCATTGGGCATACCGAGGACCGGTTCGACACCAAGACGCTCGATATCACCTATGATGTCGATGAGGGCGAAGCCGGCATGCCGGCGATGATCGACCGCCTGTGCGAACGTGCCGAAGCGGCCGTGCGCGGCGGCTACAACATCATCGTGCTGTCCGACCGTCAGATCGGCCCCGACCGGATTGCCATGCCCGCGCTGCTGGCAACGGCGGCCGTGCACCATCACCTGATCCGCAAGGGGCTGCGCACGTCGGTCGGTCTCGTGGTCGAATCGGGCGAACCGCGCGAAGTGCACCACTTCTGCTGTCTCGCCGGTTACGGCGCGGAAGCCATCAATCCCTATCTCGCCTTCGATACGCTGGCAGACATGCACGCCAAGGGGCTGTTCCCCGAGGAAGTGGACGCCGGCGAGGTGATCTACCGCTATATCAAGGCAATCGGCAAAGGCATGCTGAAGGTCATGTCCAAGATGGGCATTTCGACCTACCAGTCCTATTGCGGCGCGCAGATCTTCGACGCCATCGGCCTGTCGTCGGAATTCGTCGAGCGCTTTTTCTTCGGTACGGCCTCGATGATCGAGGGGGTTGGCCTGAAGGAAGTCGCGGAAGAAACCGTGGCCCGGCATCGCTCCGCTTTCGGCAAGGACCCGGTTCTCGCCTCCACGCTCGATATCGGCGGCGAATATGCATTCCGCATGCGCGGCGAAGCCCATGCCTGGACGCCGGATGCGGTCGCTGAGCTGCAGCATGCCGTGCGCGGCAATGCCCGTGACCGCTATGATGCGTTTGCCAGGATCGAGAACGCTTCGTCCTTGCGGATGAACACCATCCGCGGCCTGTTCCGCATCAAAAATGCAGAGGAAATCGGCCGCAAGCCGGTTTCGGTTGACGAGGTCGAGCCGGCCTCTGAAATCGTCAAGCGGTTTTCGACCGGTGCGATGTCGTTCGGTTCGATTTCGCGTGAGGCGCATACCACGCTGGCGATTGCCATGAACGAGATCGGCGGCAAGTCGAACACCGGCGAAGGCGGCGAGGAATCCGACCGTTATCTGCCGCTGCCCAGCGGGGCGACGCCGAAGGAGCGTTCGGCGATCAAGCAGATCGCTTCGGGCCGCTTTGGCGTTACCACCGAATATCTGGTCAATGCCGATCTGTTGCAGATCAAGGTGGCGCAGGGCGCAAAGCCCGGCGAGGGCGGTCAGCTGCCCGGCCACAAGGTCGATGCGACGATTGCCAAGACCCGCCATTCGACGCCGGGCGTTGGCCTGATCTCGCCGCCGCCGCATCATGACATCTACTCGATCGAGGATCTGGCGCAGCTGATCTACGACCTGAAGAACGTCAACCCGGCGGCCGATGTTTCGGTCAAGCTGGTGTCGGAAGTGGGCGTCGGCACGGTTGCCGCCGGCGTCGCCAAGGCGCGCGCCGATCACATCACCGTTTCCGGTTTCGATGGCGGAACCGGCGCTTCGCCGCTGACCTCGCTGAAACATGCCGGCAGCCCGTGGGAAATCGGCCTTGCCGAAACCCAGCAGACGCTGGTGCTGAACGGGCTTCGCTCCCGCATTGCGCTGCAGGTCGATGGCGGCCTGAAGACCGGTCGCGACGTGCTGATCGGCGCCATGCTCGGTGCCGACGAGTTCGGCTTCTCCACCGCGCCACTGATTGCCGCAGGCTGCATCATGATGCGCAAGTGCCATCTGAACACCTGCCCGGTCGGCGTTGCCACCCAGGACCCGGTCCTGCGCAAGCGCTTCAAGGGCCTGCCGGAGCACGTCGTCAACTACTTCTTCTTCGTGGCCGAAGAACTGCGCGAGATGCTGGCCGAACTCGGCTTCACCAGCCTCAACGAGGTGATCGGCGCGGTCGAGCTGCTCGACAAGGACGAGGCGATTGCCCACTGGAAATCGCAGGGTCTCGACTTCTCGAAGATTTTCCACAAGGTGGCAGCACCCAAGGAAGCCACCTACTGGACCGAGCGGCAGAAGCACCCGATTGACGATATTCTCGACCGCAAGCTGATTGAAAAGGCAATGCCTGCCCTTGAACGCAAGGAAAAGGTCGCCTTCGACATCGACATCAAGAATGTCGACCGTTCGGCAGGTGCCATGCTTTCCGGTGAAGTGGCCAAGCGCTGGAACCAGAAGGGCCTGAAGGAAGACACGATCTCCGTTACCCTTCATGGTACGGCCGGTCAGTCCTTCGGTGCGTTTCTGGCCAGCGGTGTCACCTTCGATCTTATCGGTGACGGCAACGACTATGTCGGCAAGGGGCTTTCGGGCGGCAAGATCATCATCCGTCCGCCGGAAAATTCGCCCGTCGTGCCGGAAGAATCGATCATCGTCGGCAATACCGTGCTTTACGGCGCCACGGCCGGTGAATGCTATTTCCACGGCATTGCCGGTGAGCGTTTTGCGGTCAGAAACTCCGGCGCGATTGCCGTTGTCGAAGGCGTTGGCGACCATGGCTGCGAATACATGACCGGCGGTCTTGTCGTCGTGCTCGGCTCCACGGGGCGCAACTTCGCGGCCGGCATGTCGGGCGGTGTCGCCTACGTTCTCGATGAGGATGGCGGCTTTGCCGATCGCTGCAACATGGCCATGGTCATGCTGGAGCCGGTGCCGGAAGAAGACGACATGCTGGAGAAGCTGCATCATCACGGCGGCGACCTCATGCACAAGGGCCGCGTCGACGTTTCCGGCGACATGACCCGTCATGACGAGGAGCGTCTGGTGCGCCTCATCAACAATCATCTGCTCTACACCGGTTCGGCCCGCGCCAGGGCCATTCTGGACGACTGGGCGCATTACCGCCCGATGTTCCGCAAGGTGATGCCGGTCGAATACCGGCGCGCGCTTGAGGATATGGAGCGCATGCGCATGGGTGTCGCAGCGGAATAACAGGCAAAGGATAACTGTCGGCGTCCCGTCCGCGTGTGTGCGGGGCGCTTTCTTGCGCGCGCCAGGGGCGCGAAATATCAGCTTGAAGCAGTCAGGATTACGAAATGGGCAAGGTTACTGGGTTTTTGGAAATCGACCGGCAGGTGGCGAAGTATCAGCCGGCCTCCGACCGCATTCGCCACTTCCGTGAATTCACCATCCCGATGTCGGAACCGGAAGTGCAGAAACAGGCCGCCCGTTGCATGGACTGTGGCATTCCCTATTGCCACGGCCCGACCGGCTGTCCGATTCACAACCAGATTCCGGACTGGAACGACCTCATCTACAATGGCAACTGGAAGGAGGCGATTGCAAACCTGCATTCGACCAATAACTTCCCGGAATTCACCGGCCGTGTCTGCCCGGCGCCGTGCGAGGAGTCGTGCACGCTGAACCTGGAAGATATCCCGGTTGCCATCAAGACCATCGAACAGGCGATTGCCGACAAGGCTTATGAGCTTGGCTACATCGTGCCCAAGCCGGCAACGATGAAGACCGGCAAGCGGGTTGCCATCATCGGCTCCGGCCCGACCGGCATGGCGGCCGCCCAGCAGCTCGGCCGCGCCGGCCACGAGGTTGACGTTTATGAGCGGGAATCCCGGCCCGGCGGGCTTCTGCGCTACGGCATTCCCGATTTCAAGATGGAGAAGAACTTCATCGACCGCCGTGTCGAGCAGATGCGCGGCGAGGGTGTGACCTTCCATTGCGGCGTCAATATCGGCGTCGATGTGAAGGTCGAGCAGCTGCTTTCCGATTATGATGCTGTGCTCTACAGCGGCGGCTCGGAAGCCCCGCGTCCGTCCGGGATCGAAGGCAGCGATATTCACGGCGTCTATGACGCCATGCCGTTCCTGGTTCAGCAGAACCGGCGGGTTGGTCGCGAGAATATCGAGAGCACCGGATGGCCGTCGGAACCCATTCTGGCGGGCGGCAAGCATGTGGTTGTCGTGGGCGGCGGCGATACGGCGTCGGACTGTGTCGGAACCGCATTCCGTCAGGGCGCGGTCAAGGTGACCCAGCTCGACATTCGCCCGCAGCCGCCGGAAAAGGAAGACAAGCTTGCGGTCTGGCCGTTCTGGCCGACCAAGATGCGGACGTCTTCCTCGCAGGCGGAAGGCGCGATCCGTGAATTCCAGGTGGGTACGCTTGAATTTGTCGGTGAGGACGGTGTTCTCACCGGTGTGAAGTGCTGCCATGTCGACGAAAAGCGGCGGCCGATTGCCGGTACGGAATTCGTCATCAAGGCCGATCTTGCCTTTATCGCGCTCGGCTTTCTGGGGCCGCACAAGGAGGGCCTCGTTGCCGAACTGGATGGCAGGCTGGAGCTGAACACCAACCAGCGCGGTGCGGTCAATGTCGTTGCCAATGACCAGGATTACAAAACCTCGGTCGACAAGCTCTGGGCGGCCGGTGATATCCGTCGCGGCCAGTCGCTGGTCGTCTGGGCGATCCGCGAAGGCCGTCAGGCAGCGCGCGCGATCGATGAAACGCTGATGGGTGAGACCCTGCTGCCGCGCTGATGCCTTTTTCCGCCCTTGTAGCCGGAATACCGTTTCCGGTTGCAGGGGCGGTCTGCCTTCTTCGTAAGTCCTCTTTTACCGATGATCCGCGTGGCGCTGTTCCGGCGCCGGGCTGACGGACTTTTTTCCGAAAAAAAGAGGCAATCGGACCGAAAAACCGGCCAAGCGCCGTGTCGTCGAATTGCACCCCCTCTTGCATCTTGCTAAGCCTGACCAATATTGGAAAAAAATTGGTTTCAGGCTTTTTCAGTCATTGCAATGAAGGAGAGTATTTTGGCTCACAACAAGAAGGTTCGTAAGGCGGTTTTGCCGGTTGCCGGTCTTGGAACGCGGTTTCTTCCCGCAACCAAGGTTGTTCCCAAGGAAATGCTTCCGGTCGTGGATAAACCGATCATCCAGTATGTTGTCGATGAGGCGATTGAAGCCGGTATCGAACACTTTGTTTTTGTCACGGGCCGCAACAAACACGTTATCGAAGACTATTTCGATATCCAGTACGAGCTGGAAGCAACGCTGAAGGCGCGCAACAAGAATGCCGAACTGAGCCTGCTCTCTTCCATGCTGCCGGAAGCCGGCACCTCCACCTTTACCCGCCAGCAGGAGCCGCACGGGCTTGGCCACGCTGTGTGGTGCTCGCGCGAAATCGTCGGCCCGGAACCCTTCGCGCTGATCCTGCCCGACATGGTCATGGATGCCGAAACTCCGTGCCTGAAGGGTATGATGGATGTCTACGAGGTTTCCGGCGGCAATGTCGTTTCCGTTGAGGAATGCGACCCGGAACTGGCGCATAAATACGGTATCGTCGGTGTTGGCGATGCCGTCGGCAACGGTTTCAAGATCACCCAGATGGTCGAAAAGCCGGAGCCGGGCACAGCGCCGTCCAATTATTTCATCAACGGCCGCTATATCCTGCAGCCGGAGATTTTCCCGATCCTGGAAACGCTCGAACGCGGCGCCGGTAACGAAATCCAGCTGACCGACGGCATGCTGAAGCTTGCCGGCGAGCAGGAATTTTTCGGCTACAAGTTCGATGGCCAGACCTTCGACTGCGGCTCGAAGGAAGGCTTCATCATCGCCAATATCGCATTGGCGCTGAAGCGTGACGACATTCGTCCGAAGGTCGAAGACGATCTCAAAGCCCTGATCGCAGCGCTGAAATAACAGACCGGAAATACAATGAGGCCCGGCAAGACCGGGCCTCGTCATGAAAACCGGGCGGCGCAGATGCGTCGCCTTTTTTTGTTGCCGAAAGAACTGATCATGCCCTTAAACGCCGACATGCCGTCTGAACCGACTATTGTTCCGCTCATTGAGGGGGCGGAGAACCGGTTGCAGGGGTGTTGGCCCGATCGGCAGTTCGATGCCGTCAGCCGCCCGGAAGTCCACACCTGGCGGGCGCGTGATCCCTGGGCGCGGGCGCTGCTCTTTGTCGGCGGCGGATACACGAAGCTGGTCTATGACAAGGAAGGGGCGGAGGTTGCCTCCTGGCTGAACGCGCAGGGTATCGACGTTCATCTGGTCGTGCACCGGCTTCCCGGCGCCCCTGATGGCAAGGGCGGGGTTCACCCGAAAGACATAGCGCTTGTTGATGGGCTGCGGGCGCTTGATGTCGTGGCGGCGGAGCAAAGCGATCTGCCGCTGTTTCATGTCGGGCTGTCGTCCGGCGGTCATCTTGCCGGGGTCATGGCCTGCCAAAAGCACGACCTGAAACCCGCCGGCGCCGTGATTGCCTATGCCCCGATCAATGCCAATCACCGCAAACACAAGTTCCCCGAAGGCAAGCCGGATTATCCGCCGGTGGAAAAACAGGATTTTTATGACGACTGGCCGATCGGCCTTGCCGATTACCCCCACGGGCTGCCGTCAGTCCCGGTGTTTCTTGCCTATGCGCTTAGTGACCGGTCGGTGCCGCTGCAGCATGCGTTGCGTTATGTCGAAACGGCAGCAGCCGGGGCGCTGGATGTCGACCTGCATGTGTTTGCCGATGCGCCGCATGGTTTCGCCTTGCGCGCACTCGATGGCACCCAGGCGGCCTGGCCGGGGCTTGCTGTCGACTGGATGAAGCGCAAAGCCGCAAAGACGGCAACGCAGCAGGTTGGTTGAGAGCAGCAGCCGGTGAGCCCTTGCGACCGAATGGTTATTGATTGCAAAACCCAAAGGCGCTAACAGCGGTGCATGGCAGATGTGACAGACAAGACCCCCGGCAACGACGCAACCCGTTCCGCACTCAGAACGATCGCATTCGAGCGCAAGGGGCTGGATGCGCTTGCTGCAGCACTTGAAAACGGGCTGGCGGAACCTTTTGACAAGGCCGTCGCGCTGCTTCGGGAAACGCAGGGGCATGTCATTATCTCCGGCGTCGGCAAGAGCGGTCATATCGGCACCAAGATTGCGGCGACCTTCGCGTCCACCGGCACGCCGGCCTTTTTCGTGCATCCCGCCGAGGCCAATCACGGCGATATGGGAATGATTTCCCAGAAAGACGCCGTGGTCGCGCTTTCGTGGAGCGGGGAAAGTAGCGAACTGACGGCGCTGGTCGCCTATACGCGCCGTTTCGCCATTCCGCTGATTGCAATTACCGCCGGGGTGAAATCGTCACTGGCGCTGGCGGCCGATATCGTGCTCGCCCTGCCGAAGGCCGAAGAAGCCTGTCCGCACGGGCTTGCGCCGACGACGTCAACGACCATGCAGCTTGCGCTTGGCGATGCGCTGGCGATTGCACTGCTTGAGGTGCGGGGCTTTTCCGCGGGCGATTTCAAGGTCTATCACCCGGGCGGCAAGCTCGGCGCGCTGCTTTCGCATGTGGCCGACATCATGCATGTGGGCGAGGAAATTCCACTGGTGCGTTCAGGCACGCCGCTGCCGCAGGCGATCATGGAATTGTCGAAGCGGCGCTTCGGCTGCGTCGGCGTGCTGTCGGATGACGGCCGGCTGGCAGGCATCGTCACCGATGGCGACCTTGCGCGCAACCTGTCGCGCGACATGAGTGCGCTTGCCGTCGACGATGTGATGACGGCAGGGCCGAAGACGGTGAAGCCATCGATGATGGTGTCGGGTGCGCTGGCGCTGATCCACAAGCACAATATTTCCGCGCTGATGGTGGTCGATGACGACAACCGTCCGGTCGGCATCGTGCATTTCCACGATTTCCTGCGGATCGGCGCGGCCTGATCCTTTCCACTTCAGGCTTTTTCGAGCGGTGCGACCGTAAGTTTACGGCCATCGCCGGCGACGATGTGCACATGCGCGCCCTCCGGCAGGTCCGGCCCTTCCACGACCCAGAGCGTATCGTCGAGCCTGATGCGCCCGCGCCCGTCGGTGATCGCGTCGACCACGATGGCGGTGCGCCCCACAAGACTGGCGGCGCGCTGGTTGAGCAGCGGTTCGTCGGATGTGGTTTCCCGGTTTTTGAGGATCCGCCGCCCGACAATAATGGCGACAACGGAAAGGACGGCAAACAGCAGGATCTGCAATTGCCAGCCCCAGAAGCCGAAGGGCCAGAAGACCAGCGACAGCGCGCCGAGTATGATGGCGGCAATGCCGACCCACATCAGGAACACTCCGGGCAGGAGAAGTTCCGCAACAAGCAGCAGCAGCCCGGCGATAAACCAGCCCCAGGGGCCGGCAGCGGTGAAGAAGTCGAACAGCGCCTCCATCGCCGGTCAGCTTTCCGGATTGCCGGGGCGGACTGACGGTGTCGAGCGACGGGACGTTGCCTGTTCCTGGCCGCCGCCATCCTTGCCGAACACTTCCTTCGCAATCTCGCCGATCCCGCCGAGCGAACCGATCAGTGACGAGGCCTCCATCGGCATCAGCACCACCTTGGAGTTCTTTGCCGTGCCGATCGAGGCCATGGCCTCGGTGTATTTCTGGGCGACGAAGTAGTTGATCGCGGCGACATCGCCGTCGGCAATGGCCAGTGACACGGAGCGTGTCGCATTGGCTTCGGCTTCGGCAAGGCGTTCGCGGGCTTCGGCCTCGCGGAAGGCTGCCTCGCGCTCGCCTTCGGCTTCAAGAATTGCAGACTGTTTGGAGCCTTCCGAACGCAGGATCTGCGCGGTCTTGCTGCCCTCCGCCTCGAGGATCTGGGCGCGCTTTTCGCGTTCCGCCTTCATCTGCCGGCCCATGGCTTCCACGAGATCGTTCGGCGGACGGATGTCCTTGATCTCGATGCGGGTGACCTTCACGCCCCAGGGTTCGACCGCAAGATCGACCACGCGCAGCAGTCGCTCATTGATGGAATCGCGGTTGGAGAGCAGTTCGTCGAGATCCATGGAGCCCATGACGGAGCGGATATTGGTCATGGTCAGGTTCAGGATCGCCATTTCCAGATTGGCGACCTGATAGGCGGCACTTGCCGGATTGAGGATCTGGTAGAAGGCGACCGCGTCGGCCTCCACGCTGGCATTGTCGCGGGTGATCACCTCCTGTTCGGGCACATCCAGCACCTGCTCCATGATGTTGATGCGCTTGCCGATACGGTCGATGAACGGAATGATCAGGTTGAGGCCCGGCGTCAGCGTGCGGGTATAGCGGCCGAAGCGTTCGACCGTGTAGCCATAGCCCTGCGGCACGGTCTTGATCCCCGCCAGAAGCGTCAGAAGGATCAGGACCGCCAGTATGATGATCGTGACGGAAAATCCGGTCAGTGCTGCCATGTCGTTTCCTCCTGTTGCATCGGCCTTGCGAGGCTGATGTCTGTTTTATCATTATAGACGCAACGGCGTGCGCGAGGCCATGACCTTGTTTTTCAGGCGTTGAGGCCCTATTCAAGCCAGCCGCGCAACTCACGCGCCACCACATGTTCGATCACCCGCATGCCGGCCGGCGTGTCGTTGAGACAGGGGATGTGGGTGAACTTTTCACCGCCATGCTCCATGAAGCTCTCGCGCGCCTGTTCGCCGATTTCCTCAAGGGTCTCGAGACAGTCGGAAACAAAACCGGGATTGAGGATCGCGACCCGCTTCACGCCCTTTTTCGGCAGACCTTCCACGGTCTTGTCGGTATAGGGCTGCAGCCATTCCTCAGGCCCGAAGCGGGACTGGAAGGTGATCATCATTCTTTCCTCGGAAAGTCCGAGCTTTTCGCGCAGCAGTCGCGCCGTCTTCTGACACTGGCAGTGATAGGGATCGCCCTTCTTGAAATAGGACTGCGGGATGCCGTGGAACGATGTGATGATCAGTTCCGGTTCCCAGTCGAGCGTTGCCAGATGGTCGGTGATCGACTGCGCCAGCGCATCGATATAGACCGGGTCGTCGTGATAGGGCGGCACGGTGCGCAGCGCCGGCTGCCAGCGCATGTCGAGCAGCGTCTCGAACGCCTTGTCGTTGACGGTCGCCGTCGTTGAAGCCGCATATTGCGGATAGAGCGGAAACAGCAGAATGCGCTCGCAGCCCGCCGCCTTCAGCGCTTCGATGCGGGCGGTGATGGAGGGCTGGCCGTATCGCATCGCCCAGTCGATGACGAGATTGTCTTTATCGGCGTAGTGTTCAGCCAGTTTTTCCGCCTGGCTTCTGGTGTAGGTGCGCAGGAAGCTCTCGTTTCGTTCCTTGTTCCAGATCAGCTCGTAGGCCTGGCCTACCTTGGCGGGGCGGCGGTTCAGCACGATGCCGTAAAGGATCGGATACCACAGCGCCCGCGGCCATTCGATGACGCGTTTGTCGGTCAGAAATTCTTCCAGATAACGGCGCATGGATTTCTTGTCCGTGCCGTCGGGTGTTCCGAGATTAACCAGAAGAACACCGGTCTTTCCGAAGGCGACACTGGGATGGTTATCCGGCCAGGCGGCATGCATTTCAGACATTGTTTTATCCCGGTTCCGTTTCGTGTGTTTCGAGCTTTTGGGGCGCAGTTTTCTGGCGCCATATATAGATACGAAGCGCAGGCCCCGCCAGACTGGCGAATTGTCGCGATTTGCCGGTCAAAAGCAAACGGCCCGGCGAGGCCGGGCCGAAGAAGAGGGTTTCAGAACAGAGCCTTATTCGGCGACATTGGTGATGCGGCCGTCGACATAGGGCGTGTACGGGCTGTTCATGCCGAGATATTCAGCCACAGCCTCTTCGAGGTTCGGGCCGAAATCATAGGCGTTCATGGCGTTTTCGGCGAAGACCGCATAGCCATCGCCGCCGCCGCGCACGTAATTGTTGGTGACGAGGCCATAAACGGTTTCGGGCTCGAGTGGGGCGAATTCGTCCTCGCCGGTTTCGACCTCGACCGACACGACGCGGCTACCGGGTTCCTTGCTCGAATCATAGGTGTATTTCATGCCGGAGACCTGCGGATAGCGACCGCCACCGTCTTCGATCTGGGACAGGCCGTTTTCCAGCGCCGCAACAATGTCGGAGCCCTTGAGCTGGAACGTCGCAATCGTGTTCTGGAAGGGAAGCACGGTCAGCACTTCGCCCATGGTCACAACGCCGTCATCGATCGAGGCGCGCACGCCGCCGCCATTCTGGATCGCAATCGTGATGCCCTGGTCGGCAACGCGGTCAAGCATGGCATCGGCAACGAGATTGCCCATCGGGCATTCCTCGGCGCGGCAGACTTCGCGGTCGCCGACGATGAGCGCGGTGGATTCCCCGACCTCTTCCATCTTGAGTTCTTCGATGGGGCCGGCCTTTTCGGCAATCCAGCTGGCCACGTCCGCGTCAGGCGTGAACAAGGCATCAAGCAGGATCGGATCGCCCTTGGCGGAGGTGACGACGCCTTCATCGTTGAAGACGACGTCGAGGTCGCCGAGATACTTGCCGTACTGGTTGGCCTGAACAACGGGGACCTGATAGCCGTCGGGGTTGTCGACCATGGTCGGGTAGGGGCCGGCGGCATCTTCATCGGTGTTGGAAAGCAGCGTGTGCGAATGGCCGCCGACGACGACATCCACGCCCGGGATCACGGCGATGGCCGCCAGATCACGCGGATAGCCGACATGGGTGAGCGCGATGATCTTGTCGATGCCTTCGCCCTGCAGTTTTTCGACCTCGGTGGTGATCGCGTCGACATCGACGGTGATGTCGATGTTCTCGCCGGGAGAGGCGATGTCCGGCGTGTCGTTGGTGACCGCGCCGATAATGCCGACCTTCTCGCCGTCAATGTCGAGCACGATCGAGGGCTCGATCATGTCCTTGACGGTGGAATCCGCATTGGTCTTCACATTGGCGGTGACCACCGGGAAGGTGACGATGTCGAGGAAGGTCTTCAGCCCGTCTTCGCTGTCATCGAATTCATGGTTGCCGACGGTCATGGCGTCGTAACCGAGCATGTTCATGAATTCGCCTTCCATCGCACCCTTGTAGAAGGTGTAGAACAGCGATCCCTGAAAATTGTCGCCGGCGTTCAGCAGGATGACATTCTTGCCGTCGGCTTCCAGCGCGTCCCGGGTTTCGTTGATGGCCGTCAGAAGCCGTGCCGCGCCGCCGAAGCATTCGCCTGCCGCATCATCTTCCGCCGAGCAACTGGAATCATACTTGTTGATCGGGTCGAAGCGCGAATGGAAATCATTGTTGTGCAAAATGTTCAGCTCGAAATCGGCAAGCGCGCTGCCGGCGGAAAGCGACAGCACGGAGGCCGCGAGCAGGGCGGCTTTGGAAAAGGAATGCATGGCAGGCTCCTGGTTCGAAGATGAGGCGCGGCACGTGTCGCCCGATGCCGAGTATAGACTTCGAATGTGACGATGATTTTGGGTGCGCCGTCAAGCCTGCTTTTGACGGATAATACCAAGAGTCAATGATTAGGACCCATATGATACGCGCCGGCTGTCATCTTCAGGAGGATTATCGACGGTTGTCAGTAACCGGCGCCGCTCTGCATGCCGGAAAAGTTGACATTGGTGCCGGGTGCCGGTGTGCCCGCCGGGGTATAGGTCGTCGGCGTGTTCGGGTAACCGGTCTGCGGCATGGACGAGCCCATTGGCTGCTGCTGCCCTGTGACGGCGTTGCCGGGGGCCATCGGCTGCTGGGGCGCATTGGCGGCCGTCACGGCGGCGGCGTCATCAAGCGTGAAGCCGACCGGTGCCGATGCCGGCTTGTAGAGCGAGAACTGGTCGCCCTGGCTCGGCGTGCAGTTCATCAGGTAGGGGGCCGCAATCGCGCAATTGACCCGCGAGCGGGTCTGCCGCAGCACGGAGGTCAGATCAATTTCGACCATATTGCCGGTGACCGTGTACTGGCCGACGGCGAGAACCTGATTGGAATCCGTCGTGCGGGTTTCGAACTTTCCGGCAGAAAAGCTCGAAATGATGCCGTCCCGATCCAGCCACTGACCGTCCACGGCGGTCCGCGGTACCTGCGGCTGCGTGGGCGTCGGCAGACTGCGCGGCTGCTCATACGTGGTGCAGCCCGCCAGAAGCAGGGCACAGGCGGCGAAGGTCGTGGCGAGGAGCGGTTTCACTGTGATACTCATTGACGATCCTGTCTTTGCGCTAAAAAGGCCTATTTCTGCTGAAAAAGCAACTGTTAAGCGGGCTTTTGGTTCCGGGTATCTCGTATTTTCAGCTGTTGTCCTGTCTGCCGGCTGCTGCGCGAGACCTTGCCGCGCGGCGTCTTTCGGTGCTTTCCGCCGGCCATTCGGCGTTCATGTCGTAATAGTGGCTGAAGCTGCGGGCGCTTTCCGGCAGTGGCAGCCATGGCAGTTTCGTCGCCGTATAGATGTGCACATCCGGCACAAAGCTTTCCGGTGCATCGAGCGTGGCCATGCGCACAAACAGCATCCAGCCGCGCCGTCCGTAGTCGCTCCACAGCGCTGTGCCGCAATCCGCGCAGAAAGACAGATCATGCGGATGGCCGCTGTCTGTTGCAAGCGTGCGGCCGGTGGGGGCGCCCTTCAGGACCGTGATGCGGTCCGTTTCGATCAGTCCGTTGATGACGAACGGGCCGCCGGATTGCCGCCTGCAGTCGCGACAGTGGCAGGCATGGATGAACATCGGGCGGCCGCGCATGGAAAAACGCACCGCGCCGCAAAAACAGCCACCTGCAAATTGTTCCTCTGCCATGCCGCGCTCCCGTCGCCGCTTCCATCCAAAGCAAATCACGATGAAACAGCCGGAGCAAGCAGAATTGAGGCGCGCCGGTGTTGCCTTGCGCCGAAGCTTGCGCTTATGGATCGCAAGACCAATAGAGTTCAGGAGTGCGGGATGACCGAGAAACCGGCAGTGACCATTCACTATTGCAGCATGTGCAACTGGCTGATGCGTTCGGCCTGGATGGCGCAGGAGCTGCTTTCGACGTTTTCGCATGAACTGGGCGCGGTCACGCTCAAGCCGGGCACCGGCGGCATCTTCGAAATCCACGTCGACGACACCCTGATCTGGGAGCGCAAGCGCGATGGCGGCTTTCCCGGCCCGAAGGAGCTGAAACAGCGTGTCCGCGATATCATCGATCCCGAACGCGATCTCGGCCATGTCGACCGGACAGAGGTGCAACAGGCCGAGGACTGACCGGGCGCGCGCACCCCGCATTTTGCAGGGCTTTGAATTTTTTGTCGCGAAAACGTCAAATACCCGTTGACGAAACCCGCCGGGTCTCTTAAACGGGCCTTCGTTGCCCAGATGGCGGAATTGGTAGACGCGCCAGCTTCAGGTGCTGGTACTCGCAAGGGTGTGGAGGTTCGAGTCCTCTTCTGGGCACCAATCATTTTTTCAAGACATTGATATTTCAGGACGGTTGACGTTGGTCCCTTGCCGCAAGCCGGTTTGAGGTGACAATGCTCCGGGATGTCCTGTATGCCGCGGCAGCGTGGTCTGCGCTTTCTGCCCACTCTTTGCCGCTTTCCTGTTATCCGATAGAATCGTTCTCTTCAGAAATGCTCCGAATCGGATCGACGCCATGTATTTGACACGACGCGCATTTTCTTCCGGGGCCCTTGCCGTTCTTCTGTCTGCCTGCTCCAGCAATCTGACGGGCGGGTTTACGCCAGTTGCCGATCCCGGCATGCGGCAAATGCCCAATCGCGGCTGGGATGCCTGGGTGGCCGGGTTCAGGGGCCGGGCTGAAGGGCGCGGCATTTCCACGGCGACGCTGGACGCAGCCTTTGCCCGCGCAGGCTATACGCCGGGCGTGATCGAGGCCGACCGCAACCAGACTGAATTCTCCCGCACGCTGGAGGAATATCTGGCGATTGCCGCATCCGATGAGCGGGTTGCCAAGGGGCGCGCCAATTATGCGCGCTATCGTGATGTGCTGGACCGGATCGAGGCGACGTACGGCGTCGATGCCAACGTCATCGTTGCGATCTGGGGGCTTGAAACCATGTATGGCGAACGGCGCGGCAATGTGCCGGTCGTGTCGTCCCTGTCCACGCTGGCGTATGACGGCCGGCGCGGCGCGTTTTTCGAACAACAGCTGACGGCGGCTCTCAGGATCCTGCAAAACGGCGACATCAGCCCGGAGGGCATGGTGGGAAGCTGGGCCGGGGCCATGGGCCATACCCAGTTCATTCCGACGTCCTATCTGGCCTATGCGGTCGATTTCAACGGCGACGGGCGGCGCGATATCTGGGGCGACGACCCGACCGATGCACTGGCCAGCACGGCTTCTTATCTTTCGCGTTCGGGATGGCGGAAAGGCCAACCCTGGGGCGGGGAGGAGGGCTCGCCCGGGGCTGCCGCCGGCACCAGACAGATCCAGCCGCAGGCCGGCGGGCCGGTCTTTGCCGTAGGGCCGAATTTCGACGTTATCAAGCGCTACAACAATTCGACGAATTATGCGCTCGGCGTCGGCTATCTTGCAGACCGGATTGCGGGCGCCGGTCCGATTCGCGGCAGTTTTCCGCCGGATCGATACGGTTTTTCCGCCGATCAGCGCAAGGCGGTGCAAATGCGGCTGAAGGCGGCGGGTTATGATCCGGGCAGCATTGATGGCGTATTCGGCGATGAAACCCGTGCTGCGATATCCGCCTATCAGAGAGGTCGGGGGCTTGAGGTCACCGGCGAGCCGTCAATGGCCCTGCTGCAACGGCTTGAGCGGTAAACGGCATGATGGTCTCCCGGGGCGCTTCTCAGCGTCGCCCGGTATCTTGAACCTGCCGGTGTCATCCCCGCTGCGCCTTATCCCCGCTCCACGCAGAGCGCGACGCCCATGCCGCCGCCGATACAGAGCGTGGCGAGGCCCTTGCGGGCGTCGCGGCGTTTCAGTTCGTGAAGCAGCGTCACCAGAATACGGGCGCCGGACGCGCCGATCGGATGGCCGATGGCAATCGCGCCGCCATTGACGTTGACCTTTTCCGGGTCCCAGCCGAGCCCGTCATTGACCGCGCAGGCCTGTGCCGCGAACGCCTCGTTGGCTTCGACAAGATCGAGGTCTTCTGCGGACCAGCCGGCCTTTTCGAGCGCCTTGCGGGAGGCAGGAATCGGGCCCGTGCCCATGATGGTCGGATCGACGCCGGCTGTCGCCCAGGAGGCGATGCGGGCAAGCGGAACAAGGCCGCGCCGGGCGGCCTCGTCTGCATGCATCAGCACCAGAGCGGCAGCACCATCATTCAGCCCCGAGGCGTTGCCCGCCGTCACCGTGCCGTCCTTTTCAAAGGCGGGGCGCAGGGCGGCAAGCGTTTCCGGGCTTGCGTCGAGGCGGATATGTTCGTCGCTGTCGACGACCGTTTCGTTTTTGCGCACACGCACCGTGACCGGGGTGATTTCCTCGGCAAACCGGCCCGCCGCCCGGGCGGCAGCTGCCTTGCGGTGACTTTCAATCGCAAAGGCATCCTGCCGCGCCCGGTCGATACCGAATTTCCGGGCGACATTTTCGGCGGTGATGCCCATATGGGTGGCATCGAATGCATCGATCAGCCCGTCGCAAAGCATGGTGTCGGCAAAGCTGACCGAACCCATTTTCTGGCCGCTGCGCAGATTGGCGCAATGGGGTGCAAGCGACATGGATTCCTGCCCGCCGGCGACCACGATCCCGGCATCGCCGCAGGCAATCTGCTGCATGCCCAGTGCTATGGTGCGCAGCCCGGAGCCGCAGACCTGGTTGATGCCGAAAGCGGTTGCGGTATCGGGAATTCCGGCGGCGATGGCTGCCTGCCGGGCCGGGTTCTGGCCGGCACCTGCCGCCAGCACCTGCCCAAGGATTACCTCGTCCACCGCATCCGGCGCCACGTTGGCGCGCTTCAGCGCCTCGCCGATGACAGCGGCGCCAAGCACATGGGCGGGAACGGAGGCGAAGGATTTCATGAAGCTTCCGACAGCGGTGCGCGTTGCCGCGACAATGACGACATCACTCATTTCAAGCCCTCCCGGTGGTCCAGCCCCAACTCGAAACGGGCTTCGGTTCGGGCGGTGATCTCCTCAAGGCTGACGCCGTCGGCAAGTTCGGTGAGAACCATCTTCACCGGGCCGTGACGCGCGATGGTGAAAACGCCGAGATCGGTGATCACCATATCGGCCACGCGGGTGCCGGTGAGCGGCAGATTGCATTCGCGCAGAAGCTTCGGGCTGCCCTTGGCCTCGTGCTCCATCACCACGACCACGCGTTTGACACCGGCAACCAGGTCCATGGCGCCGCCCATGCCCTTGACCATCTTGCCCGGGATCATCCAGTTGGCGAGGTCGCCGTTTTCGGCAACCTGCATGGCGCCGAGGATCGACAGGTCGATATGGCCGCCGCGGATCATCGCGAAACTGTCGGCGCTCGAGAAGAAGCTGGTTTCGGGAAGTGCGGTCACCGTCTGCTTGCCGGCATTGATCAGGTCGGCATCTTCCTCGCCCTCATAGGGAAACGGCCCCATGCCCATCATGCCGTTTTCGCTTTGCAGGCGGACATCCATGCTGTCGGGAATATAATTGGCAACAAGCGTGGGAATGCCGATGCCGAGGTTGACGTAGAATCCATCCTCAAGTTCGCGGGCGGCGCGGGCCGCCATCTCGTCACGTGTCCAGGCCATATTACGCGCCCTCCGTCTTGCGTTCGCGCACGGTGCGCTTTTCGATATGCTTTACGGGGTCGGGTACATGCACGATGCGGGAAACGAAGATGCCGGGCGTGTGCACATGGTCGGGATCGATCTCACCGGGGGCGACCAGATGCTCGACCTCCGCGACCGTCAGCCGGGCCGCCGTCGCCATATCCGGATTGAAATTGCGGGCCGTCTTTCGGTAGACGAGGTTGCCTTCATGATCGCCCTTGTAGGCGTGTACCAGCGCGACATCGGCAACAAGGCCGGTCTCCATGATATAGTCGTCGCCATCAAAGCGCCGGACTTCCTTGCCCTCGGCAATCAGCGTGCCGGCGCCGGTTTTGGTGAAGAAGGCCGGAATGCCGGCCCCGCCGGCGCGGATGCGCTCGGCAAGCGTGCCCTGCGGATTGAACTCCAGTTCCAGTTCGCCGGCCAGATACTGTTCGGCGAAAAGCTTGTTCTCGCCGACATAAGACGAGATCATTTTCTTGATCTGCCGGGTTTCCAGAAGCCGGCCGAGGCCGATCCCGTCAACGCCGGCATTGTTTGAAATCACCGTCAGGTCGCGGGCGCCGGATTGCTCGACCGCTTCGATCAGCGCCTCGGGAATGCCGCAAAGGCCGAAGCCGCCCGACATGATCACCATGCCGTTACGCAACTGACCGGCCAGCGCTTCGGCTGCGGTCTGATAGACTTTCCGCATTGTCTCCTCCCAGAGAAATTGCCATTTGTCAGAAACAGAATAAGCTTGCGGCAGCCCCGGCCCGAGTCGTATTTATACGACATGAACACTGCTCACCCCTCGCCCACCTTCACCCTGCCCGAACTGCCGGTGCCGCTTGTGTTTGCCACCCATCGCGTGATCCGTGACTGCAATGAAGAGTTTGCGGCGCTGTTCGGCTATGATCGCGAGGCGCTCATCAACAAGAGCTTTGCGCGTCTTTATCCGGCCATCGACGACTTCGTGCGCACCGGAGAGATGTGGAGGGATAATCTGCCGGGCGGTGCGGTCTATTACGACGAGCGGATCATGGCGGCGACCGACGGACGCCGGTTCTGGTGTCGTGTTCGGGGGCGCTCGCACAACACCGAAGATCCGTTTGCGGCGGCAGTTTACTGTTTCGAACCGATCACCCGGCCGGTGTCTGCGGCCAACACGGTTCTGACCGGCCGCCAGCGTCAGATCCTCACACTGGTTGCCCAGGGCAAGACCAATGCCGCCATTGCCGAAGAACTGGGGCTTTCGCGCAGAACCATCGAAACCCACCGGTTGCGCATGACCCGGGCGCTTGGGCTGCGCAACAGTGCGGAGTTGCTCGCCTGGTTTCTCAACAGTGCCGACAACCCGTCCAAACCCGATTTCGGGGAGGGCGACCCGTGAGGCAAGACTTCAGTGCATGGCTGCGATGACAGCTTGTCCATGTTCGTGCGGCCGCGACGGTATTATATATTGGTCACACGCGAAAATAAGGAGTTCAAGACATGTCTTTCGGACATCGCAACCGTGACGGCCAGACCTCAAACACCCGCTCGCACAATCCCTTTGTTCGCCTTGCCCACGGCTTCAACGACTTCATCGAAAACTATCAGGAAGTCCGCCGCGAAGCCTATCGCCGGTATCCCAACAGCTTCCGGTAATCGTTTCTCCGGGACAGACCGCATCAGCGCGGTCCATCCCGTGGCCTTCAGGCCTTGCGCAGGGTAACCCGCATCGTTGCAGCGCGCGTCCGCGGCGCGATCATCGGGGACAGATAGCTGCTGCTGGCGTATTTTGCACGGTATGCATCATCAATGCGGTCATTCACGGCATCGTCGGTCACCGGCTCGAAGCTGACCTCATGGGTTTTCCCGGCAACACTGATGCGACCTGCCTTTTGTTCAAGTGCTGACCGATACCAGCGTGAACGCGTGCCGTTATAGGCGCGCACGTAGAGATCGCCATCCGCCACAACCGACCAGATGAAGGTTGGCGTACCGTAGGTTTTCCCATCCTCGCGAAACGGGGCGATGCGGAAATCGTCGGCGACCGCGATATCCTCGAGTTGTTCCGGTGTCCAGTTCATGGCGCTGTCCTTTCACTTCGATCACGTCTGTCATGGCCGGGAAGGCATTGCGTGCCCCCTGACCACATCGATCCTCAATGTGGCCATGCGCGGCCGGCGCAAAAAGATGCCCGCATTGCTGACAAAGATGAACGCAGCTCATCAATAGGCATCACTGTTGCCTGACGGGATTGCAATCTCGATCGGGTGACGGCGCTCTCAATCGTCCGTCTGACGGCCCTTGAAGGATTTGGCGAGCACGAACATCTCCACCGATTCGGAACGCGATGCCGCCGGCTTGACGTGGACCACCTGTTTGAAATTCTGCTTGAGCATGGTCAGCAGATCGTTTTCGGCCCCGCCCTGAAAGGTCTTGGCCAGAAAATGCCCGCCTTCGGCCAGGGTCTCGATTGCAAAATAGGCGGCCACCTCGCACAGATACATGGTGCGCAGATGGTCGGTGCGCTTGTGGCCCGTGGTCGGCGCGGCCATATCCGAGATCACCAGATCGGGCGGACCGTCGAGCGCGTCCCGCAGAAGTTCCGGCGCGTCATCGTCCAGAAAGTCCATCTGGAAGAATTTGACACCGGGAATAGGTGCCATTTCGAGAAAGTCGATCGCGGCCACCCGCACATCCGTATCCGTGGACCCGGTCACCTTGGCGGCGATCTGCGACCAGCTGCCGGGGGCCGCGCCCAGATCGATGATCCGCCGTGCGCCCTTGAGGATCTCGTGTTTTTCATCGATCTCCAGCAGCTTGTAGGCCGCACGTGCGCGAAAACCCTCGGTCCTTGCGCGCTGAACGTAAGGGTCGTTGATATGCCGCTCGATCCAGCGCCGTGACGAGGCCTTGAGTTTGCTTTTCTTGACCTTCTGGCCGATCTTGCGGCCGGTGCGGGCCGGTTTTGAGGTTGGCTTGGCCATTTTTGTCAGTCCCTGCTGTCGTGGCGCGGCTGGTGGGCGCGGTTGAACCCGCCCCGGCGGCGCTTCGAGCGCCACACGCCGTCGCGCATCATCATGTCCGTCAGAATGCCCTCGCGCAGGCCCCGGTCGGCAACCCGCATGCGCGGCGCCGGCCAGCGGCGGCGGATCGCCTCCAGAATGGCGCAACCCGCCAGCACAAGATCGGCCCTGTCGGGGCCGATGCAGGGATTGGCCGCCCGCCCGGCGAAATCCCAGGACAAAAGCTTGTCCTGCATGGCGGAGACCTCGTCATTGGAAAGCCATATGCCATCGACCTTGCGCCGGTCATAGCGCGGCAGATCGAGATGGACACCGGCCAGCGTTGTCACCGTCCCCGACGTGCCGATCAGGTGAAAGCCGTCGTCATGGGCGCTGCCTCCGATTTCCGGGCAGTGGAAATCACCAAGCAGAGCGGTCACTTCGGCAACCATGTCTTCGAAAATCGCCGGCGTGACGTGATGGCCGCCATACCGCTCCGAAAGCGTGACGACCCCGACAGGCAGCGATGTCCAGTGCGAAATATGATTGGCGATGCGTAGCGACCGGTTCTCGCCGAACCGGATCACGGCGATTTCCGAGGAGCCGCCGCCGATATCGAAAAGCACGGCGGAACGGGTTTCCCGCCCGATCAGCGAGGCGCAGCTCGAAACGGCAAGCCGTGCTTCGGTTTCGCGGTTGATGATTTCAAGTTCAAGCCCGGTCTCGTTACGCACCCGTTCGAGAAAGGCGTCGCCATTATCGGCGGCGCGACAGGCTTCCGTCGCAATCAACCGCATGCGCCGGACCGAGCGCCCCTTCAGCTTGGCTGCGCACAATGAAAGCGCCTCGACGGCCCGGTCCATTGCCTCGGGTGACAGGCTGCCTGTTGCGGCAAGGCCTTCGCCAAGCCTGACAATGCGCGAAAAACCGTCGACCACGCGAAACTGATTGTGGCGTGTCGGCTGGGCAATCAGAAGCCGGCAATTATTGGTGCCGAGATCAAGCGCCGCGTAGAGGGTATTGCCCGCATGTCGCGGACCGCCGTTTCCGGGACCGGTTGTATGCGGCGCCGGGTCGCGTTGTGGTTTCTGTGGTGCGTTTTGTGCCGTCCCGCCCGTGTGCGGACCCCGTTTTTGCGGGGGCGGCGGGGCATCTGCTGCGGCCGGCTTACCCGCGGCATCCGGCCGGTCTGATTTTGCACCGGAAGCGCGCACATGTTTGCAGCCATCGGCGCCAAGCGGCCCCTTGGTATGGGCCTTGCGTCGCCGTCTGCGTTTCTTTTGTCGGGGTGCGGCGGTGTCGCCGTCCGGCTTTTCACGGGCGATATCGCCAACGCTCGCAAGCGGCTGGCCGCTGCCTGCGTCGTGCACGGGACCGCAACCGCCCTTGCGGCGTTTGCCGCGACGGCGCTTGCGTTTACCGGGAACGGCTGCGGCCTGCGGCACAGCCGGGTCGCTACCGGACGACGCGTTTGCGCCGTCATTCAATGCGGGCACTCCGGGGGCAGCATTTCTGTTGCCTTTCCGGGATCGGCGACGACGGGTCCGCTTGCCCTCGCTGCCTTTTTCCAAGCGCGCCCCGCCATCCGACAGCCTGTCGCTGTTTTGGGGGTCTTCCACTTTTCCAGTTCCATCGCGCCGCGCAAGCCGCTGTCCCAAAGGGTCGCTCGCAACATGGCGCTCAATCGATTTTCAGTTGACGTCATCATAGCAGCCGCGGAAGGCAAGGCCAATGCCTTTTCTTTTGTCGATTTTGCGTCCCGCCGCCTGTCCGGGCATGATCGTCAACGAACAGGAAAATTTTGAATTTTCCCCTTGGCAAGCCGGGGTAATTCTGTTTATAAGCGCCCCACATTGAAGGCGCGTTTGCGCCGGACGGTGGGGAATAGGTTAACGGTAGACCCACGGACTCTGACTCCGTTAGTCCTGGTTCGAATCCAGGTTCCCCAGCCATTCCTTTCAAGATGTATTCTCGGTTTAGGTATCAGAACAGAACGTTTCGGTTGGCCGGGGTATTGGCGAGCTCCTTCTCCCGCACGGTGGTCTGCCGGTGCGAAAGCGCCAGAGAATGCCATTGAATACACGGCGATCATCGACCCGCGGCACGCTGCCGCTGTTGTGGAGCATAAGCGGCTCGCTCACCGCTCACCCGAAATCCATCAGGTCAAAATGACGGCGCATCAATGGTCTCCTTTGCAGAAACCATTGAATCAAATCACATGCACCCATGTGAGCCCCTTTTATGGGGTGACCTGAGCCCCTGAACTTCCTCCAGATTCTGGTAGAGTCTGTCACGACACGGAGACGGACGGCATGAAGCGTTCACGGTTCACGGAAGAACAG